>CAXUNK010000030.1:0-20718 GCA_964252425.1 uncultured Acetobacteraceae bacterium
GTCCTGAGCGGCCCGCGCCTCCGCCTGCGCGGCTGCCTCGCGCGCTTCCGCCTCCCTGGCGCGGGCGGATGCTTCCGCCGCCTCCCGCTCCGCGGCCTCCCTCTGAGCACGCTCTTGCGCCTCGCGGGCGGCCTGCTCTTCGGCCTGGCGAGCCCGGGCCGCTTCCAGCTCGGCCGCTTCGGCTTCCAGACGGAGGCGTTCCCGCTCCGCCTTTTCGGCCTGATACCGCGCGAACTCCTCGGCCTCGGCTGCGCGGCGTTCGGCGGCGGCCAGCATGCGGTTTACCCTGCCGCCGACCACCGCGATCGCGTCCTGGGCCTTGGAGTTAAACTCCTCCCAGCCGCGTGACCGGAACTCCTCCAGGCGCGTCAGGCGCTCTCTCAGTTGAGCTACGGTCGGCTCGTCCTCCAGCGCATCGAACTGCCCGAGCTGGCCCAGCGCGACCAGGGCTGCCTCATGCTGCTCAACCCGTCTGGTTTGCATCGCCTCGTAATCGTCGAGGGGCTTGCGGACCTGGTCGCGCAGCGCGTCCAGTTCGTTGGTGATGCGCTTTCGCTCGCGGTTTACGAGAGCGGTGCGCGCGCGCCAGTCCTCCGTTTGCGCCTTCCCCATCTCGTCAAGAAAGGCCTTGGAGCGCGCCACCTTGTAGGCGAGCGATGCGCATGCCTGCCGACCCTCCTCGGTCGTGACGTCGATTGTCGCCTTCGCGACCTCCGTCTTGATGCGCTCCAGCACATCGGTGACGCCCTTGCCGTCATCCGTGAAAACCTGGGTAGCGGTCAGTGTGCCACCGGACGGGCCGGTGAGCGCAATAAGTGCGACACCGGGATCATGCTTAGCCATGCAGCCACCTCCAAAATGTGCGCCAAGCCCGGCGACGCCGACGGCGAAGCGGTGCGAGCGTGGTGAGCGGGATTGCGATGCGAGTGCGTGTCACGCTGCCGCCTCGTCGCGCTCAAACACGTCAAGCAGATCGAACAGGGACGGGATCGCGCGACGGTTTTCTTCGGCGCGGCAGTAGCCGACCGCATCACTCCAGTAGGACGCGCTCAGTTCCGTGCCCAGGCCGCGCCGGCCGAGCTTAATCGCACGCAGCGGAACCGTGCCGATGCCGGCGAATGGATCGAATACAAGCTCGCCCGGCATGGAGCGCTGCAGGATCAGCCGATCGACGATGTCCAATTGCAAAGGGCAGAGATGGACTTCGCGGCCGTGCTGCACCTGATCGGCGTTGAGCGTGCGCATGCGCGCCACATCGCTCCAGATGTGGTCGTTCTCGGTGTGCGGGGGAAACAGCATGAACGTCGCCGGCAACAGGCCGTGCTCATCCAGCGCCTCGCATTGCGCCACATGCGCCGCATGGTCGTAAACCTCGGTCAGCGCACGTGCCTTCCACCATTTATACATCTGCTCATGCGGCATGCGGCGGAGCTCGACGCCCGAGAGCAGCCGGTCGCCTGACGAGCGCCAATGGCTATGCGCATCCAATTGCCAGCGCCCGCGGCTGTAGCCGGTGCCCGGCACGGGGCGCTTCCAGTTGCGCTTCTTGTCGAACGGTGCCGCTATACCCTCATCATTGAGACAGAGCGGCTTGCCCTTTTCGACCGGCGTGTCGGCGTAGCCGCTCGTCAGGTCGCTTGGCGGCTTGCGCAGGAGCAGCACGTATTCCGGCACGCCGACGCCCATGCGCGTGCCGTCTTTGCACTGCTCCGACCAGCCCAGGCGATAGGTCTGGTTGTTCTCCCTGACGACGTCCGTGTCCACCTGGATCATGCCCAGGAACGCAAAGCCGTGGCGCTGGTAATGAAAGATCGCCTCGGCATGAAAAGCGTTCAGCGTTTGGAAGCCGAGGCCGGTGAGACCGCCTGGCACGATCCGATCCTTGACGTGGATGCAGGCGTTCCGACCAGGCTTGAGCACGCGCAACAGCTGCGGCGTCAGAAAATCCATCTGCGCCCAGAAGTGCGCGTTGTCGTCGGTGTGGCCGAAGTCGTTGTAGGTCGGCGTGTATTCGTATTGCGTGGCGAACGGGATGCTGGTCACGACCAGGTCCACGCTGTTTTCGGGCATGGCCGCCGTCTCAGGCACACAATCGCAGTTGATGAGCCGCCAGCCCTCGCCGGCCTGCTCCTGCCGCGGCACGCCGAGATTGCGGGTCAGCGCGTCGCCCAGGGACTGACCGGACAGCCCGTGCTCGACCATCAGCGCGCGCATCTGCGCCACCATCTCGTCGTGACGCGCCCACTTCGCCTCGAGCTGTCGGCGCACGTCGCGCTCGGCTTCCGTGTAGATCAGGTCGATCCGAACGGTCCGCTCCTGGCCATAGCGCTGGATGCGGTGGATGGCTTGGATCAGGTCGCGGAACTTGAAGCCGATGCCGAGGAAGATCGCCCAGGCACAATGCCGCTGGAAATTGCACCCGGCGCCGGCGACGCTGGGCTTGGCCGCGAGTTCCTGGATCTCTCCGTCGGAGAAAGCGATGATTGCGGCTTCGCGCGCGTCAAGGTCCAGGCTTCCATAGACGCTCGTCACGGTCGGGACGACGCCCTCGACCGCGCGGCGCTCGTCCTCCAGGTCGTGCCACAGCAGACGGTGCGCGGCCGGTTCGAGCGCGCGCAACTCCATCATTTTGGCGAGCCGGACGTCCAGGCTGCTGCGCTTCTCGCGGGCGGCGTCGCTCACGCCGATGGCCGCGTTGCGGAACATGCGCCCCTGGCCCTCGCGATCCTGGCCCGCGGCGCTGTGATCGGACGGGACCTCGTGCCAGTGCACTTTGATCGGCGGGAAGACGTAGCCGGTGTCATCGTAGCCGAGGTCGGACGGCGACATGATGAAGACGGCCCAGGACGCGACCCAGGTCCAGAACTCGCGCTCCTTGTGCGGATGGATCGTGAGCTTGTCGGCGTTGCTGCTGTCCCGCTTGAAAAAGCGCGTCTTGGCCTGGCCGATATCCATCACGCCCAGGAAGGCCGCGTGCGCCAGCAGCTCGATGTATTCGTTGGGGCTCGGCGTCGCGGTGGCCACGAAACGGTAGGGCGTCGCGTCGAACAGGCGCATCAGCTCGCGGAAGGTCTTGCTGCCGCCGAACCCGCGGAGCACGTCGCCCTCGTCAAGGCTGACGACGCTGAACAAGGACGTGTCCAGCTTGCCGTCTCGAACGCTCTCGTAATTCGTCAGGTAGAGGCCAGCCCTGCCGACCTCGTCCGTGCGGCGCACGAAATGGACGGTGACGCCAAGCTTGGCGGCGTCGCGTGTGAACTCCTGGCGCACGCCGAGGGGAAGCACGATCAGAGCGCGCGCGCCGAGCTGGTCGGCAGTCAGCCAGAGGTGTTCCAGCAGAGATTGGCAGATCTCAAGCTGCATGAACGTCTTGCCGAGGCCGAAACTGGCGAAAATGGCGGCTCGGCCTCGGCGAATGGCCCACAGCACGATGTCGCGCTGATGCGGTTTCAGCAGCGGCGAGAGGCGAGCCGGGTCGATGACGACGCCGGCGTCTGGGGCAAAGCACAGCTTGGCACGAAGAAACGCCAGGTAGTCGGCCTGAGGATCGGCTGTCGCACTCATCCCAGTGTGGCCGCCCTGCTGGACGCCTGCTGTTGCAGCTCACGCAGCGTGGCGAGAGCGGCCCGCAGCCGCTTCAGCCGCAGGTCGGCGCGCCACTGGGTTTCCTTCCTGGCCATGACGAGCCTCGGCAGGAGGGTCTCGAGGATGATGACCTCGCTCAACACGGCGGTGACCTGTTCGCCTATCGACACGGGAGCCGACGCGTTCGTCTCCTCGCGTGTCTCGCTCACGACGCGAACCGCAGGAAAGAGAGCAGCCGGCGCGGCCGGCGCGTCGGCTGCGCCTCGGTCCGATCGAGTTCGTCCAGCGCGCAGGCCGCGTTCTCTGCTGTCGTCAGCGCCTGGAACGCGTGCTCACGCAGCATGGCTTGGACGGACGGTGGATAGAGCGTTGCTTCGGCTTCAATGTTGAGCGCCTGGCACATGTCGCGGCCGGTGCGCTCGATCTGGTGCAAGCGAGTGCGGAGGCTCATCGTGTTGCCCCCGTCGTGGACGACGAAAGGCGCTCGATCTCGTCGGCCACCCGCAGCATGACGAACTGCAAGACGGACGGGCTGGGCCCGAACTCGGCCGAAGCGATGACACGTTGGAAGGCCAATGCTTCCGCGACCGTTGCAAATACCAGCGGCTTCGGGTCGATCGGAGGCGTCACAGCACATCCCCGCGGCGCATCGGCGTGGGCGGGATGTCGTGCTGGGAGGTCAGGGTCTGCGCAGTCTGGTCTTCTTCGGCGCGGACCTTGATCCAAGCGAACACGCGGTCGCGTTGCACAGGCGTCAGCAGATCGACCGCCTTTTTTACTTTCGTCATGGCGATCAGTTCCGGATCGTCAATATACTCGGCCACAGCGTAATACTCCTATTCTTCGATTTTCCGTTTGATCGGAGCGGCCGCCCTACTCGCTTGCAGTTCCGCCAGCTGGGCGAGCCTCTCGTTGACCTTCATGATCTGCGAGGTGCGCGCGCCGGCTTTGCGACCGGAGCGCCGCGCCTTGCGAACCTGCTGTCGTGAAAGCTTCAGCTCGGCCATCTATGGTTGGCTGGTCAGAATGGAAAAAGCTGCTGCCAAGGCGGTGATCATGTAAACCGTCGAGCAGGTGACGATCGTGTATTTGACAAACGCCCAGCGTAGTTCGCCGGCAGTTCGGCCTTGATGAGCAGAGCGGGTCGGCATGGCGTCCTCCAGGTGACGGGCCGGTAGGACCGCGTCTGTGCGAAGTTCGCGCACATCGTGCGAAGGAGTGCAAGCGAAAAGTTCGCACAGACGTCGAAAGGGGCACTGCGCTACGTATGCGGAATGATTTTGCCGCGCGCCTTCGCCCTACGTCCCACTTTCCTGCTCGCGACAGCGGCCGCTCTCTGGGGGTGCGCCTCGTCCGGCACGAAAGTCACCGCCGCCGATATGGCGAGCTTTACCGTCGGCCGGTCCACCGAAGCCGATGTGATTGGGCGGCTCGGCGAGCCGAACAGCACGGCCACCGCAGCGGACGGCACCAGGACGGACATCTACGTCTACGCGCAGGCGGCGGCCAACGCGGCCAGCTTCATTCCTGTGGTCGGACTTTTGGCTGGCGGCGCGACATCGCACACCACCACGGCCAGCTTCGTATTTGATCAGCGCGGTGTCTTGTCCGCGACCAGTTCCGGCCAGGGGCATAGCAACGTCAATACTGGACTACTTAATCAATAAGAGGATTATAGAATGTCGGAAGGTGTTGGAGCATCGGCAAACCCGCCCATAGAATTCGTCGTTTTCGAACGGAGCAGCGCCCTAAGCAGGCTCACCGCTCTCACGAGTCTTACTTTGACCATACTTGAGACGAGCCTTCCGGGGACGCCAAGACAAAAAGAAGTGGTCGTCAACGCTCGTCGGATGGCAGAGCAGCTGCAGGATGAGGTTGAGAAATTACACGCAGCCGAAACCGACAGGCTTACGAGATTGTTTTCGGCCTAAACGCCCAGTATTTCTTCAACTTCCATAACTCTGTAGATCGCTACGACCTTTTCCGCGTCGATCTTAAACGTCTTTGGCGGATTGTATTGCTCAAGCTCGATGGCGCTGGCCGAACGCCGCACAAGGCGCTTGACCATGGCCGCGGCTGGGCGACCCGGGTCACCACTCAGAAATTCCAGGACGACATAGCAGCCGGGCGACGGTGGACGGTTGGGGTTAGCGAAGAGAAGAGCGCCAGGCTCTTTCCATGGGACCATACTGTCCCCCTCGACATAGACCGCAAACGCTCTCTGGTTGCTCATCAGCCCCGGAGGCCTCCTGACGTAGTCGATCGCTCCCTGCTGCATGTTGAGCCAGAACGATCCGTCTGGGCCAGCCTGAGCGGTCCCGAAGACTGGCACGTCACGAGGCATTGAGCCTCGCAATGGAAGGTTTGGCGAGTCGGGCGCACGTGAAGCGTTAGCGCTGGCGGGCGTCAGGGGGTAGGCCTCGTCGAAAGCAAGGGCGAGCACCTCGTTTTTGTCGATGGGCGGTTCGCCACGACCAGCAAGAGCGTCCGCGAGTTGCCGTGCCACCTCAAGCGGCAGGTTATCCCGCTTGTAGAGCGTTTCGTAGTGCCGGTAGGCGTTCGGAGAACCGAAACCTGCCCTGTCCGCCAAGGCGCGGACGCTGAGCCCCGATCGTACTCGTAGATGCCGGACCGCTTCGACTACAGATAGGCCGTCGCGCATGAGTGCCTTATGTCCGATTCTGCCGCACGGGTCCGTGCGAAAGTTTCGCTTGACCCAGCGTGCTTAGCTGTGCGCATCGTTCGCACATGAACGCTGCGGAACATGTCATCAGTCGATTGGGGGGGACGCGTAGAGCGGCAGCCATCCTCGGCACGTCTCCATCGACCGTCCAAAGCTGGAAAGGTGCAGGGCATATCCCTGCGCCTCGCCAAGCGGATGTCATCGAAGCGGCTCGCAAGGCCGGAATCGAGATAACGGCTGCCGAGATTGTGGGCGTTCAGGGTGATCTGTCCGCAGATGAAGACCAAGATGCGGCCGTCTCACAGGTGTCGGCGTGACGGCGCGCCGCATACTGACGGTGACGGACGCCTGGTTCGATCTGACGCCGGACGGTTCCGTCCTGCGCATCGCGTTCGACGCCAGCGTGAGCATGCCCGACGACTTCGAAGTGTCGGCTACCGGCATCACGACGTTCACTCGCATCACCACGCTCAAAGGGCGCCAAGTGTTCGAAGCCACCCGGGCACGTCCTCAAGGTGTCGAAGACCGGCCTGAACAAGGTCCGTTGTGGCTGCTCGAAGGCCCGCTTCAGAGAGGGCCGCGAGATGTTGCTTGATCGCGGACTTTCTTTCGGGCGGCAGGTCTGTGGCATCGATGCGCACGGCGATCAGATCGCGGATGGTGTCCGCATGCATCCTGATCGTGACGGTGTTGAGGATTGCGGACAGGCCGCCGTCATCCTCGAGGAAGTCGACGCCCTTTGCGGTCAGGCTTTGATACGTGAGCGAGTAGCCGTGGGCACTCCACCTAACGCCGCCATCCACAAGGCCGTGTTCCTGAAGGTAGGTGAGATTTCTCACCATTTCCTCCCGATCCATCTCGAGCGTTTGAACGAGCTGTGTCCGTTCCGGATAGATCGCCCGCAAGTGCAGCAGGATCTTGCGCTGTGTATTTCGGTCGATCGGCGACGCGAAATCGTCATTTCCAATCATGATTTTGCCTTCTTGAAGTTTGGGGACGCCCGATGAACGAGGTCGAAGTGAAGTGCTGGGCGGCCGAGCTCGTGGCGCGTTCTTGGGCGCAGACCGGAAATGATCGTGGCGCCTTCGCGCTGCCGGTCCGCGTCGTTCGTAGCCGGGAGGATGCGGACGCGCTCGTGGCCGCATCCGACGTGCTATTCCAGTGGGTGTGGCACGGCCACTCAGCCTCGGGACAGGTGCATCTCGAGAAGGTTGGCGCAGGCGGCGAGCACCACAGCAGCGGCCGGGGGATCGACGGGCTTGCCCTGGCTGAGGATGCAGGCAGCCGCGATGTTGCTGGCAGCGATGAGCGCGGCCGGGCGCTCGCTCTCGGGCATGGAAAGGAACTTGTTCACGTAACGATCTCCGTTGGTGGTCTGGACAACCCCAGCGTAGGGGTGAGGGGCCGGGTCCGCAACGATCCGGTCCCGAGCGCCGCATGACGCCCGTCGATCGCAGGCACACTCTCGTCAAGCCGGGGGTCCAGACCGTGTTGGACACGATCGTCTGGCGGCTTTTCTGAGATGCCGTTTGACGCCTTCCCGGAGGATGATCCGCTCCCCCCTGCTCCGCCCCCCTGGGGGGTGGCAGGTGCGGTCTGCGTGCTGATCTGCCTTGTGGCCGGCATTGTCGCCATTGTCGTGATCGGCGCGCTCTTCGCGCTCGTCTTGACCCTTGTGGCTCATGTCGGGTCCTGCATCGTGCACGTCTGGCGCGGTCATCCATGACATCCGCCGCTGACATTGCAGCCTGGCCCGATTTCCTGTCGCGCTTCGTCACGCATGTCGCTCCGTCGCCCATTGCTGCAGCGCACCCTGCCGCGACGGAAGATCAGGCGCGTGACCAATCGCATCGCCCTGGTGACCAAACGAGACCGGACCATGTCGTCAACGGCTGATGAGATGCTCTCCATCGTGCGCGCGGCGGCCGAACCATGGTCACCGGGCGACAGCGTCAAGGCAGGGATCAACCGCGCCGCACGCGCACTGAACCTCACTGCCCGGCGCGTCACGACGCTTTGGTATGGGCGTCCCTGCGCCGTTCTGGCCGACGAAGCCGATCGTTTACGCGCCTGGAAGCGCCGTTACGACGCAGACGAGCTGCGCCGTTTGGAGCTGAAGATCGAAACGCTGCGGGCGCGACAGCACGCCATAGGAGACGCGCTGCATGCACTGGATGATGCGAAAGCTTGCCGGTGCGCTGGCAAGCATGAGTTGGGTCCTCGCGGACATGTCGGAGTGGTGCCTGGATCGCGCGCAACCACCGGGTTCGGCCACTAGAAGTGGGATCAATCGCACATAATCCACCGCGCACGGGTCCCCATGCGGTGAACCCCGGCTTCGGTGGAAACCGCCGATCGCAAGGCGGATCGCGCACGCGCTTTGTTGCGGCGGGCAGCCATCACGCCGACCTTGAACAGGCATCGCTTCGGGCTGACCACCCCGCCATTGTTGACGGGCGCACGCTGTTTCCGTCGCGCGTGACCCCGGTCGAGCGCTCCCAGAGAGTGCTGATCAGCGGCCACAACAACGCCAAGATCGGCAACACGATCGAACGCGGCCCATGGGTCGGCATGCCGATCTACACACTGACGCTCGAAGAACGAGCCACCTGCCCGAGGACCTGCGAACTCTGGCGCGCTTGCTACGGCAACGGCATGCCGGCGGCGCCGCGGCGCGCGCATGGGCCGGCGCTCATCGATCGCCTCGACGAGGAGCTGCGCTACTACGCGCGCACCTGCGGCGATGACGGGTTCGCCCTCCGTCTGCACATCCTGGGCGATTTCTGGTCGGCCGAATATGTCGCCGCCTGGGCCCGCTGGATGCTGGCGCTGCCTGGCCTGCACGTGTGGGGCTACACGCATTGGCCGATCGAGAGCGAAATCGGCGATCTGCTGGCTGCGCTGAATGAGGGCTGGCCCGATCGCTGGGTGATCCGCTTCTCCGTCCCGCCCGATGCAGCGCCGCGGGCCGGCCAGGTCACGACCATCTGGCGTCAACCAGATCCTGGGCCGCGCGTGCCTGAAGGTCTGCTCTGCCCGCAGCAGCACGACAAAACGGCAACGTGCGGCACCTGCGGCTTGTGTTGGGCGCCAGCCACTCGCTCCGAGCGGATAGTGTTTGTCGGGCACGGCATGCGCAAACGCTCAAACACATCGCGCGCCGCTCTGGCGCCGATCGCCGGGAGTTAGAGCATGGACGAGAACGATCCGTTTCTTGATCCACTCGAAGCCCTGCGGACCATCCTGCGCCGCGAGAACTCGATCCTCGGCACAGTGGGCTTCATTGCGCGGCACATTCGTCCGCGACCTTGGGTCCGATACGCCTTCTTCTTCATCCACACAGGGAACAGCTTCACAATGGTTCAGATCACTGCACCCAACATCAATACCGCGCAGACGCTTGCTTTCGGCCTGGTCGGCAACACGCCGCAGGGCGACACGTTCGTAGAGCCGACCGTGCAGGTGGCACCACCCTCTGCCGGCACCGTCACGTTGCAGCCTTCAGTGCAGGGCGCGAACGGAGCTTTCACCACGGCCGGCCTGTTTACGCCTGGCGCGGGCTTCACTGGGAGTGTGACCCTTTCGGCTGACGTGCAGGGCGTGGACAATCAGGACGCGACGTTCACCGTCGATGCGATCCCGCCCGAGACCGCGGCCTTCGATCCGGCCGCTTTTGCGGTCAATCCTATCGCAGCCGCTCCACAGGCAGCCGCCGCTTAAGCTCGACGTCTCGCGTGGCCGCATCGGAAACGGTGCGGCCCTTCTTTTCACCGGAGCGCACCAGCATGCCACGAGGCAGAAAGAGCAAGACCAGCACCACCACGGCGGCCGAAGACGCCGCCGAAGCAGAGGCGGCCGAAGCGCGCCGCATCGAGCTCGACCAGCAGCGCGAGGCGAACCGCGCGCACGCTCTGACGATCGCCGCCAAGACTATGACGGGCGACCTGCGAGACATGATCCTGAATAAGCTGCGACACGAGCAAGACAAACGCCCGTGGGATCAGCGGAGCGAGAGCGAGCAGCGCGAGACGGCGCACTCGGTTGAAGCCGCGGTCCAGGAAAGCGTGCGCCAGGCGGTCGAGATGATCTCCGCCAGTGGATTGCCCACGATCCAGGCCACGCTGGAGAGCGTGATGGTCAAGGATGGCATCAAACTAACCATCACGATGCGTAAGGACAGTGATCAGCGCTTCAACATCATGGATATGCAGGGCGGCACGATCATGATTATCGCTGCCGATGCCGATCAATTCATGGGCGAGCGCGCGGCCGTCCGCATCAAACCCGACCAGGGCGACATCGAACACACTCTGGCCGAGCACTCGGGCGACGCGGCGGACCGCGCTGCGGAAATGGTGGACGAGCAGGCCGCGACCACCGAGACAGTGACCAGCAACGGCGCAGACCATTCGAACGAGAAGCCCGGGTGGCGCGGCGACCGAGATTTCGTAAACACCGGCGTCAGCCCGCTGAACTGAGGCGATGGCTGTCTTCCTGCGCGATTACCAGGAGGCCGCCAAGGCGGACGTGCGCGCAGCCATGCGCGTGCATCGTCGTGTCTGCCTGGTCATGCCGACCGGCGCCGGCAAGACAGTCACCTTCTGCTCGATCGGTGCCATGGTGTGGTCGCGCGGTATGCGCTGCTACCTCGGTGCGCACCGCATCGAAATCGTTCTGCAGATCGCCGCTGCGCTGCGCGCCGAGGGCGTGCGATACGGCATCATTGCGCCCGGATACCCGGAGACGAGCGCCCCCGTGCAGGTGTTCATGGT
The DNA here is from genome assembly GCA_964252425.1 of uncultured Acetobacteraceae bacterium. Taxonomy (GTDB): domain Bacteria; phylum Pseudomonadota; class Alphaproteobacteria; order Acetobacterales; family Acetobacteraceae; genus BOG-908. The sequence continues at coordinate 11,041 of CAXUNK010000030.1, forward strand.
GCAGACCATGGTGCACCGGCTGGCCCGGTATCCGCGGCCGGATTTTCTTGTGCTGGACGAATGCCACCACGCCGTCGCCACCGGCTACCAGAAGCTGCTCGCCTACTGGGACGGCATCTTCACGCTGGGCGTGACGGCCACCCCAGCCCGTCTGGACGGCAAGGGGTTGGCCGACGCATTCGACACCATGGTGCTGGGACCCAGCATGGCCGAGCTGATGGCTCGAGGGTATCTGTGCCGCTACTCTTATTTCGCGCCGCCGATCGTGGCCGACCTCGACAAGCTGCGCACTCGCGCCGGCGACTATACCTCGGCCGAAGCCGCGGCCGCGATGGACCAGCGCTCCGTCACGGGTGACGCCGAGGCGCATTACCGAAAAATGCTGGGTGGCCGGCCCGCGATTGCTTTCTGCAGCAGCGTCGAACATGCCGAGCACGTTGCGGAAGGGTTCCGCGCTCGCGGGTGGAAAGCGGCCTCCGTCGACGGATCCATGGATGCCGGCCGTCGTGCGGCGCTGATCAGCGCGATCGGCGACGGTCGGCTCAACGTGCTCGCCAGCTGCGACATCATCAGCGAGGGGACCGACATTCCAGTGGTGCAGGGCGCCATTATGCTGCGGCCCACCCTTTCCACGGTCATCTACATGCAGCAGAGCGGTCGCGTGCTGCGTCCAAAAAAGGATGGCAGCCGCGCCGTGATCCTGGACCACGTCGGCAACGTGCTTCGCCACGGCCTGCCCGACGCCGCGCGCGAATGGAGCCTGACGGCATCGCCCAAGCGCGCACAGGCGGCTGCCGTGCGCAGCTGCCCCGCATGCTACCTGGCATTCGCGCCGGCGCCGCGCTGCCCAGGCTGCGGGCGTGTTTTCGTGGCACCCTCGGCCGCGCGCGTCGCTGCCAAGCAGGTGGCCGGCGAGTTGCGCGAGGTCGGCGAGAACCCGCTCGCCACCGGTGATCTGAAGGCGCTGCTGCGCCGGGCGCACACGCGCGCCGACATCCAGGCCATCGCCGATGCCCGCGGCTACAAGCCCGGATGGGTGACGACGATGCTGCATTTCAAGCAGCAGGCCCGCGGTCATTTTCGGAGACGCGCGTGACACGGCACCCTGTCTTGATGCCGCGTGTCGACGAATTCACCTTCGAGGAGAAGGTGGACGCGCTGCGTCGCGAGCTCGTCCTACTGCGCCAATACAGTGGTCCGAAGGGTCACAAAGCTCTGCAAGCTCGCGTCGTCGAGATCGAGGAAGCGATCAAGCGGCACACCCGAGCTGCGCAGCCGCATGATGCGGAGTGCCGTGCATGAGCAACGGTGAAGCCGTGCTGCAAGCCGACATCCGCCTCATGCTCGGCCGCGAGGCGCGTCATGTCCGGCTGTTTCGGAACAATGTCGGAGTGGCGATCCACAAGGATGGCACGCGCGTCGTCTACGGTTTGGCGCCTGGCAGTTCCGATCTGGTCGGATGGACCACGGTTGTGGTGACACCTGAAATGGTAGGGCGCGAGCTCGCCGTGTTCACCGCAGCCGAGGTGAAGACTGGCATTGGTCAACCGACAGCCCTGCAGGTCACGTTCATCGACGCCGTGCGCAAGGCAGGCGGCATCGCCGGCGTGGTGCGATCGGCCGAGGACGCGATGCAGCTCGTCCGTAGCATCTATCGGAGGGCGGCATGATGCTTGCCATGCCGATCCAGCACCTCGCGGCATTCGATTTGCGCGAAGCCAATCTCGCGCTTGCCAGATGGGGCCATCGTATGGGCGCCTGCAATCGACCGAATGCTGACGTTTGGGCGCATGGGGTATTCCTGCATGGCGATCTGATCGCACTCAGCGTGACGGCCACCACTATCAAACCTGGCGGCACCTGTGGCTTGGACCGGACGCAGGCGATCGAGCTCGCGCGGCTCTGCGCAGCGGTGCCATGGGCCAATCGCGTCATGCTTCGCTTGTGGCGCGAGGCAATCATGCCGGCATACGGCCGGCCATGGGCTGTGAATTACCAGGACGAGGCACTGCATTCTGGCAATACATATCGGCTTGATGGGTGGGTGCGCCTCGGTCGCACTCGATCGGGCACGGACACGCGAAGTGGAAAACGCGGCCGGAATAAAACGGTTTGGGGTTGGCATTCGGATCCAGTTCAGCGCCGCCAACGAGCATGCACAGCCTCTTCGCCCCCATGCATTCAACTTTCGGAGGCTGCGGACTGATGAACGCCATACTTATGACGCCGCTCCGCAAGCTCACTTTGACCATCGCCGGCGAGGCGCGTGGACAAGGGATCGCCGGCATGGCCGCAGTCGGTTGCGTCATCCGCACCCGCGCCGCCCACCCGCGTTGGTGGGGTCGAGACATCATCACCGTCTGCGATGCGCATGAACAGTTCTCGTGCTGGAACGCGGACGATCCGAACCGCGCGCTTCTTCTAGCGGCCGGTCCGTTCGATCCATGGTTCCCCGATGCAGAGTTCACGGCTCGGGCGATCATCACCGATCGTCAACCCGACATTACGAACGGAGCGACACACTACGCCAATCTGACGGAATGCGAGCCGGCCTGGCGCGCCCCCGGACTGCAGCCGACTGCGATCATCGGGAAGCATACCTTCTTCCGGCTCGAAATCTGATGGCGTGCACGCTAACGAGCGATTTCGACATGCTTTGCCATTCACTCACCGCGGACCGCGGCGGCGAACGTATTTGTCGGCATCTGAACGCGCTCGAAGTCCACGATCTGTGGCGCTTTGCACACCACCATCCGCACCTCGTCACCTGCCTCAACGGCCCGGCACCAAATGCCTGACACCCTATTCCCGTCTATGGCGCCTCTGACGCCGCCCGAAGCTGATTTGCGCGACTACACATGGATGAAACTCGACGTTGTGCGGTTGCGCGACTCCGACCTGGCAGGCCTCGCTCATGCGGAAGCTTTTCGATGCGCAATGCTGCTCTTCGCAGCTGCATACCATCAGCTGCCGGCTGGCAGCCTGCCGAATGATGAAGCGTCACTCTGCAAGCTCGCCGGATATGGTCGCGACATGAAGACGTTTCGACATGCGCGCGCGAACGGTGGGATGAGAGGATGGCAGGTCGCCTCCGACGGCCGCCTCTACCACAAGGTCGTTGCCGAGAAAGTGTGCGAGGCATGGGCCGGCAAGCTCGAGCAGCGGCAGAGAACGGAGGCCGCCCGGCTCGCGCGAGCCAAAAAACGAAAGGATGCCGCGAATTCAGGTGATCCAGGTGCAGACCAGACCACCCCGAAAGGAAGAAACGGCCGCGCTGTCAAAACGTCTGTCACAAGCTCTGTGACAGAGACTGCGGCAGACATTGCAACATCCACTGTCACAGAGCCTGTCGCGACATCTTCGGCGAACGTGTCTGCAAGTGACGAAGAACCCGTTTTGAGACAAAAAGACATTAAAATCCTGTCAGAAAGTCACGCGGATCAGAAAATGTCCGAAAATCAATCTCTACCTCCTTCAGGGAGATCGCCATCAGAAATTGGCGACTACGTTGATAAGACTGCAAATGCCCTCTCTGTGACAGAGACTGTGACAAGCTCCAGAGGAGAAGAGAAGAGAAGAGAAGAGAGTACAGATAACCGTTCACTACGTTCACTCCCTCGACCGAGGCCGGTCGAGGGTGCCTTCGACGACTTTTGGGCGGCCTATCCCCGCAAGGTGGGCAAGGAAGCCGCCCGGCGAGCGTTCGCGCTGGCGGCCAAGCGCGCCAGCCTCGCCGAGATCGGGACGGGCCTTGCCAGGCAAAGCTGGCCCGACAATCCGCAATTCATCCCTCATCCGGCAACGTGGCTATCCCAAGGCCGATGGCAGGACGATCCGACAGCCGCAGCGCCACCAGCCATCTCCGCGGAAACGAAGTTCGAACGCTCGATGCGGCAAGTGCGCGCCAACCTCGAGACCGATAGCGCCCAGCATTTCGCCGGAGACCTGCTGCAGTGACCGTGCATCCGATTGACCTTTGGATCGCCAAAGTGGCCATCCTGCTCAACCCGTCAGAGCCAAGCGCCGCGCAAAACCCCCTGCGCGCTCTCCGATCGGACCTGGCCGAGTTCGAACTCACGGCGTTCACCGCAGCCACGGCACGAGCGGTCGCCAGCGCGAAACGCTTCACCGCAGTGCCAGCGTGGGACATCATCGAACCGATCCTGAGGCAAGCCGTGCGCGATGCCAGGCCGGCCAACTACGGTCAGCTGTCGGCGCCTCCGATCCCAGACCCGCCACAGATGACCGATGACGAGCTCGCACGTATCAGCGCGATGGCAGAAGAGGCGAGGCTCATCGCCCGAGAGGCTGCCTCCGCCATGCGGATCGGTTCCAACCGACCCTTGCGCGACGTGTCGCTCAACCCCGAACAAGCCAAAGAGGCTCGCCGTCAGCTTCATGGTTTGCCGTAAGGGATGCATTCCCACGACGTTGCGAAAGCGTCGTTGACAAAATCGTGATCGCCTCCCTATTTCGGGGCTAGAACCGACGCTTGCTCGGTTACGGGCAATCCTAACGATGTCATGCCAAACCGACCGCCGGCACACCGCAGTCCGCACGCCTCAGGCTTTGAGCAGCGCCGGAAAGCCTATGAGCGCGAGCGCGGATCGAGCACGGCGCGCGGCTACGACCGGGCATGGCAACGCCTCCGGGCCTGGTTCCTCGGCAACTTTCCGTGGTGCAGCGAAGCCGGTTGCGACAAGCCGGCGACCGACGTCGACCACGTTCAGTCCATTCGAGATCGGCCCGACCTGCGGCTTGAGCCGAGCAACCTGCGAGGGTTTTGCCACCCGCATCACTCGTCCCGCACAGCACGTGAGCAGGGCTTCGGGCGATCGTCATCCTGACGCCCACACAGAGGGCTGTGGCGTGCGCCATCTCAGCCGCGTGTGCCCACACCAGCGCGAGCCGAGAGAGGCGCGCTGCCGCCCGCCAGGCCCCGGGTTGACGGTGCCCGGAGATGACACACCCCCCCACCCCGCAGGGGGTAGGGGGTTTCGGACATGGTGGCCCGCGTGTGCTGAAACCGTTGGGGGGCAAGATTTCTGTCGCCGCGAAATTCGACTAGGGGGGGGTCCCAGGACCGGAAACGGGCAACGGGCGTTCAATCCCAGCAGCGAGCGTCTTCACGAGCCTCCTGCACTGCGCCAGGCCGTTCCATGAGCGCGCGCAGAGGTTTTGGCCGAGACTACCTCGTCGCCCGGGTCGTCTACGATACGGCCTCGGGCGTGTTTACGTGGCTTCCTCGGACCGACAACGGCAAAATGAGGGATCACTGGAACGGCGATCCACTCGATAACTCGTGGTCGAATCTGAGGCTCGCCACACTCTCACAAAATTCTGCAAATCGCCGGAAGCTGGGAAAAGCGTCTCTTAAGGGCGTTCACCATCTGCGTAAGCCGACAAAGGACGGTCGTAGGCGGTGGGTCGCCCACGTCAGCAGAGACGGGAAGTCACAGCACCTTGGATCGTTCGATACGGAGCGCGAGGCGCACGCTGCATATTCAGCCGCTGCGACCGACGCGCACGGCGGGTTCGCGAGGATCGAATGATGCGTGGTCGCAAGCCAAGCTCAACGCATTTGAAGCTCGTCAAGGGTAACCCCGGTAAGCGCCCGGTCAACGATGCCGAGCCAGTGCCGAAGGGCGACCTGTTTGAGCCGCCGGTGCAGCTGACGGACAGCCAGCGGGAAATCTGGTCGCACGCGATCGCGGACGCGCCGGTGGGGTTGCTGAAGAAGCTCGACGCCTCGGTCGTGCTCACGTGGGTTGTGGCGTGCGACCTTCACCGCCAAGCGACGGCCGAGGTTGCGCGGCACGGCATGGTTATTCAGGGCGCCGGGGCGCCCTACCAAAACCCGCATCTGTCGATCCTGAACCGGCAGGCGATGATCATGATCCGAGCGGCCGAGCAGCTTGGGTTCACGCCGTCCAGCCGGTCGCGGGTCAAGGTCACGCCCTACAATCCCGACACGCTCGGGGATAACCCCTACGCGGAGTTTGGTTGATGGATGACGTGCAGGCGCTCAACGAGCTTGTCCGGCCCCACCTCGTTGCCGAGGCCGAGGCGCCGCCGAAGATCTTCGGGCTGCATATCGACGAGCAGCCGACGCCATCGCTGATTCAGCGGCTGCACAAGGTTTGGGACGCGAGCGGGCTACGCGAGCTGGGCCACAAGCTGCTCATCATCGGCCCCGAGTTCCGTGCCGAGGAGCTGGGCGACGGCAAGCTTGCGTCTCTGGGTCTCGTGCGGGCGGAAGGAGAGACGCACCTGGTCGTGTCGCACGTGAGCGGCAAGGTGCGGGTGCAGCGGCTCGGCAGAGGCCACGTGCTGGCTGGGTCGGAGCAGGTGACCGAGCTGCCGGATGGCATGACGGCCGTCGTGCGGCCGGTCCTGTCGTGATCACGCGCGGCCGAACGGCATCGCTCAAGCCAGGCGAGAACCTGCCGACCGCTTTCGGACGACTGCCTCCGCCGGCCAGGACGCCGGTTCTCTCTTCAGACAAACTGCTGCGCGACATCGAAGCACTGCTCGGGCCGAAGCTCTCCCTGTTGGATCGGACAATCAGAGGGCGGCGCGCGGCCGGAGAGTAATGCCTGCCGCACCGCGCAAGCACGCCGCCAAGACGCCGTCTGGCCCGACGCCTCCGCAGGCGCCCCACGTCGCTTTGGCCGAGCAGTATGCGGCCGGCGTTCTCACGGGCGAGGTTCCTGCCTGCAAGTGGGTCAAGCTGGCTGTCGAGCGACAGGCGCGCGACCTGCAGCGACGAGACTGGCGCTACGTGTTCGATGTGGAGCGGGCCGAAAAGGTCTGCCGCTTCATCGAGACCCAGCCGCACATCAAGGGCAAGTGGGCGCGCGAGCGACTGCCGCTGCGCCTGGAGCCGTGGCAGTGCTGGAAGACGACGACACTCTTCGGGTGGGTGGATCGCGACACGGGGATGCGCCGTTTTCGTCGCGCATTGCTGCTTGAGCCGCGCAAGAACGCCAAGAGCACCTGGGCCGCGGCGATCGGCAACTACATGCTGGTCGCCGACAACGAGCATGGCGCCGAAGTCTATACCGGCGCCACGTCCGAGAAGCAGGCGTGGGAAGTGTTCGGCGTCGCGCAGGCGATGGTGCGCGGCCGGCCACTGATGCAGAAGCATTTCGGCATCGAGGTCAACGCCTCGAACATCAATGTGCTGGCCACCGCCTCGAAATTCGAACCTGTCATCGGCAACCCGGGTGATGGTGCCAGCGCGTCGTGCTCAATCGTAGACGAGTATCACGAGCACAAAACCAGCGCCCTCTACGACACGATGATCACCGGGATGGGCGCGCGCGAGCAGCCTTTGCTCCTGGCGATCACCACCGCCGGCGATAACATCGCGGGCCCCTGCTACGACGCGGTGATCAGCCTGCGCAAAGTGTTGGAAGGCACGGAGGAGGACGAGGAACTCTTCGGGATCGAGTTCACGATTGACCCGGAGGACGACTGGACGAGCCCGGACGTGCTGCGCAAGGCAAACCCCAACTTCGGCGTGTCGGTGAGCGCGGAGTTCCTGCTCGCGCGTCAGGCTGACGCAATCCGCAACACCCGGGCGCAAGGCCCATTCAAGACCAAGCACCTGAACCTGTGGGTGAACAGCCGGTCCGCCTACTTCAACATGGAAAAGTGGCGGCGTTGCGCGCGCGGCCCGGAGATCGACGCGATCCCTGAGGGGACGGCATGCTACATGGGGCTCGACCTGGCGAGCTTCCTCGACATTGCCGCGGTCGAGCTGCTGTTCGACATGGAGGACGGCACCTTCGCGCGGCACGGGCTGCACTATCTGCCCGAAGCCACCGTCATGGACCCGAAGAACAGCCTGTATCGGGCATGGGTCGAGGACGGCACAATAATAATGACCGAGGGCGATATGATAGATTTCGCCCGTATCCAAGAAGATATTGAGCAAATCTGTTCACGGTTCCGTGTGCAAATAGGTTATGACCCGTATCAAGCGACTATGCTCATAACACAATTGCAGAACGCCGGCATTGAGGTCACTGAGTATAGGAACGTGGTCACTACTATGTCGGAGCCGATGAAGCAGTTAGACGCTCTCATTGCTTCGGAAAAGCTCTTGCATACTTGTGGAGAGCGGCATCCTATGACCTGGCAAATGTCAAACGTGGTCGCCAGACCGGATGCAAAGGACAACGTGTTCCCTCGCAAAGAACGCCCTGAGCTGAAAATCGACGGTCCGGTGGCCCTGATCATGGCTGTCGGCCGCCAGATTGCTGCGGCCAGCTCGGGCGCCGGTGACGTGCCCGAAATTCGCGTTTGGTAGCCGGCGATGTCGTTCATCGGGCGCGTGTTGCGTGGCGCGGCCGGCCTCCTCGATAGCGGGGCGCCGGCGTCCAGCTATCAGCGTTCCACCGACGTGCAGTTCGACGACCTGAACTGGGCCAACTACACGTGGTCCAGCCAGAGCGCCACGGGCGTCGCGATCAACCAGCAGACCGCGATGTCGTGCGCCGCCGTCATGGCATGCGTGTCGATCCTGGCGGAGGACATTGCGAAGCTCACGCCGCTGATCTTCGCGCCGGACACGCGCACTGGCCGGCGCGTGGTGGCGACGCACTTTTTGTCGGCGATCTTCCAGCGGCCGAACGCATGGCAGACCTGGGGCGACTTCTGCGGCCAGATGATGCTCGGCCTGCTTTTGCGCGGGAACGCGTTCGCCGTCATCGTGCGCTACCCGTCGGGCCTGCCGGCCTTTCTCGTGCCGATCAACCCGGACCGGTGCACCTTGTTCGAGGCGCCGTCGGGCGAGTTGTTCTGGTCGGTGAGTCGCACCGGCCTGCACGAGACGGCGGTGTTGAAGGACCAGCCGTTCCTGATCCCGAACTACGACATGTTCCACCTGAAGGGACTGTCCGCGAACGGGCTGCTGGGCTTCTCGAAGATCGCGCTCAACCGCGAGGCAATCGGCCTGGCGCTGGCCCAGGAGCAGCAGGCGGCGCGGTGGATGGGACAGGGCGCCAAGCCCGGCGGCATCCTGACCACGGACCAAAAGCTTACCGAGGACGTCGCCAAGCGCGCGAAGGCGAATTGGAACGAGGCGCAGAGCGGCCTGATCAACAGCGGCAAGACCGCGGTGCTCGAGATGGGGCTGAAGTGGCAGCCTCTGCGCATGAGCGCGCAGGACGTGGATTTCATCGCGTCGCGCACGTTCCAGAAGGAAGAGATCGCCGCGATATTTCGGGTGCCGCCGCACATGATCGGCATCATGACCAAGGGTCAGACACAAAACATCACACAGCAGAGCCAGGATTACTTCAATTCGACGCTCTCGACCTATACGCAGATTTGGAAGAGCCGCATTGCCTTCACGTTCGACTTGTTCGAGGCAGGCGTAGAGGTCGATTTCGACCGGTCGATACTGCTTGAGGGCGATATCCTTGCGCGCTTCCAGATGTATCGCCAGGGCCTGCAGGGCGTGCTGACCACGAACGAGGCTCGCGCGATGGAGCGGCTGGGCCCGGCGCGCGAGGGCGAGGACGTGCCGTTCGGCGACCGCGTGTTCCGGCCGGTCAACATGGCCCCGCTGGACAGCGACGTGTTTCTGGGCGCGGACGCCGATTCCGACGAAGGCGCGGGCCGACCGAACGGCGTCGGCAGCGACAGCACTGGCGTGGCGCCCGATGGCGC
>CAXUNK010000031.1:0-5083 GCA_964252425.1 uncultured Acetobacteraceae bacterium
AACCCGGCCCGCGCCCGGCGCACCGCATGCGCCACCGCCTCCAGCGCCGCCTCCTGCCCCACCACCCGGCGGCGCAGCTCGTCCTCCATGCGGATCAGCTTGGCGCGCTCGCCTTCCAGCATGCGTTCCACCGGCACGCCGGTCCAGCGGCTGACCACGCCCGCGATCTGCTCGGCGGTGACCGCCTCGTTGACCAGCTTGCCGTCCGCCTGGCTGCCCTCGATCTGTCTCTGCAGGTCGGGGATGACGCCGTAGAGCAGCTCGGAGGCACGCGCCAGGTTGCCCTCGCGCTGCGCGATCTCCACCTCGCTGCGCGCCTGGTCCAGCCGTTCCTTGAGCTTCTGCGTGCCGGCCACCTTCTCGGTTTCGGCGCGCCAGGCGGCCGTCATGGCGGTCGAGCGCTCCTCGATCTCGGCCAGCTCCTGCTCCAGCCGCGCCAGACGCTCGCGGGAGGCGGAATCGTCCTCGCGCTTGAGCGCCTCGCGCTCGATCTTGAGCTGGATCAGCCGGCGGTCGAGCTCGTCCAGCTCCTCGGGCTTGCTGTCGACCTCCATGCGCAGACGCGAGGCCGCCTCGTCCATCAGGTCGATCGCCTTGTCCGGCAGGAAGCGGTCGGTGATGTAGCGGTTGCTGAGTGTCGCGGCCGCCACCAGCGCGCCATCGGTGATGCGCACGCCGTGATGCAGCTCGTACTTCTCCTTGATGCCGCGCAGGATGCTGATCGTGTCCTCCACGCTCGGCTCGCCCACGAAGACCGGCTGGAAGCGCCGTGCCAGGGCCGCGTCCTTCTCGACGTGCTTGCGGTATTCGGCGAGCGTGGTGGCGCCGATGCAGTGCAGCGCGCCGCGCGCGAGCTCGGGCTTGAGAAGGTTGGACGCGTCCATCGCCCCGTCGGCGCGGCCGGCGCCCACCAGCGTGTGCATCTCGTCGATGAACAGGATCACCTGGCCTTGCGCGCTGTCGATCTCCTGCAGCACCGCCTTCAGACGTTCCTCGAACTCGCCGCGGTATTTCGCACCGGCGACCAGCGCGCCCAGGTCGAGCGAGAGCACGCGCTTGTTCTTCAGCGCCTCGGGCACGTCGCCGCGGGCGATGCGCAGCGCCAGCCCCTCGACGATCGCGGTCTTGCCCACACCCGGCTCGCCGATCAGCACCGGGTTGTTCTTCGTGCGTCGGGCGAGAACCTGGATGGTGCGGCGTATCTCCTCATCGCGGCCGATGACCGGGTCGAGCTTCTGCGCGCGCGCCTGCTCGGTCACGTCGCGCGTGTATTTTTTCAGCGCGTCGAAGCCGGATTCGGCGTTGGCGCTAGTCACCTTGCGGCCCTTGCGTATCTGATCGAGCGCCCGTTCGATGCTTTGCGGGTTGGCGCCGCCGGCGCGCAATGCGCGGCCAGCCGGGGTGTCGCTGGCCACCAATGCGGCGAGCACGCGGTCCTGTGCCACATATTCGTCGCCGGCCGCGTGCGCCTGCTGCTGGGCCGCGTCCAGCACGCGCACCAGCTCCGGCGTCACCTGCGGCTGGCCGGCGCCCTGGCCCTGCACCTTGGGCACGCGCGCCAGTTCCGCCTCAGTGGCGGCGCGTATCTTCTGCGGATCGCCGCCGGCCGCACGGATCAGGCCGGAAGCGGCCCCTTCCTCATCGTCCAGCAGCGCTTTGAGCAGGTGTTCGGGGGTGATCCGCTGGTGGAACTCGCGGATCGCGATGGTTTGGGCGGCTTGCAGGAAGCCGCGGGTACGTTCGGTGAGCTTTTCCATGTCCATGTGGCATGTCCCTAGCAAGGCGACAGAAGGCGTGGGCGTCCCAGGATGGCGGCGCCGCGTCGCTCCAGAAATTGGGCACTGGGCGGGTTCGGCTCAAGGCGGGCCGCCCCGCTGGCCAGCTAATTTGCCTCGCCCAAAAGACGGACCTGCTCCCGCCTGGCCGCCTGGATCAACGCTCCATCTAGAGTGGCCAGGTCAAGCGACCTACGCAGCGCCAGTTCCAGATACGCCGCATCGAAGACCGTCAAGCGGTGGCACCGCGCGAGATCCAGCAGGGCGGCACCGTTCTGAGCGTGATCGACCTCAATGGCGAACGCCGACAGCGACTTGAGAAAAGCATCGATGAACGCGCGTGTTATCTTGCCGCGGCGCTCGCCGACCAGCATCGAGTTGCGAACCTCATGCCACCAGATTTCCGGTGTAACGGCCGGCTCGTCCCGTAAACGGTTTCGCGCTTTTTCGGCACTGGCCGCTTGCTCGTCGGGAAATGCCCAGGACACTGCAACGGACGCGTCCAGGACGAACGACACTAGTAATCATGTCCCTCATGCCGCCATGAGAGCAGTTCTTCCAAGGTCACACTGCCGTTCTGCCGGCGTATCTCGTCGATCTCCGCGATGGCCTTCACCCGCTGCGTCCGTTGCGCATCCTCGTCGGGCACCAGCCGGGCGACCGGCCGCCCGTGACGGGTGATGACGACCGTCTCGCCGCGCTCGACCTCGTCGAGAAGCTGCGGAAGGTGAGTCTTAGCCTCTGCCGACTGGACGACGCGCATGTGAGCACTCTTAAGTTGGTCGCACAAGTTGGTCGGTTTGTGGCGCGCAGTCAACCCGATAAGATGAAGCGGCATGGCTCGCCCCCTGATCACCCGCCTGGACCGCTACGTACTCCGCCAGCTCCTGGCCGCCTTGCTGGCGGTCACGACAGCTTTGGTGGCGCTGATCTGGCTGACCCAATCCCTCCGGTTCGTGGAGCTGGTGGTCAATCGCGGGCTGAGCCTGCGCGTCTTCCTGCACCTGACGGGGCTGCTCATCCCCAATTTCGTGGCGGTCATCCTGCCGATCACGACCTTCGTCGTCGTCCAGTTCGTCTATCAGCGGCTGGCGGGCGACAGGGAGCTGACGGTGATGCGCGGGGCAGGGCTGAGCCAGTGGGCGCTGGCCCGGCCGGCCTTTATGGCGGCGTGCCTGGCCGCCGCCTGCGGCTTCGTGCTCAACATCTGGATCGTGCCGGCCAGCAACCGGGCTTTCAAGGAATACCAGTTCGAACTGCGCAACAAGGTCGCCGCTTTCCTGCTGCAGGAAGGCGTGTTCACCGCGATCTCCGACCAGCTCACCGTCTATGTCCGCTCGCGCGACACTGATGGCACGCTGCGGGGAATCCTGGTGGAGGATGACAGGCAGGCCAACACACGTGCCACGATCCTGGCGGAGACCGGGCGTCTAGTCGCGCCGGGCGGCCCGGATGGGGGCGACGTGCCCCGCGTGCTGCTGGAAAACGGCTCGCGCGAGGAGATCGACGCCAAGACCGGCCGGCTCGACGTGTTGACCTTCGCCGAGGACACGGTCGATCTGGCGAGCAGCGGCCGGGGCGAGGATGCGCAGCGCATGCGCGATGACAGTGAGATGAGCATGTCCGAGCTGCTGCACCCGAACCTCGCGACCGTGCAGCCGCGCGACGTGGGCAAGCTGGTCACCGAAGCGAACCGGCGCCTGACGCAGCCGCTGACGACGGTGGGCTTCGCACTCGTGGCCCTGCTCTCCGTGTTGAATGGCGGGTTCAGGCGCGCCGGCAATTTCTGGCGCCCTCTGATTGCGGTGCTGGCCATGGTCGGGCTGCTCGCCCTGGGGTTGACGGCGCAAAGCCTGGCCACGCGGCATCCGGCGCTGCTGCCGCTGATCTGGTTGCAGGCCTTGCTGCCGGGCCTGGCATGCGCCTGGGCGGTGTTCGGGCCTGGTCTGCCGGCTCGCACACGCCCGGCGCCCAAGCGTTCGGCCTCGGCGCCCTCGAACGCGGCGGCTTGAGCCGGGTCGGCATGCGGTTCGCGCTCACCCTCTCGGCCTATATCGCGCGCGCCTTCACCGGCGCGGCGCTGGCCATGCTGGCGGCGATGTCCGCGCTGGTCATGCTGTTCGACTTCATCGAGCTGCTGCGGCGGGCGGCGCAGCGCACCGATGTGGGATTAGGCCTGGTCGTCGAGATCGCGCTGATGCGGCTGCCCTACTACATGCTGCAGATATTGCCGTTCGCCGTGCTGGTGGGCGGCATCGTCGCCTTCTGGCGCCTGACCCGATCGTCCGAGCTGATCGTGGCGCGGGCGGCCGGCGTTTCGGCCTGGCAGTTCCTGAGCCTGCCGGTGGCCAGCGCCATCGCCCTGGGGCTGGCGGCGACGGGCGGGCTGTCGCCGCTCTCCTCGGTGCTGTTCGCGCGCGCCTCCATGCTCGACAACGTCTATCTTCGCCACACCACCAGCGTGACGCTGGCCGGCGGGCAGCTATGGCTGCGTCAGGCGGACCGGGCGCTCGACCCGCAAGGTGTGGCCATCATCCACGCACGGGGCGTGGAGCTGCAGGGCCGCGTCATCGCCGTCTCCGATGTCAGCGTGTTCCGGCTGGATGCGGCCGACCGGCTGCTGTCGCGGATCGAGGCGACGAATGCCACGCTGAACCGCGGGTCGTGGCGGTTCTTCGGCGCGCGCACGATCACGCCGGACCATCTGCCGGTGCAGGTGGGCGAGATGAAGCTCGCGACCAACCTGACCGCCAACCGGGTGCAGGAAAGCTTCCAGTCGCCCGAGACGCTGTCGGTATGGGCGCTGCCCGGCTTCATCGCGCTGCTGGAGAGTGCCGGGTTCTCGTCCGTGCGGCACCGGCTGCATTTCCAGGCGCTGCTGGCCCTGCCGTTACTTTGCGGCACGATGGCGCTGGTTGCCGCCGGCTTCTCCATGCGCCAGACACGACGCGGGGGCGTGGCCCGGATGGTGGGCTCGGGCGTTGCAGCGGGGTTCGTGTTGTTCACGGTCAGCAAGGTCGCCGAGGAGTTCGGGCAATCCGGCGCGCTGCCCGCCGTGCTGGCCGCGTGGGCGCCGGCGGCAGCCGGGCTGATGCTGGCGGTCTCACTGCTGCTGCACCTGGAAGACGGCTAGTGCGTGCGCGGTCCCGAACGCGCCCTGGCGGCCATCTGACGCGCGTCTGCTGCGCTCCGGTGCTCACGGCCAAAAGGCCGATGCGCTCCGGTGCTCACATCCACGCGCCACCTGACTCGCCAGGCCACGTTCGGGACCGCGCACAGGCGGTGACTTTATGCGTGGCCGGAATGCT
>CAXUNK010000031.1:5093-20531 GCA_964252425.1 uncultured Acetobacteraceae bacterium
CCCCCCCCCGGCCCCGGGGGCCCCCCCCCCCCCCCCCACCCCCCCCCCCCGCCCCGGGGCGCCCCCCCCCACTGGCGGTGACTTTATGCGTGGCCGGAATGCTGCCTGGGGTGGCGTGGGGGCAGTACCGGGCGCCGGCGCAGCATTTTCCCACGATCAACACCAATACGCAGCCGCTGTCGGGGCAGCAGCCTGTGACGTTCCAGGCCGACAGCGTGACCTATGACAAGGATCACGGGCTGGTCTCGGCGGACGGGCATGTGGAGGCGTGGCAGAACGACCACGTGCTGCGCGCCGACCGGGTGACGTTCGACCGCAACACCAACGTGGTCGCCGCCTACGGCCATGTCGTCATCGTGGAGCCGGACGGGCAGGTGCTGTTCGCCGACTACGCCGAGCTCAGCCAGGGGATGCGCAACGGCGTGCTGACCGGCATGCGTGCGCTGCTGGCGCAGAACGGCCGGCTGGCCGCCAACGGGGCGCGCCGGACCGAGGGCAAGCTGAACGAGATGACCCGCGGCGTGTACTCCACCTGCAACGTCTGCGCGCTCCACCCGGAGGAGGCGCCGCTCTGGCAGCTCCGCGCCCGGCTGCTGACGCAGGATCTGGAGAACAAGCGCATCGAGTACCGCGATGCCACGCTCGATTTTCTCGGCATCCCGGTGATGTACCTGCCGTATTTTTCCAACAGCGACCCGTCGGTCAAACGCCAGAGCGGCTTCCTGGCGCCGATCATCGGCGCCACCGACAGCCATCTCGGCAGCTATTTCGCCCTGCCCTATTACTGGGTGCTGGACGGCCAGTCCGACATCACCTTCACCCCGCTGGTCGCGACACGCACCGGCCCGCAACTGGAGGCGACGTATCGCCGCGACTTCAATGCCGGCGTGATCCGGATCGACGGCGCCGTCGCGCGCGATCAGGGCGCCGACGAGGATCCGTCGCAATCGACGCCCCCCAAGGGGTTGCAGGGCTATTTCTTCGGCCATGCCCTGTTCGATTGGAACGACACGTGGCGTTACGGCGCCGACATCAACCTGGCCAGCTCGACGGACTACCTGCGCGACTTCCACGTGCCCGGCTATGGCGCCAACGTGCTGTCCAGCGATGCGTTCATCGAGGGCTTCGGCGTCGGGTCCTATGCGCGGCTGGACGTGCGCAGCTATCAGGGGCTGGACAGCAGCATCAACCAGAGCCTGCTGCCCTACGTGCTGCCGCGTTTCGAATACAGCTTCCTGGGCGAACCCAACCTGCTTGGCGGCCGGATCAGCTTCGACACGCTCGACTACAACCTCACGCGCGACGTGGGCGCCAACGACCAGCGCCTGGCCGGACGCCTGCAATGGGACCGGTCGTTCGCCGGCGCGCTTGGCGACCGATGGCTGTTCACCGCCCAGGCTGTGGGCGCCGCGTACAGCGCCAACGTGGCCAACGGGCAGCCCGACTATCTCAAGAACGACGTGGCGCATGGCGCGCACGGCCAGGCGCAGGTGGCGTTGCGGCTGAACTGGCCGTTCGTTCGCCTGGCCGGCAATGGCAGCCAGATCATCGAACCGATCGTGCAGGTCATCGCCGCCCCGCAAAGCGGCAACTCCATCCGCGACAACGTCCCCAACGAGGACAGCCTCGACTACGAGTTCACCGACAGCACGCTGTTTCAGCTCAACAGATTCGGCGGGTACGACCGCTACGACGGGGGCGTGCGGGCCAATTTCGCGTTGCGCGCGGAATGGGACTTCGCCGGCGGCCAGAAGCTGGAGGGTCTCGTCGGCGCATCGTGGCAACAGCACATCGACCACAACCTCTATCCGCAATTCCAGCCCTGGAACGGCTTCGAACGGGGCGATCACCTGTCCGACATCGTCGCCCGGGCGAGCTACGTGCCCAACAAGCTGTTCGACATCACCGCGCGCGGGCGGTTCGATCACGACAACGGCGATGTGCGCTTCGTGGACGCGATCGCCTCGGCCGGGGTGCCGCTGCTGCGCGTGCGTGCGGGCTACCTGTTCAGCACCGACAACCCGTACACGCTGTATCTGAACAACTTCAACGATGCGGCCCTGTTCAAGCCGTTGTTCTTCGGCCCGTTCCCAGGGCCATTCAACAGCTTCTTCATTCCCCGCCAGGAAGCAACCGCCGGCTTCTCGACGACGATCGGCCACTATTCGATCGATGCCGACGCACGCCGCAACCTGGAGACGGGGCGGCTCGACTCGATCGGCGGCAACGCCAAGTACGAGAACGAGTGCTTCATCTTCGACATCTACGCCGCCCGCCGTTTCACCTCGATCAACTTCGATACCGGCGACACCACGGTGCTGTTCACGATCACGCTGAAGACGGTAGGCGCGTTCGGCGTCAACGGCTAATCAGGGTAGGGTGTCCGGGGTACGATTCTCAGTCATTAGGGTTCATCCGATGCGTCTCGCTTTCCTCGCCGTGCTGCTTGCCGCCGCTTCGCCCGCGTGGGCGGCGACGCCGGTGGCGCTGACCAAGCCGGCCGCACCTGCCGCGGAGCCGGCGGACGGCATCGTGGCCGTTGTCAATGGCGAGGTGATCACCCGGGCGGATGTGGACAACCGTGCGCGGCTGTTCGCGCTGACCACGGGGCAGCCGGTCGCGCCGGAGACGCTGCGTCTGCTGCGGCCGCAGATCACCCGCGAGCTGATCGACGACCGGCTGAAGATGCAGGAGATCCAACGGCGCAAGATCGCCGTGCCGGATATCGACGTGGCCCATGCCATCGCCGAGATCGAGCAGCGCAACCACCTGCCGCCGGGCGGCCTGCAGGCCAAGCTGACCGGACAGGGCGTGACCCCGTCCACGCTGATCGCCCAGATCCGCATCCAGCTCGGCTGGACCCGTGTGCTGCGGCAGGAGCTCTCGGAGCGCGGGCGCATCACCGAGGGCGAGATCGCGGAGCAGGAGAAGATCTTCCACGCCCAGCAAGGCCAGCCGCAATACCGGCTGGGCGAGATCTTCGTGGCCGCCGAGGACCCGTCGCACCTGAACGACGCGCGGCATTTCGCCGATACCGTCATCGCCCAGCTCCGGCAGGGTGCCCCCTTCGGCATCGTGGCCGCCGAGTTCAGCCAAAGCCAGACCGCGCTCGAGGGCGGCTCGCTCGGCTGGGTGCGGCCGGACCAGCTCGACCCGACTGTGGCCGGGCTGGTGGCGCAGATGCCCGTGGGCGCGGTCAGCAACCCGGTGCGCGTGGCCGGCGGCTTCGACATCGTGACCCTGCAGGAGAAACGTCAGGTCGGGTCGGACCTGGCCACGGTCCTGGCGCTGCGGCAAGCGTTCTTCCCGTTCGCCTCGCAGCTCGATCCGCAAAACCCCACGCCCGAACAGCGCAAGGCCCTGCTGGACGGCCAGGCGCTGAGCAAGTCCGCGCATAGCTGTGGCGACATCGAGGCAGCCAACACCGCGGCCGGCGCCAAGCGGGCCAGCGACCCGGGTCCGGTGCGGCTGGACCGGCTGAACGGGCCGATGCAGTCGCTGCTCGGCGGGTTGGCGGTGGGCGAGGCCAGCAAGGCGCTGGTGACGAATGACGGCATTCTGGTCGTGATGGTCTGCAGCAAGGACCAGAAGAACATGGCGGCGATGACGCATGAGGACATCGCCAACCAGTTGCTCGAAGAGCGGGTGGAGCTGGCGTCGAGGCAGTTGCAGCAGGACCTCAAGCGCCGCGCACTCATCGACCAGCGGAGTTGATCCCCAAGGCTCCGGGCGCGCCCGCCCAGGCCCTTCGCCGTTCTTCCGGCCGGGGAACCCTCTTCGCCAAGCCATGCACGAGCTTCCCAGCGTAGCCGCCTTGTCGTTCGGCGCCGGCGCCGGCCCGGGCGATGGCAGGCTGCTGGACGGCTGGTCCCACCCTGAGGACGGCTTCACCTGGGCCACCGGCCGTCAGGCGAGGTTCGTGCTGGACGTGGGCGGGACAGCGCCCGAAGGCTGCCTGTTGCTGGAGCTCGACCTCAACCCGTTCGCGGTGCCTGGCAGTGCGAACGGACAGCGGTTGACGGTGACGGCGGGCGGCGCGGTGCTCGCCCAGGAGCGGATCGTGGGCGAGGGCACCGTGGCCTACGAGCTGCCGCGCGACGCCTGGCCGGCGGATGGTTGGCTGGTGGTGAGCCTCGCCATGCCGGACGCGCATCGCCCCGTCGATGTGGGGTTCGGCACGGACCGCAGGGAGCTCGGCTTCATGCTGCGCCACGCCGCCCTTCGCGTGACGCCAAACCTGCCGCCCGTGCCGCGCCGACGCATGCCGCCGCTGGCACTCCCCGATCAGGGTGACGGCACCGTGTTGGCGCAGGCCTTGGCGCAGGTGGCGGGGCTGCCCGCCGCCGACCTGCTGGGCGGGTTCGAGAGTTTGGGCCATAATTGCGAGTTCGGCATCGCCCAGCGTCATGTCGGCGCCGAGCCGCTCGGCCTGTTGCGTTTCGCCGGGATCACCTTGCCCGATCTGCTGCGCGGGCTCGAGTGCGGGTTTGCCGAGATGGGCGAAGACGGGCAGCTCGAGATCCTGCTCGCCCACGGCGACCGTCGCGAGTTCATGGCGCGCGACAACCGCCACCGCGTGTCATTGCACACGTTGCGCTACGAGGACGAGGCCGAAGCGGGTCAGGTGCGGATCGACGCGCAGCGCCATATGCGGTTCCTGCGGCGCAAATTCGTCGAAGACTTGCGCGCCGACGACAAGATGTTCGTCTTCCAGCGTGGCGGGCAGACGCTGGTGTCGCAGATGCGTCCGCTGCTTCAGCGGTTGCGGCTGCACGGACATAATGCGCTGCTGTTCATGGCGGTCGGCGACACGCATGAGCCCGGGACGGTGGAGGAGCTGGGCTACGGTCTGTTTCGCGGCTGGACCGACCGGGTGGCGCCGCAGGAGAGGGTGGGTGATTGCAACCTGCCGGCCTGGCTCAGCGTGTGCGCAAACGCGCGCAGGTTGTGGAGCGTGCAGATGGCAGGGTCAGCACGGCCGTCGAGACAGGACTCAGCGTGAGTAGATCGTGCGCTGCGAGACGTCCCTGACGGGCACGTTCACGGTGCCCAGCCACTGGACGAGATTGGTCGTGTTTCCACTGTTGTCCACCAATGGCTGCTGCATGAGGTTGCCATAGGTTTGCGGAGTGCTCACCAGTGCGGCATTGCCGGGTGCGAGCATCCTGACACCCAAACCGGTGAAATTAGTCGTGTTGGCACCTAGAAGGATCCCGACCAGCGTGTTCTCGAACTCGCAATTGTCCACTGAGATGGCACAGGTGGATGTCGCGGCCGAGCTTGCGGCGGAGATGCCGATCTGCATGGTCGGCGATTGGACGTTCAGGCAGCCGAGGAAATGACGTTCGGAAAACTTCAGCCTGGTGCAGCCGGTCAGGACGCAGCCCACGGAGCCGCCCGAGGGATGCGGTCCGTTCAGGTCGGTCTCGCTGATCCAGCCCTGATTGACCTGGTAGAGCGACAGCACGGTGTTCGTGCAGTTCAACTCGCACCCGGAGATGAACAGCCCAAGCAGGTTGATTGCCCCGTTATAGGCGGATTTTCCGGTCCACACCGCAGTGCCGCCGATGAAGACCGTATTGGTGATGTGCAAGCCTTCGCTGTAGCTGCCGACCGCGATGCCGTATTCGTAACTGTCGATGTTGCACCGGTCCACCCGGTTGTCGATGCATCTGCCCTGCAACGCCAGGAATATCCCGCCCATCTGGCCGTTGCCGTGTGCGGTGCAGTTGACGATGGAGGAGCGCCAGACGTTTGCTAGGTTGAGCGCTGTCGTGAACACGGTGTAGCCGGGCGACTGGGTGCCGAAATCGACGTTCTCGATGTGGCAGGATGGCCAGGCCGACTCGACATTCGGGAGGCTGAGAGCGATCGCGGTTCCGGCATGGCCGCTGGCGGGCGCAGGCGAGAAGCCGATATCCTTGACCACGAGGCTCTGGCTGTCGCCTTTATTGCCGAACGCGACATCGAGCGCGGTGCTGCTGTGGCGGATCATGAGCACGCTCAGTTCTGAGCCATGGCCCATGATGGTCAGCGAGCCGTTCGCCGCGGCGTAGGTCAAACCCCCTTGCAGTGCGTAGTAGCCGGGCGGGACGATGAGAACACCCCCGCCAAGCGCGGCCAGATTGTTGAGCGCTAGCTGGAAATTGCTCGTATTATCTGGCAAGTTCGGCGAAGCGTTGTATGGTGGCACCGTCACATCGATCACGTTGGATAGCGCAGCGGCCAGGCCGGGCTTGGCAGCCAATGCGACGGTCGCGGCACCGAAGGCGACGAACGCTCGACGGCCGATAGCCCACTCGCGACCCGTGTCGTCGGTTTGCATATCACATCCCCCGATATTGAACTTTTCGTGAGGTGCATTACGCAGTTTGCGCCGATCCCGCAAGCTTCCGATCGAATAATTCGTTACGATTTTACAACTTTACAGCCGTCTCCGCCTGCGGTGTCTTTGGTCAGGCCGTTTGCACGCTCTCATTTAAGGGATGAGAAGCCATTCCGGCCGTGAGTGAGTGTGCGTTGGCGAGCACGCTCAACCATGCGTCGATACTCGCATAATTATGCTCGTAGAGCTCGCCGAGGTGGCCCTGTAGGAAACCGGGGCGCAGCCGGTCCACCTCACCCGTGCGGCCAAAATCGCCATGTGTCGTCCACAGGAGTGTGTTTGGCCCTTCCACCTGCAACGCGCAGAACACCGCCAGCGCCTCCGGCTCGGTCAGCGGTTCCGCCCGGGTCAGTACGAACAGCCGCTCTCCGGCACGCAAATCTTCCACAAACTTGCGTTGCAGGAACACCAGCCGGCGGCATTGCTCGCGCTGCACCGCTTCCTTCGTGCTGTCGGGTCGTTGGCCGATACCGTACCAAAGGTAGTAAAGCTGTTCGTGCACCTTGTATTCGGGCGCCGGCGGCTCGGAGACGTAGATGGTGGTGGTGGCGGGTTGGCCCACGCCCTCGAAGCGCGCCATCAAGCCATCGACCAGCTTATGGGTGACGAGGTTGGCGAAGCGGAGGAGGCCGAGCGGCTCGGCGCCCAGGGCACGCTGCACCAGCCCGAACTCGCAATTATGCCCCAGGCTCTCCGATACCGAGGCGAGTTGCGCGGTGGACAGGCCGGTCAGGTCCTGGGCCGCGCGCTGCAGCGTCCCGTCCGACAATGCGCCCGGCAGACGCGGCCGCGTGACCGTGGGCAGACATGGCGGCAGGCGAAAAACCCTTATGCTCGTCACCATCAATCCGAGCGGCGCGCCGCAATGGGCCAGGCTGGCCGCGGACCGGGGCGCCGCCACGTTGAGGTGCGTGAAGCTCAGGATCGGGTCCGGGCGCACACCGACACCGGCGGGTATGGGGAAGGCCAAAACCCGATGGTCGCCGATTTCGAACGTGGCGACCAGCCGGTCGTCGATGGCCAGCATCACCGTCTGGAACGGCAGCGACGCGGCATCGCACCAGGGGATGATGTCGACCGCGACCACGCAATCGGCATCCAGCGCCGGCACGGGAAGCCTGACCGAACTTTGCGCGCCCACCGACCAGCGATGTCCATCCTCCTGCGCACCCCAGCCGCCAAGGATCAGCCCGGCACTGCCGCCTCGCTGCCCGAAATCGATGTCGGCCAGCAGCACGGGGACGGCCGTATGGCGTGCGGGCGGTTCGTCGGCCGGCATCCGGGGCGCCTGGCCGCGTGCCGGGACGTGGCTGGTGCGGCTTTGCACGCGGTCTTGCCCGGGCCTATTGGAGCTTGCATGTGGCGGACCGGGCGGCATTCGTTTCGAGCATGGCCGGGCGGGCGGTCGCGGGCAAGCACGCGCCGGGCATGAACCTGCCTGCGATGCGCTGGCGGGATGCCGCACCCGTGCTGGCCTATGACGATGACGACATCCGCGTGGTCTTCCAGCCAGGCGGGTCTGACCTGCTGCTCGTCACGTTCGGCGATGCGGTCACGCTCGCCCATGGCCTGACCTTCGCCGCGGATGCGCTGGCCCGCAAACACGACCTGGCCTGCCTGGGGTTCATAGCGCACCGGCCCAACTGGTATCCTGTGCCGGCCATGCGACGCGCCCTGCCGCACGTCGCCTACACCCTGAAATCGTTTCAGCGGCGGCTGCTCTATGGCAGCTCCATGGGCGGCTATGCTGCGCTGAAGCACGCGCGCCTGCTGGGTGCTACGGACGTCATGGCGCTCGCCCCGCAATGGTCCATCGACGTGGCGGAGTGCGCGCCTGAAGCGCCGGGCTATCAGGAATGTTTCGTCTCCAGCATGGCGGGCATGGGCATACGGGCGGAGGATATGGCCGGCCGCATCGCCATCTTCCTCGATCCCGGGCTGGCCAGCGACATGTGGCACATGCGCGCGATCGTGCGGCGATCGCCTGAGGCGCAGGTGTTCGATGTCCACTGCACCGACCACCATACCGTGTCCGCCCTGGCTGGATCGGACGCGATGTGGGCGATCATGCGCGCCTGGCTGGATGGCGATCCGGCCGACGTGGTGCGCTCGCTCAACCGGCGGCGACGGCGCAGCCCGATACGCACGTGCGTATTGCTGGACCGTGCGGTGCCCCGCCACCCTGGTCTGGCACTACGTGCCGTGGAACATGCGTTGCGCGTGCGCGCCGGCCAGGGCGTGGACAGCCGGACCCATGTGGGCGGCCTGCTCGCCGCCGCACTGGTGCGCGACGGCCAGACCGCGGCCCGCAACGTGCTGCGCCGCGCCTGGGGGGCTTTGCCGCCGATCCGAGCCGAGGCACTGCGCTGCGCGTTGGAGGCGCCGAACCGGCCAGGGCCGGGGCCGTCCGGCCTGCTCACCGCGCATGGCGCGGAGCTGTGCTACGACCTGGTGGCCGGCGCGTTGCGCGCCCATCCCGCCTCGAGCGCCCGACCCCCCTGGCTCCCAGCGGCGCCCCTCGGGCACGCGGGGGAGGCGGTGCTGCTCGCAATCCCCGTGCAGGACCGCGTCCTGGCCTGCACGCTGGACGCGTCCGGCGGGATCGAGCTGGCGGAGATCGCCGACGTCGCGCCCGGTGCGGCCGCGCGCGGGCATGGCATAGGCGGGCGCAGGTTCAACGTGACGCTGGGCGGCCGCTACCTGTGCGCGCTGCCCGACGGGGCGGTGTGCCACGACCGCGAGCACGCCCAGGCGTGGGAGGTGTTCCGGCTTGCCGGGTGACCGCCTTCAGGAGCGCCGGCTGATCACCACCGCCGACGATTTCGGCCTCTCGCGGGGCGTCAACGAGGCGGTTCAGTTGGCCGCCACGCGCGGCATGCTGACCAGCGCCAGCCTGATGGTGGCCGGACCGGAGGCGGCCGATGCCGTGGCACGCGCGCGCGCCACGCCGGGACTGGCGGTGGGGCTGCATGTGGTGGTGATCGAGGGCGCCGCGGTGCTGCCGGCCGAAGCGATCCCTGACTTGGTGGACCAGGCCGGCCAGTTCCCGTCTGACCAGCTTCGTCTCGGCATCGACTACTTCTTCCGCCCGCGGGTGCGCCGCCAGCTCGCTTCGGAGATACGCGCGCAGTTCGAGGCGTTCTGCGCCACCGGCCTGACCTTGGACCACGCCAACGCACACAAGCATATGCACCTGCACCCGGTGGTGGGCCGGCTGATTGTCCAGATCGGCCGCGAGTACGGGCTGCGCGCGATCCGTGTGCCGGCCGAACCGCCCATCCCGGGCGGCCCCGCGCAAACACTGGGCGACAGCGCGCTCCACGTCTGGTGCGCGGTGCTGCGCCGCCAGGCACGGCGCGCCGGACTGTTGGTGCCGGACCAGGTGCTGGGCCTGGGCTGGACCGGCCACATGACTCCTACGCGCACGCAGCACCTGCTGGAGCGACTGCCGCCGGGCGTGTCGGAGATGTATTTTCATCCGGCGACGAATCGGGACGCGTTGCTCGACCGGCTGATGCCGGGCTATGAGCACGAGGCCGAACTGGCGTCATTGCTTGAGACGACGGTGCCGGACGGCGTGCGTGCCACGACATACGGCGCCTGCGCGGCGCCTATCTGAACACCACGCCCGTCACCCGGTCTCCCACGCGGATGCCGAGTTTTTCGGTAATCCCGCCCTGCAGCTCCAGCGTGGCGCGGACCGGGCCGCCCGACGAAATGTTGGCGAGACTCTCGGGCACGGTGTTCTCGGCGATATGGGTGATCGTGCCGTCCTGGCCGATGAACACCATGTCCTCGGGCACCGGACAATGCTCCATCCACATCGGCTGCTCGCGCACCGTACCCCAGTCGAAGAACATGCCGTGATCGGCGGGGATGTTGGTGCGGAACATCTCGCCCACCTGCTGCTCGCGCGGCGTGGTCGCCATCTCGACCGTAAAGGCGTGGCGCGCGCCCTGCTGCGTCACGATGGTCAGCGTCTGCGTGGGCAACGTGGGCTGCGGGCCGGTAGGCTCCGTCAGCGTGTCTGGCGCTGGCTGTGCCGCGGACAGGACCGGCCACGCGAGCGCCGCCACCACCAGCCAGTTGCGCATCAGAATGCCTCCATCGCCTGCGCCGCGAGCGCGTTGATCTCCGCGCGCACATGGCCTTCGCGTGGCGCGTCGCGCAAGGTGGTGAACCAGTGCGCGGGCGGGTTGCGGCCCGCCGCGCGATTGTAGCGCAACGGGCGAAGCACTGCCTCGGCGGCTGGGGGGAGCGCATCCGGGACGGCGAAATCGTTCAGCGTGGCCCACACGCCGGCCCAGCAGCGGGCGACGCTCCACGGGTTGTAGCCGCCGCCCCCCGTCACGATCAGCCTGGGCGACAGGTCGCGGACCGCGCGGATCACGGCCCAATGCGCGTTGTTGGATAGCGACAGGCGGGAGAGCGGATCCTCCTCCAGCGCGTCGGCGCCGCATTGCAGGAAGATCGCGTGGGCGCGGTGCGCCTGGATCAAGGGCAGGATCGCGCGCTCCATCAGCACGCGCATCTCGCTGTCGTTGAAGCCGGCCGGCACGGGGAAATTGCGTGCAGCCCCGCCGGCGCGGTCCTGGGCGGCACCGGTGCGCGGCCAGCGCCCGGCCTCGTGCACGCTGATCGTCAGCACGCGGTCATCGACCGCGAACGCATCCTGCACGCCGTCGCCGTGATGCGCGTCGATGTCGAGATAGGCGACACGGCCGATGCCCGCGTTAAACCAGGCGAGCATCCCCAGCACCGGATCGTTGAGGTAGCAGAAGCCGGACGCGCGGTCCGGCCGTCCATGATGCGTGCCGCCGCCCGGACAGTAGGCGATGCCGCCATCGCGCGTGAGTCGGGCGGCGAGCAGCACGCCGCCGGCCGATGTCATGGGGCGGCGATAGATTTCCGGGTAGACGGGGTTGCCCTCGGCCCCGATCCGATACTTCGCGCGATCCTCCTCGCTCACCGACTGCATGGCTTCGGCCCGGGCGAGCGCCGCGACGTATCCAGGATCGTG
The DNA here is from genome assembly GCA_964252425.1 of uncultured Acetobacteraceae bacterium. Lineage (GTDB taxonomy): Bacteria > Pseudomonadota > Alphaproteobacteria > Acetobacterales > Acetobacteraceae > BOG-908. The sequence goes on from CAXUNK010000031.1 coordinate 16,499, forward strand.
GAAGCGCGTGACCTCGGCGACAGTCGCCATCGGCGCTTCGACGTATTGGCCGCCCTCCAGCCAGCCGAGGGCGCGGCACAGGTCGGTGACGGTAGAGACGCGCGGGACGGCCAGCGGGTGCGAGGCGCCGTACGTGGAGTAGCGGTAGATTTCGCTGCCGATGTAGAACGGACGGCTAGGCGACGGCACTGAAGATCAGCTGCATCTGAACGTGCCGGATGCTCGGTCATGAGCCCGCGACAGCTGAACAAAAGTTCTTTGCTTCTTTCTTCCCAAGAAAGAAGCGCTTCCTATTTCGCCGCCAAAGGATAAGCCGTCTCCCACCCCCCGCCGAGCGCCTTGTACAGCTGCACCAGGTTGGACGACACGCTCGTGGAACTGTCGGCCAGTTGCTGCTGGGCGGCGAGCAGGCTGCGCTCGGCATCCAGCACGTTGAGGAAATCCTCGACGCCCTGGGTGTAGCGGTCGCGGGCCAGCCGCACCGCCAGCCGGTTCTGCGCCACCGCCTCGGCCAGCGAGTCGCGGCGGCGCTGCTCGTCGGCATAGGCGGTCAGCGCGTTGTCCACGTCGTGCCAGGCCTGCAGCACGGTCTGCTGATAGTTCAGCGCCGCTTCCTGCTGCTCGACCTTGCGAAGCTCCAAGGTGGCCCGCAGCCGTCCGCCCTCGAAGATGGGGATGCTGATGGTAGGGCCCAGCCCGTATTGCCGCGCCGCCCAGTTGCCCAGATCCTTGGCTTTCAGCGCCTGCAGGCCCAGGCTGCCATCAAGCGTGATCTTCGGATAGAAGTCGGCGACCGCCACGCCGATATCGGCGGTGGCTGCGTGCAGCTGCGCCTCCGCTTGGCGTATGTCCGGCCGGCGGCGTGCCAGTTCGGACGGCACGCCCACCGGCACGCGCGGCGGCACGGGGGGGACGGGTGCGGCGGTCACCAGCTCGGCGCGCAACGCCTGCGGCGCCTCGCCCAGCAGGAAGCTCAGCGCGTTGATGCTCTGGTCCTGCTGCTCCTCCAGCATCGGGATCTGCGCCTCGGTGCTGCGCAACTGGGCCGCGGCGTTGGCCACGTCCAGCTCGGTGGTCAGGCCGCCGCGGAACCGGTCGCGGCTGAGCTGAAGCGACTGGGTTTCGGTGGCGATGTTCTCCCGCGCGATGGCAAGCTGGGTTTGCTGGCCGCGCAACTGCACGTAGTCGCGCGCCACCTCGGCCAGGACTGAGAGCAGCGAGTTGCGGCGCGCATCGGCCGAGGCCTCCAGCGACGCATCCGCACTTTCCACCTCCCGCCGCACCCGGCCCCATAAATCGAGCTCCCAGGATGCGTCGAAGCCGTATTGCCACAGGTTGAACGGCGGGATCGTGGTGCTGCCGCCGACACTGCTTGGGATGGCGCCCGAGCGGCCGGTGGTGCCGCTGGCCGCGCCGCCGGTGCTGGCGAAGCTGCCGCTCGGGTTAGGCGCTCCGCCAAAGATGCCGACCACGCCTTTCCCGCTGACCCGCTCCCTGGTGTAGGAGCCGCTGCCGGTCAGGGTCGGGAATTGGTCCGCCCCGGTGATCTGCCGTTGCGAGCGGCTTTCGGCCAGGCGGATGGTGGACAGGCGGACATTGAGGTTGGCAGCGCCCACGCGCTGCTCCAGCGAGGTGAGCTCCCGATCGTGGAACAGGCTCCACCAGTTGGGGTCGATCGGTTCGCTGACCGGCTCGCTCGCCACGGCCGGCGGCGCCGGGGCCGCATGGCGGGCGGCGAACCAGGTGGCGGGAGAGAAGATCGATTGCGGCTTGAAATCGGGGCCGACAGTGCAGCCGAGAAGCGCGCTGGCGAGCACGGGGACGCTCGAGATACCGGCGAGGCAACGCAGTAACGGGCGGCGCACCATTTGCGTACTCCTCTGCTCGGCCACGTCGCGTGCGGCGGCGCTGACCGATCGGTTCGGTCAGCGTTGACATACCTCTCCTTTGCCCCGATCGTGAGCGCCAGTCCAGGGGACCCACCATGGCCAGCGCCGAAACGGCCGCGCCCGCCCAAGCCGACGCGTGCAAGCGATCGCAGATCCTGGACGGCGCAGCCCTGGTTTTCGCGCGTGACGGTTATGAGGGGGCGAGCATGTCCCGGATCGCGGCCGAAGCCGGCGTGTCGAAGGGCACGCTCTACAATTATTTCTGCGGCAAGGCGGAGCTGTTCGCGGCCTACATGCATCGCGAGTGCACGCGCTGGATCGTGCTGGCATTCGACGAGCTGGAGAGCACGACGCCGCCGGCCGACGTGCTGCACCATATCGGCCGCCGCATGATGGCCATGCTGCTGTCGGACGCGAGCCTGGTCATCTACCGCATGGTGGTGGCCGAGGCCGAGAAGTTTCCCGAACTGGCGCAGACCTTCTATGCCGAAGGGCCGGCGCGCGGGATGGACCACCTGTCGGCCTATCTGCGCCGCAGCACCGAGGCCGGGCTGCTGCGCGTCACGGATTACGAGTTCGCGGCCGAACAGTTCTTCGCGCTGATCCAGAGCAAGCTGACGATGCGCCGGCGCCTGCACCTGATCGGCATGCCGGGCGAGGCGCAGATCGACCAGGTGGTGACACGCGCCGTTGACCTTTTCATGCGAGGGTACGGCGTCCCGGAGGCGGTGCATCAGGCGGCTACGTGATGTGGCGCAAGGCTGCCGGGTGGTTGTATCGTCCGTCGGTCCAGGCCCGACAGGACCTGACATGATCGAGGTTTCTCAATGGCCGGCGTGGACTTCATCGAGGAAATCCGGATCGCGCAGTTCTGGCGCCAGCAGCTCGGCGAGTACGAGTACGTCTACTACAATCCCGACGATCTGCGCCGCTGGTTCATCGCCATGGAGCTGCGCGGCCCGGACGAGGTGCGCGACTACCTCAACGAGCGCACCAGCCGCTACCCGTCCGGTCCGGTCACCGGGCTGGTGGCACAGGCGCCGCATCCGCCGCTCGCGATCGTGCAGCTATGGCTCGAGTCGCATAGGGCCCCCAAGACTGCCTCGTACTGGATGGGGCTGGGGCTGTTCCTGCTGGTTTGCTACGTGTTCGTGCCACAGCTGTACAGTTGCACGCAGTTGAGGGACATCGATCGCTACGCGACGCATCCGCCCCAGCTCAACGCCCCGCTGCAAGCCGGTGCGCCGGCGCCGGCTGTGCCGCAAGCGCCGGCCACAATGCCGGTCCAGGCGCCGCCCGCACCCGCCTCGGTCGCCTCTCCATCGGCCACACCGCCCGCCACCGGGCAACAGCACTGATCCTACCCGCACCCGCTTATCTCACGCCATCGTTACATGCCCCGCCTGGCTGCGACGCATCCTTCACCGGCCCTCATTCGTAGTATGGTGTCAGTGAGTGTTGTGGGCTTGGGGGGTGGCATGAGCGATGTGACCGGCGAAATGGTCACAAGCGGCCATGACGGTGCCGATCCCAAAATCCGTATCGCGTCGCTGACCGAGCGTATGGCCGCCAGCCCGGAAAAGGTCGGGCTGCGTTTGCGGCTGATCCGCCTGCTGGACGAGGCGGGGCGTTTCGAAGAGGCGCTTCGACTGTCGGTGGAGACAGCCGCGCGGTTTCCGGCAAACCAGGACGCTCAAACCCGATTGCAGACGCTACGTGCGCGCACGGCGGCGATCCAGCCGCCGCCGAAGGCAGACACAGCTCTGGCCGTGCCGGCGCGCAGTACGAACGAGATCATCCGCCGGACAGTGTCGAACCCGTCCTCGCCGGTTCGGCTCGTCGCCGATTCGGGCATGCCCCAGGCGCCGGAGCCGAGCGCCACGCCAGAGGCGGCGGTTCGCCCGAGTGAGGCGATACCCCGCCCCGCAAAGCTGGAGGCCAAGCCGCAACCGATCATGCGCAGGGCGGCGGAGGCTCCGCCCGCCCCTGAACCGGCGCGTGCGCCACTCACGCAGCCGGCTACGGCGGCCGAGGCGATGTTGGCGAAGCCGGCTCAGACGCCGGCCGGCCTCGCACCATCCCAGCCAAAGCCGGAACGCCGTTTCGCGGCGCAGGACGAGTTGCTGCACTTGGCGCGCGTGGCC
>CAXUNK010000032.1:0-20383 GCA_964252425.1 uncultured Acetobacteraceae bacterium
CTTCGTCGACGAGAGGGGGCTGCCCGGCCCGCAGCGCTGCGCCGCCGGGCTGCGCCCGGACGGGAGTGGCAACGAGTGCTCGGCCGGGGCCGCCAATCTGGGGCCCCTGCTCGCGGACGGGGCGCGGCCCGGCTGGCGGCCGGCGCTGGGCTGGGTGTTGTCGCGGCACGGCTTGCCGGCCGGGGCTGGCGCGGGCGAGACGGACGGCGTGGATTTCAACACCGATCGCGACGGGATCTGGCTGGAAGGGACGGCATTCACCGCACTGACGGCGCGCCTTCTGGGCGGCGGTGGACAGGCTGCCCGGTTGATGGGCACGCTGCGCGCCAACACCGCCCCGTCCGGCCTGATCTACGCCTCCACCACCCCCACGCTGACGACGGGTTTGAGCACAGGACTGGACACGCATTCCGCCGATTTCCTGTATTACCGGCGCCCGCATCTGGCGCCCACCGCCTGGGCGGTGCTGGCCGAGTTGGGCGCCAATCCCTTCCCGCAGGATGCGGGCTGATGCGCGTCCTCTACAGCCATCGCATCCAGTCCCATGACGGGCAGAGTGTGCATCTGGAAGAGCTGGTGCGGGCGTTCCGCGAGGCGGGGCACGAGGTGCTGGTGGTGGGTCCCGGCGCCTACAGCCAGGCGGAGTTCGGTGGCGAAAGCCGCCTCGTCGCCCGGCTGCGCGCGCTGCTGCCGGGGGCGCTGAGCGAGGCGGCGGAGCTGGCCTACAACGCGCCCGCCTATCGTCGGCTGGAGGCCGCCTGGCGGGCGTTCAAGCCGGACATCGTCTATGAACGCTGCAACCTGTACTTCCTGGCCGGCGCGTGGCTGGCCCGCCGTCACGGGGCGCGGCTGTTCCTGGAGGTGAACTCGCCGCTGGCCGACGAGCGCGCGCGCCATGGCGATCTGCGCCTGACGGGCCTGGCCAAGCGGCTGGAGCGCTACACCTGGCGGAGCGCCGAGCGGGTGCTGCCGGTGACGGGCGTTCTGGCCGACATCCTGGTGGCCGGCGGGGTTGACCGGGGCAGGATCACGGTGGTGCCGAACGGGGTCGATCTGTCGCGCTACGCCGCCCTGCCCGCCCGCGCGTGCGACGGGCCGGTCACCCTTGGGTTCGTGGGGTTCGTGCGGCCCTGGCATGGGCTGGACCGGGTGCTGGACGGCCTGGCGCAGGGCCCGGCGAACGTGCGGCTGGTCGTGGTGGGCGAAGGGCCGGCGATACCCGACCTCATCGCGCAGGCGGCGCGGCTGGGGATCGCCGACCGGGTCGGCTTCACGGGGCTGGTGCAGCCGCACGACGTGCCGTCCGTGGTTGCCGGCTTCGACATCGCGCTGCAGCCGAGCGCCACCGCCTATGCCTCGCCGCTCAAGCTGTTCGACTACATGGCGGCGGGCTGCGCCATCGTGGCCCCCGACCAGCCCAATATATGCGAGGTGCTGACGCAGGGGGAGACCGCGCTGCTGTTCCAGCCGGACGTGCCTGGAGCGATGTGGGGCGCGGTCGAGCGGCTGATCGGCGACGCGGCGCTGCGCGTTCGCCTGGGCCAGGCGGCACGCGCCGCGCTTGAACGGCGCGATTATAGCTGGGCCGGCAACGCACGGCGCGTGGCGGCGCTGGCCGCCCGGTCGTAGTCTCTCTCGCGGCACGCCATCGGCGCCGGCGGGCCGCGACACCACTTCGGGGAGAGACGAGATGCGACAGAGTGCAGCCCTGTGCCTGGCTTTCATGTGCAGCCTGGCCTGTCCGGCCAGCGCGGCCGATCCGGCACCTGATCCTCAGATCGCCTCCATCCTGGCCGAAATCTCGGCCGCCCGCCTGCGCGCGACCGACGAGCGCCTGGTCGCTTTCGGCACGCGCAGCACATTTTCCGACCGCGCGCCCGCGGGCCGCGGAGTGTTCGCCGCGCGCGACTGGATCGCCGACCAGTTCCGGCAGATCGCCGCCGGCAGCGGCGGGCGGATGACGGTGGCGCTCGACGAATATACCCAGGCTGCGGACGGACGGCGCGTGCCGCGCGAGGTCAAGATTTCCAGCGTGGTGGCCACATTGCGCGGCGAGGCGCCGGGCGGTCGAACCTATGTGATCTCGAGCCACTACGATTCGCGCAACTCCGACAACAGCGACGGCACGCAGGATGCGCCAGGCGCGGACGATAACGGGTCGGGCACCGCGCTGGTGCTGGAGGCGGCGCGCGTGCTGGCGGGCACGCACCCGCAGGCCAGCATCGTGTTCGCGACCTACGATGCCGAGGAACAGGGGCTGTTTGGCTCGGCCCACCACGCCGCCGCGCTCAAACAGGCCGGCGCCGACGTGCAGGGCGACCTCAACAACGACATCGTCGGCGCCTCGGTCGGGGACCGGGGACAGCAGAACCCGCACAGCGTGCGCATCTTCTCCGAGGCGTTGCCGCAGGGTGCCGACCCCAAGCGCGTCAACCTGCTGGGCAGCGAGAACGACTCGCCGTCGCGCGAACTGGCGCGCTACGCGCAGACCATGGGCGACATGTACATGCCCGGATTTGGCGGCCAGCTGATCTATCGCGCGGATCGCTTCCTGCGCGGCGGCGATCAGGAATCCTTTACCGAAGCGGGCTTTCCGGCCATTCGTTTCGTCGAACCGGTCGAAAACTTCGCCCACCAGCACCAGAACGTGCGCATGGAGGGCGGTGTGCAGTACGGCGATCTCGGCCGCTTCATGGATTTCGACTACCTGGCCCGCGTCACCGGCTACAACGTGGCCGTGCTGGCCAGCCTGGCGTTCGGCCCGGGACGCCCGGATCACGTTTTTGTCGTCACACGCGCGCTGACCAACGACACGACGCTGGGCTGGGCGGCCGTGCCGGGGGCGGCGCGTTACGAGGTGGTGCGCCGCGCGACGGACGCTCCGCAATGGACGGACAGCGTGGATGCCGGTTCCGCCACGACGCTGACTTTGCCCTATTCCAAGGATGATTGGCTGTTCGGCGTGCGTGCGGTCGATGCGCAGGGGCGGCGCGGCGTGCCGGCAGCACCTGTGCCGCAGCGCTGAGCCGGCCTGTGGCGCGGGTTGGCATTTGCGGCACCGCACACAGGTTCAGCGCGACGATGTTCGACGGGAGCATCCGGCGCTTATAGTAGCGGGGCTTGGCTGACGTTTGCGGAGGATGAGACGATGGTGACGCCGCCCGCACTCAGGCTGTTCAACCGCAGCGCGCGCATGCTGGCCGCCGTAGGTTGCGCGAGCCTTGCCTCTTGCGGCGGCGTGCTCGACCCGCACGGTCCTGTGAGCTCGGCCGAGCGGATGATCCTGTTCGACGCAACCGCCATCATGATGGTCGTGGTGGGGCCGGTGATCGTGATGACCTTCGTATTCGGCTGGTGGTATCGCGCATCCAACGCACGCGCGGCGTATCGGCCGGACTGGGACTATTCCGGGCGGATCGAGCTGGTGGTGTGGTCGATTCCGACGATGATCGTCATGCTGCTGGGCGGCGTGGCCTGGATCAGCTCGCACCAGCTCGACCCGGCAATCAAGCTCAGCGGCAAAAATCCGCCGTTGCGCGTGCAGGTGGTCTCGCTCGATTGGAAATGGCTGTTCATCTATCCCGACCAGCACGTGGCAGCGGTAAACCAATTGATTGTGCCCGCGGGCTCGCCTTTGTCGTTCGAGCTGACATCGGCGACAGTGATGAACTCGTTCTTTGTCCCGCAACTGGGCAGTCAGATCTACACCATGCCGGGCATGACCTCGCGGCTTAACCTGTTGGCCGACACGCCCGGCGATTACTTCGGCCTGGCCACGCATTTCAGCGGCGACGGTTTTTCCGACATGGATTTCATCGTACACGCGGTCTCGCCGGCCGCCTTCGCCGATTGGGTGACGCACGCGCAAGCCCAGGGCGACGCGTTGGACGCCCAGCATTACGACAGACTTGCCAAGCTGAGCGGCGACGTGCCGCAAGCGACGTATCGCGCCGTGGACAATAATCTGTTCGGCGACATCTTGCACCGGACGGTGGCCACCAAGGCCCAGCACCAGGAGAACTGACATGTTCGGCAAACTGACCTGGTCGGCCATACCGCTGCACGATCCGATCCCGATGGCGGCCTCCGCGCTGATCATCTTCGGCGGCGTGGGCGTGCTCGGGTTGATCACCTACAAGCGATGGTGGCCGTACCTGTGGCGCGAGTGGCTGACCAGCGTGGACCACAAGCGCATCGGCGTGATGTACACGCTGATGGCGCTCGTGCTGCTGCTGCGCGGCTTCGCCGACGCCATCATGATGCGCTCGCAATTGGCGCTGGCCGCCGGCCACGCGCGCGGCTACCTGCCGCCCGAACATTACGACCAGATCTTCTCCGCGCATGGCACAATCATGATCTTTTTCATGTCGATGCCGTTCATGATCGGGCTGATGAATTTCGTGGTGCCGATGCAACTGGGCGTGCGCGACGTGGCGTTCCCGGTGCTGAACGCCGTCAGTTTCTGGCTGACCGCGTCGGGCGCATTGCTGGTCAACATCTCGCTGGTGGTGGGCGAGTTCGCGCGCACCGGCTGGCTGGCCTATCCGCCGCTGTCGGAGTTGCAGTTCTCGCCCGGTGTGGGCGTCGATTACTATTTGTGGGCGCTGCAGATTTCCGGTGTGGGCACGCTGCTCGCCGGCATCAACCTGGTCACCACCATCCTCAAGGTCAGGGCGCCCGGCATGCTGTACATGCGCATGCCGATCTTCTGCTGGACGTCGCTCGCCTCCAATCTGCTGATCGTGGCGGCGTTCCCGATCCTGACGGCCACGTACGCGATGCTGCTGCTTGACCGATACCTGGGCTTCCACTTCTTCACCAATGACGGCGGCGGCAACGCCATGATGTTCTTCAACCTCATCTGGGCCTGGGGCCACCCGGAGGTGTACATCCTGATCCTGCCGGCCTTCGGCATCTTCTCCGAAGTCTTCGCCACGTTCTCAGGCAAGGGCCTGTTCGGCTACCGCTCGATGGTGATGGCGACGATGGCGATCTGCATCTTCTCGTTCATGGTGTGGCTGCACCACTTCTTCACCATGGGTGCCGGGGCCAACGTGAACGCATTTTTCGGCATCATGACGATGATCATCGCGGTGCCCACGGGCGTGAAGGTGTTCAACTGGCTGTTCACCATGTTCCGCGGCCGCATCAGGTTCGAAGTGCCGGTGTGGTGGGCGACGGGGTTCATCATCACGTTCGTGATCGGCGGGGCCACCGGGGTGCTGATGGCGGTGCCACCCGCCGATTTCGTATTGCATAACAGCTTGTTTCTCGTGGCCCACTTCCATAACGTCATCATCGGCGGCGTCTTCTTCGGCGCCATGGCCGGCTACAATTACTGGTTTCCGAAGGCATTCGGCTTCACGCTCGACAAACGGCTCGGAAACATCTCGTTCGTCTGCTGGTTCGTCGGTTTCTATCTCGCCTTCATGCCGCTCTACGTCGTCGGTCTGTTGGGCATGACGCGCCGCATGCAGCATTACTCGAACCTGTCTTGGCAGCCCTACATGATCGTGGCCGAAATCGGCGCCGTGGTGATCTTGTGCGGGATCGTGGCGACGATCGCGCAACTGGTGGTCAGCGTGCGCACGCGCGACCAGCGGAGGGACCTCACTGGCGATCCGTGGAACGGGCGTACGCTCGAATGGTCCACATCCTCGCCGCCTCCACCCTATAATTTTGCCGTGATGCCGATTGTGGAGGGACCCGACGCGTTCTGGATGATGAAGCAGGGCGATCCCGCGCCGGCACCACATTACGAGGCGATCGAGGTGCCGCAGCGCAGCGCCAACGGGTTCATCACCGCGTTTTTCTCCGTGGTGACCGGATTCGCGCTGATCTGGCATATCTGGTGGATGGCGATGTTGGGACTCGTGTGCGCGGTGCTGACCCTGGCCGTGTTCGGCTGGATTGAGCGCAGAGAGGATGAGATCTCCGCCGAGGAAGTGGCGCGCATCGAGGGCGCGCGCCAGCGTAGCCTGGTCCACGCGTGAGCGCGTCGCACGCCGCCGGCGTCTCCATCTCCAGCGAGCCATCGCGGGCCACGGGACGTGGTCCCGGCGGCCCGGCGCCGGTGCGGATCACGGTCGCCTATGGCTTCTGGATCTTCCTGCTCAGCGACATCGTCATGTTCTCGGCGATGTTCGCCGGATATGCGGTGCTGTCGGGAAACACCGCCGGCGGTCCAACGGGGCGTGACCTGTTTCATCTGCGCCCGGTCGCCATCGAGACGGTGTGCCTGCTGTTTTCCAGCTACGCGTGCGGATTGGGGGCAGTGGCCATCGAGCGTGGCCGGATGGTGGGGTTCTATATCGGTGCGGCCGCGACCTTCGCGTTGGGCGCGGCCTTCCTCGGGCTGGAACTGAACGAGTTCGCCGACATGATCGCGCACGGCGCGGGGCCGGACCGCAGCGCCTTCCTGTCCGCGTTTTTCGGCCTGGTCGGACTGCATGGCGCACACGTAACCGTGGGTCTGCTGTGGCTCACGTATATGGTGGCGCAGGTGGCGATTCAGGGCCGGCGTGACTACGTTCTGCGGCGCCTGCATTGCTTCGGCCTGTTCTGGCATGCGCTCGACATCGTGTGGGTCGCGGTGTTCTCGCTCGTCTATCTGATGGGATTGCGATGATGGATCAGGAAACGCCACCACCGGTACACTCCGATCGTCCGCCCGGCGTCGGTGAGGAAGCGCATGACGGCGATCTGCTCACCTACTCGGTGGGGTTGGGGTTTGCGTTGTTGCTGACGGCCGCTTCGTTCCTGGTCTCGCAAACCGGGTTGCTATGGGGTCCTGGCATACCGGTCGGGCTGGCCGTGCTGGCGATCGCGCAGATGGGCGTGCACCTGGTGTTCTTCCTGCACATCAGCTCGGGGCCGGACAATACCAACAACGTGATGGCGCTCGCCTTCGGCGTGTTGATCGTGACGCTGGTCGTCAGCGGCTCGCTGTGGATCATGGCCAATCTGAACGCCAACATGATGCCGCCCTCCGCGGTGATGGAGATGCAGCGCTGATGCAGAAATCGTCTGCCGCGGCCATCGCCGGTTCGGCTGTCATAACCGCCCAGTTGCTGGGTGCGAGATGGTCGCCGACACCCGGGCATCCGCGCACGGCGGCCTGGTATGCGTCGCTGCGCAAACCCTCGTTTACGCCGCCTGGCCCGGTGTTCGGGATTGCCTGGACGGGGCTGGACGCGTTGCTGGGCTATTCGGGCTATCGGCTGCTGACCGCACCGGCCAAGCCGGCGCGAAGCTGGGCGCTGGGCGCCTGGGCGCTTAACGTGCTGGGCGTGGCTGGCTTCTCATGGGTGCTGTTCGGCCGCAAGCAGCTGGGCGAGGCGTTGGGTGTGACTGCGGGAATGGTGGCCACAGCAGCAGGCGCCGCAGCCACGGCCTCGGTCATCGATCGCCGCGCAGCGCTCGCCGATCTTCCGTTACTGGGCTGGGTACTCTTCGCCGCGGTTCTGCAGGAAGAAGTCTGGCGAAGGAATTAGAGCCAGCAAGGAGCAAAAGTCTTTTGCTTCTTTCTTCAGAAAAGAAGACGCTTTCCTACCCCACCGTCTGCACCAGCGCGTCGATCTGCTCCAGCAGCCGTGAAAAATCCACGGGCTTCGGATGGTAATCATCGCACCCAGCCGCGATCGCCTTTTCCCGGTCGCCCGACATCGCGTGTGCGGTCAGCGCGATGATCGGCACGTGCGCGGAGCCTGGGTCTGCCTTGATCCGGCTGGCGGCGGTCCAGCCATCCATCACCGGCAGGTTCATGTCCAGCAGGATGATGTCAGGCTTGTCGGCATGGGCGCGTTCGACGCCCTGCTTGCCATCGGTCGCCACCAGCACCTCATGGCCGCGCCGCGTCAGCCTGCGCGACAGGAAATCCCAGATCTCTTCGTGATCCTCGACGAGTAGAATGCGGCTCACGGCAGGTCTCCTCCCGCGAGGACGCGAGTAGCTGGAAATGTGGCAGCTCCCGTCCGACAAGCCAAGCGCGAGGCTGTGATTGGCCTGAGGTGTCCGGCTTTCGTGATGCCGGTCCGCTGTTTTGTGATGCTGGCGGCCGAAACCTGCGGTGAACGGGTCCGTAGTGGGTGCGGCAACCGCCATACCAACGGAGCATCCTTCATGTTCATGCGAATCGATCGGCTTCTCACGGAGCTTCCTGAGCCAAAACGGCCGGAACCAAACGCAGCGGCCGCCCTGCAGGAACTGCTCGGCGGCAAGTACGGTGAGATGTCGACGCTCGGCAACTACATGTTCCAGAGCTTCAATTTTCGCAACAAGACGAAGCTGCGTCCGTTCTACAGCCTGGTGTCGAGCATCTTCGCCGAAGAGCTGGGGCATGTGGAGCTGGTGAGCAACGGCATCGCCATGCTGAACAACGGCCCTGGCAACCCGAAGGAGAACGTGGACGTCTCCGACGCGCCGTTCAAGGACATGCAGGACGTGCGCCTGGCCGGCAGCTTTCTGGCCAATGGCGGCGGCGCCATGCCGATGAATTCCAACGCGAATTCATGGAACATGGACATGGTGACCACAACAGGCAACTTGATCATCGACCTGCTGCACAACTTCCATCTGGAGTGCGGAGCGCGCATCCATAAGCTGCGCGTGTATGAGACGATGACGGAGCCGACGGGGCGCGAGGTCTGCGGCTATTTGCTGGTGCGCGGCTCGCTGCACGCACACGCCTATGCGCTCGCGCTGAAGAAGATCACCGGCGTCGCCATCGAGCAGATGCTGCCCACGCCGAACATCAACCTGGACCGCATCCCCGAGTGTCAGAAATACCTCGATGAGGGCAGGCACCGCCGGCTCTACCGGTTCAGCCCCGAGGATTACGCGGAATCGGCCGGCATCTGGTCGAATGACGAGGCGGCGTTGCCGGGCGATCCGCCTGGCCAGCTGGAGGTTGTGGACGCCCTGCCGGAAGGCGGCAAGATGCCCGAGCTTCTCGGCAATTACGGCGCCTTCGCGCCCGATTACGCGCCGGAGGAGATTTTCGAAATCGCGACCAAGCTGTACAAGAAATCGCGATAATCGACGGACGGCAGGGCGGCCGCCTGGCTTGACCAGCCGGGTGGCCGCCACCTCAATGGCGCCGTTGTGACACATAGGGTGCGTGCATGCGCCGGCGCGCGGATAGGCCGTCCGATCCACCAGACGAACGCGCCTTGCACGAAGCGGCCCTGACATACCTGGCGCGATACGCGGCGAGCGAGGCCGGGCTGGCGCGTGTGCTGCACCGGAAAGTGGATCGCTGGGCGCGGTTGGCGGAGGGCGATGCCGAAGACATCGCGCGGCGCGCGGCTGAGGCGCGGGCGCAGGTGGCCGGTGTGGTCGGGCGGATTGCGGCCTCCGGCGTCATCAGCGACACGGCGTTTGCGCAGTCGCGGGCGAAGTCCCTGGCACGCGCCGGGCGGTCGCGCCGGGCGATCGGCGCCCACCTGGCCAAGGTGGGCGTTCCGCGGCCGCTGACGGAGAATGCGCTGCCTACCGACGAGATGGCCGAACTGGCGGCCGCGCTGATCCATGCGCGGCGCCGCAGGATGGGTCCCTGGGCGACGCGTGCGGGTGACGCGGAGGAGACACGCCGGCATTTGGCGAGTTTCGCCCGCGCGGGGTTCGGGCAGGCTTTGGCGAGGCGGGCGCTCGGTTTCGACCGCGACGAGGCGGAGGCGCTGATCGCCGGTTTCCGTGCATCGCTCTGAAAAGCCGGGCGGCGCCTGGGGTGAGGCGCCGCCCGTAGTGGCGCGCCTGAGGCGCGCTGAGGGAGAACACAGGGCCCGCCGGCCCCGCATCCAAACTTGCACAAGTTTAGTTAACGTCAGGTAAAGCGAACCAGGTGTTGCAACACTTCTCCGCCCGGGCCATGTGCCGGGCGAGGTCGTGTTCGCGTCTAAGGTAGACGGCTGAGTCCGGAGGATTTATTACGATGGGTAGTTTCAGCATCTGGCACTGGATGATCGTGCTGGCAGTCGTGCTGCTTCTGTTCGGCACCGGCAAGGTGAGCACGTTGATGGGCGACGTGGCCAAGGGCATCAAGTCGTTCAAGAAGAACATGGCAGAGGACGACGTCTCCATGGAGGCGGGCGAGCGGCCGGCCGGCTCGATCGCGGCGCCGAACGCGCCGATCTCGCCGGCACAGACCGCGCAGGTGCCACCACAGACGACCGGCACCGTCCGCCAGGTCTAAGGCTTGGCCAGCGTTCCCGTCCGCGCGCAGGAGGCCATCATCCAGGCGGGCCGGCGCATGGACCAGCGCGGCTGGGTCCCGGCCACCGCCGGCAACATCAGCCTCAGGCTCGCCGGTGAGGACGGCCGGGACTACATCGCCATCACGCGCAGCGGCGGCCATAAGGGGTTCCTGGACGGGTTCTCCGTCATCGGCGTCGATCTGGACGGTCGTGCACTCACCCAAGGCGACCGGCCCAGCGCCGAGACGCTGTTGCATTGCGCGATCTACCGTGAAGTGCCCGAGGCGCACGCCGTGCTGCACGGCCATTCGGTGGCCGGCACGGTGCTGTCAATGGCCGAACGCGCGGACGGCATCACCTTCGAGGGCTACGAGGTGTTCAAGGCGTTCGCTGACCAGGCGACGCATGCGGTCCGGCTGACATTGCCGGTGTTCGACAACGATCAGGATATCGCACGCCTGGCCGGCGTGATGCGGCCGCATCTGGCCGCGGCCAGGCTGGGCGCCTATATTCGTGGCCATGGCGCCTATGTCTGGGCACACGACATGGCCGCCTGTCTGGCACGGCTGGAGGCGCTGGAGTTTTTGCTGGAGTGCGAGCTGGCCCGCCGGCAGTTGGCCAGCCCGCGATGGGAGAGCGCGTCATGAGCAGGTTGATCGTCACGCCCGACACCACGCCCGGCCAGCCCGAACTGCGCACCGAGGATCCGGCCGCCATAGCCGATGCGCTGGCGGCCATCGGCGTGCGGTTCGAACGCTGGACGCTGGACGTGGCCGTCGATCCGGACGCGCCGTCAGAGGCGATCCTGGATGCCTACCGGCCGCATCTCGACCGGCTGATGGGCGACGGCGGAGCGGGTTCGGCCGATGTTCTGCGGCTGCGGCCCGGCAACGAGGCCTACCCGGCCATGCGACGCAAGTTCCTCGACGAGCACATCCATACCGAGGACGAGGTCCGGTTCTTCGTGCAGGGGCACGGCCATTTCATCCTGCACGCAAGTGGGCGGGTATATGACGCGCAGTGTACGCAGGGCGACCTGATCAGCGTGCCGTCCGGCATCAAGCACTGGTTCGATGCGGGCGAGCAGCCGAGTGCGACGGTGCTGCGCATCTTCACCGACACCAGCGGCTGGACGCCGCACTATACCGGCGATCCGATCAGCGCTCACTTTCCTGCCGCAGCCTGATCCGCCGGGCGAGCCGCCGCTTGCCATCCTGACCGACATCGAAGGCACCACCACCCCGATCGCCTTCGTGCGCGACGAGCTGTTTCCGTTCGCGCGCTCGCGGCTGACGGCGGTGGTGGCCCGGGGACAGTCCGATCCTGAGATCGGCACGCTGCTGGCCCAGATCCGCGCGGACAATCCGGACCGTGCCGTGCTGGACGTGCTCCTCGCGTGGATGGATGCGGACGCCAAGGCGACGCCGCTGAAAGCGTTGCAGGGCCTGATCTGGGCGGAGGGCTATGCGAGCGGCGCCATACGCGGCCGGCTCTACGGCGACGTGGCGCCCGCGCTGCGCCGATGGCATGTGGCCGGACGGCAGCTCTACGTCTACTCGTCAGGGTCGGTCGCGGCGCAGCGATTGTTGTTCAGCCATTCCGAGGCCGGCGATCTGGTCCCGCTGTTCAGCGGGTTTTTCGACACCGCCATCGGGCAGAAGCGCGACCGCGAGAGCTACGCCAGGATCGCCGCGTGCTGCGCGCTGCCGCCCGAGGCCATGCTGTTCCTGTCGGATGTGGAGGCGGAGCTGGACGCGGCGGCGCAGGCCGGGATGCGCGTCTGCCAGCTCGTCAGGCCGCAGGACGCCACCGTGCGGTCCGGGCGGCATCCCTGGGCCGCCGAATTCGATGCGGTCGAGCGGTTGTTCGTCAGCTCAGCTCGGTAAGCGTCCAGGGTTGGCCCGCTTCGTCCGGCGGGTCGCAACGCAGCGGCACGCCGTTATCGGTGCGCACCAGCGGCGAGAGCCCCATCAACGCGCGGACCGCACGAAAAAACGCGCCATGCGCCACGAAAAGGACCAGGTCGGGCGATGCGGCGCCAGGTGCGGGTTGGGCGCGGCTGACCGCGCCGTCGGCACGGGCGCAGAGATCGGCGAACACCTCCCCGCCCTCCGGCGTGTAGCGTCCCGCGACCCAGTCATCGTACCAGGGCCCCATCTTCTGCCCCTCCTGGCTGCCGAAGCAGGCCTCCCGCAGATCGGGGTCGGCCAACACATCGAGATGCAACGCCTGGCTGACGATGGCCGCGGTGGTCCTGGCGCGATCCAGCGTGGAACAGACGATCCGCGTGGCGCCGCGATCGGCCAGCCGGGCTGCCGCCCGATGCGCCTGGGCGATGCCGGCCGCGTTCAATCTTACATCCGTGCGGCCCTGGGTGAGGCCTTGCGCGTTCCAATCCGTCTCGCCGTGACGTAGGAACAGGAAGGGGATTGGGTGCATCTTGCATGAACTCTAAAAGAAAGAATCTTCTTTTCTGAAGAAAAGAAGCAAAAGACTTTTACGAATCAGTCGAAGAGGGACGAGACGGAGCTCTCGTCTGAGATACGGTGGATCGCCTCGGCCAGTAGCGGCGCGATCGTCGCCTCGCGCACATTGGCCGATTGCCGGACCGCATCGGTCGCCTGGATGCTGTCGGTGATTGTCATCATGTCGATCGGGCTGGCCGCGATGCGGGCCACGGCGCCGCCGGAGAGCACGCCGTGCGTCACATACACGCTCACCGAGCGTGCGCCGTCCCGGATCAACGCCTCGGCCGCGCTGACCAGTGTGCCGCCGGAATCGCAGATGTCGTCCAGCAGGATGCAGCAGCGGCCGGCCACGTCGCCGATCACGTTCATCACTTCGGACACGCCGGCCCGCTCGCGCCGCTTGTCGATGATGGCAAGGTCGCAGTTCAGCCGTGTCGCCAGTGCCCGCGCGCGCACCACGCCGCCCACATCGGGCGAGACGATCATGATGTCGCGCCCCTCATAGCGCGCGCGTATGTCGGCGCCGAACAGCGGTGCCGCGTACAGATTGTCGAGCGGGATGTCGAAGAAGCCCTGTATCTGCCCGGCATGCAGGTCGAGCGTCAGCACGCGGTTCGCACCCGCCTCGGTGATCAGATTGGCCACCAGTTTCGCGCTGATCGGCGTGCGCGGCGCCGATTTTCGGTCCTGTCTGGCATAGCCGAAATACGGCATGACCGCAGTAACACGCCGCGCCGAGCTGCGCCGCAGCGCGTCCAGCATGATCAGCAATTCCATCAGGTGATCGTTGGCGGGGTAGCTGGTGGACTGGATGACGAACACGTCCTCGCCGCGGACGTTTTCCTGGATCTCGACGAAGATCTCCATGTCGGCGAAGCGGCGGACGGAGGCGCGGGTGAGCGATGTGCCGAGTTGTCTGGCCACCGCCTCGGCGAGCGGGCGGTTGCTATTGCAGGCGACGATCTTCATGGGCCCCCACCCGGGCGCAAGTGGGCGCCGGCGCGGCCATATAGCCGCGTGTCGCGGGACTGTCACGATAGGGGCGGGGCACGCCGGCCGGTGAGCGATGCCACGCAGTCTGGTGGGCTCAGCGAGACATGATAGGTGTTGACTGCTCGGAACACCGCGAAGTCGGAGCAGGACAGGGTAGCATGACCATAGCCGAGTACTATGCTGCGGTCCGGCAGCTTGGGTTACGTCCGAGTCAAATCCCGACGGTTTACGAGGACAGGGACGGAGACAAACACAGCGTGCCCGATCCGACGGAGAGAACGCCCGATCAGAGGATCGAGATCGTGGCGATGCTGAAATACCTATTGGGAGAGGGACCGAGGCCGTTTTAGGCGAGAGCAGCTCGCCCATCGCGGCTGCGGATAGCGACGGCGGCCGGGAATGCCACCCAGGACGCTTCCGCCTCGTCTCCTTGATCCAGCGGCGTTACCAGCACGTCTTCGCCGGATGCGCGATACAGATCCTCAATGGCCTGCGGGATAGCCTCCTCCAACGCGGCGCGGCTCGGCTCGGCTACCAGAAGCCCTTTGAGATCGGGACTCGTCGCGTAGAACAAACCCGTTTTGCCTTCCTGGCAGACGATTCGGATGCGATGGGCGCGGAGAGCGCGATCTGAGTGCACGGTGAAAGATCCTCGCGACGGATAAAGACTTCTACTTCGCCCGCTGACAAGATTCTACTGCCACGGCTTGACTCTTACGTCAAAGTAGGTGGCGAGAAACGCCGATTCGCTGTACTCAGAGGTGCGTCTCAGGCGAACAGACCCTCACCCACGAACCCGCCTGCTTGCACACCCGGCGGCACTGCGAACAACGCGCTGCCGGTGTGGGTGGTGAACTGGTTCAGCATGTCGAACTTCGACATGCGCTCGAAGATTCGGGTGAACTGGGTCCGCGGGTCCTTCTGGTAGGCCAGGAACAGCAGGCCAGCATCGTACTCCATCGCCTGGCGCCAAGGGGGCCAGCGCTCGGCGGTGAAACTCACCCCGTCATTGTAGCTGTAGCCCCGGCGGAAGATCCGGGCGCCGGTGGTCGATGAGGAGGCCAGGCGCATATGCGCGTTCTCGGCGATCACCGGGTTACCGTCCGCATCGGTGGCGTCGAGGTCCGCCTTGTCCATCTCGGCCTGGGCGCCGATCGGCGCCCCGGTCGTCTTGCTCCGGCCAACCGTCTGTTCCTGGAAACCCGTCTTCATCCGGTCCCAATGTTCGAGCGCGATGCGTATGCGGCGCGCCACCAGATAGGTTCCGCCCTGCATCCAGTCAGGCGCCTCGTTGCCGGCCCAGACGACCGCGTTCATGTCGGCATCGCTGCGCGGGTCGGGGTTGTTGCTGCCGTCCTTGAACCCCATCAGGTTGCGCGGCGTCTGGCCGACCAGCGCCGGAACGTAGCCGGCCTGCACCCACCGCGCCTCGGCCCGGCCATAGGCGAGCCGCGCCAGTTGGCGCACCGCGTGGAACGCCGTTTGCGGGTCGCCGGCGCAGGCCTGGATGCTGAGATCGCCCCCGCATCGCGCCGGCTGCAACTGGTCGCCGGTGAACACCTTCAGATCGGCGAGCTCCGGCGGGCGCCGGGCGGCCAGACCGAAACGGTCGTGGCCGTCACGCGTGAACAGCGTCGGTCCGAAGCCGAAGGTCAGCGTCAGCCGCGCGGGCGGCAGGCCGAGCGTGTCATCGGAGTCGGCCGGGTCGGCGGGCTTGCCGGCGCAAAGCCGCGCCGACGCCTCGGTCCACGACCTCATCAGCTCTGCAAGCTCGGCCCTGGCGCCGGTGGTGACGTCGAACGCGGCGAAATAGGTGTAGGCCTGCTGCAGCGTCACGATCCCGCCCTGACGGGGGCCGTAGAACGGCTCGATCGCGACCGGCTGGTCGGCTTGCGGCGCGGCGGCGCGTGCCGCACCGGCCACTGCCACAAGCCCGGCCGAGGCGGTAAGAAAGCCACGGCGCGACGTGCCGGCGGCCGGCCGCGTATCCGGCGGCGCGGTCACCGGCTGCCACCGCGCATCAGCGCGTTCACGTCATCCATCACGTAGTAGAATCCCTTGCCGTCCGGCGCCATCGCGATGCCGAACAGATCGCCGTTGCCCGGCGGCGACTGGGCCTGGTCGTTGTTGATCCATTGCGCGTAGATCTGCCGTCCGGCGGCGGGATCAACCTCCACCAGCCTGCCATCCTTGCCGTTGCAGACCAGCAGATGGCCTTGCGGCGACCAGGTCATCGCCAGCGGCCAGGACAGCAGGCCGTCCTTGGTCACCACCCGGCCGGTGCCGGCGCTGCCGGTCCGTGCGACGGCGTCGGGAATGGCGGTGATCACGTTGTCCAGCCCGTCAGTGACGTACAGGGTATTGTCCGCGCCGAGCGCCAGGCCGGTGGGACCCAGCAGGAAATTGTCGCGGTCCGGACGGGCGGCGAAGCCATGGCCGATCACCGTCTGGCTGACCAGCCGGGGCGGACTGCCGGCGTCGATGGCCACGTTCAGGCGCAGCACGGTCGCCTCGTGCAGCTTGGTCGGCAGGCCGGTCGCCGGGTCGATCACATCGGGGCCGGGCAAACCGAACCCCGCCATGCTGACGAACAGCACCGCGCTGCTGCCGTGATCGACCACCGCCATGTCCCCCCAGGGATCGCTGATGGCGGGTCCGGCCCAGACCGCGACGACGTGGCCGTTCGGGTCCAGCACCAGCAGGCAGCCATCGCCCCGCGTGGCGGTCGTCCCGTCGCGGCTGGGCGTGCTGCCGACGATCACCCAGCCGGTGGTCAGCATGGTCATCGCGGTGGACAGGCCGATGCCGCCCGGGCATTGCGGCAGGTGCTGCGGCACTCGGGCGAACAGGTAGGTCTCCTTGGTCGATGGCCGGTAGCCGACGATCGTGGTGCCGGTGCCTTGCAGGTTCGATATGTTGTTGAAATTGTCGACCAGCACATCGTCCTTCTGGATGCGCCCGGCTGAGACAGGGGCCACAACGACCGCGTACGGGTTGAGGTCGCCGTTGTCGGACACAGTCGAGGTCAGCGTGGTATGGCGGTGGACCGTCTCCAGAAAGCCGTGCGGCGCATCGGCGCGGGCCGGCAGAGCCAGGCCGCACCACAGCAAGGCCGCCGCCAGCCTCGCGACGCAGGATAGGGGACGGCCGGACGAGGGTGCGCGCGCGGAGATGGTCATGAACCTCGTCCTTTCAAAACAAGACGCTGGTGCGCAGGCCGAGCACGAACTCGTCCCCCACGCGACGGGTCGGGTTGCTGGGATCGGCGATGCCGCCGCCTGGGCTGAAGACATATTGAAGGTCGGGCTGAACCTGCCACCAAGGGTGGATCTGATATTGGTAGGTGGCTTCCACATACGTCTCGCTGCTGCGTATGCCGGCATAGGTCTGGCTGCCGTCCTGCAGCGCCAGGGTGGCGGCGTCGCGATCCAGGGCGGAGACGCGGCTGCTCACATGCGCGTAGCCCATGCCGAGCGCCAGCGTGTCGCCTGACCGGTTGGTCAGCGGTTCGTGCAGCACAAGTCCGGCGTTCAGGCTGAAATCGGCCAGGTTGCGGTCGGCCTGCGGTGTGCCCATCACGCGGCCGAACACGCTCAGCGAGCGGTTCGGATCGTCGTGCTTGCGCCAGACCATCTGGTCGGCGACGGCGTAGATCGAGTAGTCGCCGCGATGCTGGCGCGGCAGGCCGGCGCTGAGCGGCGAGGCGAGCGAGACGCCGTTGGTGTCAAAGCGCTGGTCGGAGAATGTTTCCGAATCGTACCAGGCGCCCAGCCGGTAGGTGTGGCCGAGCGGCGCGCCCTCGCCCGGATAGACGAGTGCGCCCAGCGCCGGATAGGTGTATTGAAGCTCGGCGAAGACCAGCCGGTGATTGCCGGTCGGGAAACGGGCGCCGGACGCGTTGTCGGTCTGGGCATCCCCATCGGTCCCGGGCGACGGGCTGCCGTTATAGATGCCGGCCAGGATCGCCACGGCGTTGACCGGCCGGTAGCGCACACGCAGGCCCAGGGCGGAGAGCGGGTAGGCCGGGCCGCCGCCGGGCAGGTCAACCGAGGGCACCAGCGGCCAGCCGAACATGGTGTTGAGGAAATAGGCGCCGTTCGGGGTGACGATGAACTCCTGATCCAGGCTCTGCTGGCCGAATTTGATGTCCAGCCGGTCTTCCTCGAGGAACTTCTGATCGTACCAAAGCTCCCACAAGCGCGTGGCGCGGTCCGCCTCGATCCCGCTGGAGGTCTGCAAGGTCCGCAGGTTCTCGGCGCTGAGATTCCGGCCGTGGATCTGCAAGGCGCTGACGTCGAACAGGCCGCCGTACCAGCCGAAGGCGCGCTGCGTGTCGAGCTGAAGGATCATCTGCGTCAGCCCGTCATACTCGGCGCCCTCCTTGACCCCACCCGTGACGTTGGCCAGGACTTCGCTCGTTTCCTGGAACGCGAGCGATATGCCGTAGCGGGCGAGGAAGCTGCGCAGGCCAAACAGGTCGCCCAACAGAAAATTGCTCTTCTGCAGATTGCCGAGGAAGCCCCTCTCCTGCCCGGTGTCGGGCGTGTTCTCATCGGTGTTGGCTGGCACCGAAAGCGGCGGCGGCGCGGCACTCGCCGGCACGCTGAACGCCGGGCTGAGCACGGCCGCCACCAGCACAAACGGCACCGCATGTGCCGCGCCCGCGCGCACGGATGTGGCGGTGAGCGAAAGACAGAGGCGGAAGCGCTGCATGGCGCGTGCCTAATGCGAATGATTATCAAGTGCAAGACAAATGCGAGGCATTCGCAATTGGCGGCTATGCCAATCGGCGGGCGATGTCGTAGAAACCGAGCTGGCGCGCGATGTCGGCGGCGGTTCGCCCATCGTCCGAGCGGCGGGATGGCTGGGCGCGATAGGCCAGCAGCAGACCGGTGAGCTGTGCGTCGCCGCGCAGGGCTGCGGCGTGCAGCGCGGTGTAGCCGCCCTGTTGGGCCGCATTCGGGTCGGCGCCCGCGTGCAGCAGCATATGGCAGATGGCGAGGTGACCGTGGCTTGACGCGCTGTGCAGCGGCTGCACACGTGTGGCGTTGCGGGCGACGGCGCCCGGGTCGGCGCCGGCTTGCAGCAGCAACGCGGCGGCGTGATCGTGGCCGAAGAAGCAGGCCAGGTGCAGCGCGGTGAAGCCATCGGCAGCCATGGCGCGGGCCGCACCCGGCTCGGCAAGCGCGCGTTCGAGCGCCCCGGTCAGCCCGGCGGCCGCCATCTCGAAGACGGTCAGCGCGCGGCGGCGGGAGGCGATGGCCCCGGCCAGCGCCGGTTGTCCACGATAGAGGGCCAGCATGAGCGCGGACGGATCGTCGGACTCCACGCAAAGCCGCGGGTCCTCGATAAGGATGCGCAAAGCCGTATAAGGCAGCCCCGCATCGATCAGCTCAAGAAGCTCAGCGTGAGACAAGATGTACAGAAGTTTTTTGGTCCTTTTCTTCGAAAAAGGACTGCTTGCTTAGAGCGTCATTCTCAGAGCCGGCCGGTAGTATTCAAGCCTCCCGATAAAACACCAAAAGCAGCCCGATAAACACGAAGCACCCCGGCCAGACCCACCCCGCCCATCGCCCGTTCGGCAGGCGCAGCTCCAGCCAGCGCGACCATCCGGCCGCGATCGAGGCCAGCGCCAGAGGCGTGTGCGTGAACTCGATCAGCAGCGCGTCCTTCACGTTGGCGATGGTGTGGTTATGGGTCAGCAGCAACGCACCCCCGAACGCGCACAGCAGGGCGAAGACCTGTGCGGCGGCCCGGCTGCGCAGGCGGCCGGTGCGCACGCACCATTCGAAGATGCCGAGCAGAAGCGGCAGCGTGGCGAAGATGCGGTGCTGCACCACCTCCGGGTCGCGCAACGACTCGATCAGGCCGATATCGCCGAGCGGCCACACCTCCGGGTCGGAGCGCAGGAACAGGAAGGCGGACAGGCCCAGGAACACCAGCGGCCAATGCCGTGCCCAGCGCATGCCGGCCTGGCTGATCAGCGCCAGCACGCCGATGGCCAGAACGAACAGCCCGGCCCAATGGTGGTTGTATTCCGACCAGGCGATGTCGGCGGCGTTGCGCGGCGGTATCTCGCCGGAGCCTTCGACAAAGGCGGCGCGGGGATGCTGGGCACGCGCATGGGCCTCGGCGTCGAGCTGCGCCTGCAGGGCTGGGATGGCGAGGCCCGCGTGATCGGGCGAGACAAGGGTCGGGATGCGCGGAGAGAGATCGCGCGCGACGATCTCCTGCCAGGTGGCGCGGTCCTGGGTCAGGTCCACCCCCGGCGGCACCGAGGTCAGCGAGGCGGCGGCGAAGAAGACGGTGAAGCCGATGCCGATCTCGACTTCGGCGAAGCGGCGCATGCGCAGGACGGGCGTGGCCGGGTCGCGGCGCAGGCGTTCGGTGACCAGGAAGTTGGCCGCACCCAGACCGAGCAGCATGGCGAACATGCCGATCTTGGCACCCACCATCACGCCATAGGCGGTGCCGTAGAGGGCGGACCAGGAGCCGATATAGAACAGGCTCATGGTCAGGCCGGAGACCAGGATGCAGCCCACGCCTGCGGCCGACATGCGGGAGAACCGGCCGCCGACCAGGCGCAGCGCGCCACCCTCGTCGAGCCGGGCGAGCGCCATCACGAAGCACGGTATGCCGCCGATCCAGATGGCTGCCCCGAGCTGGTGCAGCGCTTCGACCCCCAGCAGCAGCGCGCGCCCATCCAACCGGGCGGCGGCGTGGGTGGTC
>CAXUNK010000033.1:0-19874 GCA_964252425.1 uncultured Acetobacteraceae bacterium
AACGTCACCTTCAACGCCGGCGGTGGCAACGACAACGTCGATTTCATCGCCGGACCAAACGAGCGCTTCGGCGATAACGCTGTTGGCGACCCCATAACTGGTGGCGCCGGCTCTGACTCGATCCACACCGGAAGCGGAAGCAGCACCGTGTTCAGCGGCGCCGGCAGCACACTCATAAATCTGGGTGATACAGGCTCCAACAGCGACATCGCCTATCTCGGGGACGGCCATGCCACGGTCAATGCCGACGGCGTGAACGATACTGTCGTGGCTGGCACCAACGGTCAGACCATCTTCACCGGCTCCGGCAGCGTGACCGTCAACATCCTCGATAACCCGACCAGCTCCGGTGCTGCCGGTGATACGATCACGGCTGGCTCTGGCACGACGACCGTGTTCGACAGCGTTGGTGGAAACGGCATCTTCGGCGGCTCGGGCTCCCTGACCTTTGTTGGCGAGCAAGGCTCTTCCGTAATGGGCCACGAGTTCCAGGCGGACTCGATCGTCGCTGGGTCCGGCCCGACCGCTATCTTCGGCGCCTCCGGCAACAATCTCGTATTCGCCACCACAACCAACAACGGTAACCTTACCGTCGTGGCCGGCGCTGGGAACGAGACTCTGAACGGCGCAAATGCCGGCAGCTTCAACCTCTTCGCCAATACGACCGATACCGCCGGCTCGCTGGTCGCTCATGCCGGAACCGGGAACGACTACATCGCAACCGGTGTCGGTGCGGAATCGCTCTACGGCGGCTCCGGATCCGACATCTTCGCGCTCGAGACCACTGCGGGCGGCCACGGCGGCAATATCACCATCTACGACTTCAGCGCGGCCGACTCGGTCAGCGTGGATGCCTCTAACCAGCATAACGTGGACAGCGGCACGGTCGTCGGCGGCAACTACACCGTCAAACTCTCGGACGACACGACGGTCACCTTCGTCGGTGTCACCTCGCTGTCCGGTCACATCATCTAACCTCTCCGTACTCGGACCAAACAGAAAAGGGCCAGTCGCAAGACTGGCCCCATTCATGTCACGGCCAGCAATCCGCTAGCGGTGCATATCTCGATATCGCGCCACATTGCGGAGATGCTCGCCCAGGCTGACGGCGAACGCGTGCCCGCCCGAACCGTCGGCTACAAAATACAGGGCAGCGCTGTCCGCCGGATGCGCCACCGCGAGCAGCGACGCGAGACCAGGCGAGCAAATCGGGCCGGCTGGCAAACCAGCCATCGTGTAGGTGTTGTATGGGCCCACCCGCTCCAACGCATCGCGCGTCAATCCGGCCGGCAGCACTCCGGCTCCACCGCTCTCGCCATATACGACCGTGGGGTCCGACTGCAGCCGCATCCGCGCCGTGAGACGATTGATGAAGACACGCGCCACCAGCGCGCGTTCGGCCGCCAGATGCGTCTCTCGCTCCACCAGGCTGGCCAACACCACCAACTCACGTGGCGAATGGAACGGCAACCCCGCCTCGCGCTCACGCCAAACCCGCCCCAAAGCGTCATCCATCGCCCGTCGGGCGCGGTCCAATACGGCGGCACCGCCCGTCCCCCACACATAGGCATACGTCTCTGGCAAAACGTCACCCTCCCCGGGGAGCACGATATCGCCGGCCAAGCCTCGCGATCCCGCCAAAGCCTCGCCAATGCGCCAGGCCGTCAGGCCTTCTGCGATGGTCAGACGGTGCTCCACCGGACGCCCCAACCGGAGCACGGCCAGAACCTGCCAAACACTCGCATGGCCGGGGAAGGCGAACTCACCCGAATGCAGGCGCCCCTGCCAAGCCAGCACCGCTGCTGCAGCCCTGAAAACCCACACGCTTCGCACCACACCCGCGCGGCTCAGCGCCTCGGCCACCACGCCGGACGAACCGCGCGGCACAAGCACGTCGCGCGCTTCTGGCAGCGGCCCGGGCTGCCCCATCACGGCCAAGCCGCCGTACGCCAACAGCGCGCCCGATCCCGCCAGCAGCAGGCCCGTCGCGAACCACGATCGTAGGCGCACTACAACACGCGAGTTCGGCTAGACCCGGCGAAAGATGATGCTGGCGTTCGTGCCGCCAAACCCGAAGCTGTTGGAGAGCACGCAGTCGATTGCCCGATCCTGGGCAGCATGCGGCACACGGTCCACCACGCTCTCCCGGCTTGGCTCATCAAGGTTCAACGTCGGCGGCGCCACCCGATCGCGGATCGCCAGTAACGAGAAGATCGACTCGACCGCTCCGGCCGCCCCTAACAGGTGGCCGATGGCCGACTTCGTGGACGACATCGCCAATCCGCTCGCAGCCTCGCCAAAGAACCGCTCGACTGCCTCCAGCTCAAGGTCGTCACCGAGCGGCGTGGATGTCCCGTGCGCGTTCACATACTGCACATCGGACGGCGCCAACCCACCATTCCTGAAGGCCGCCCGCATGGCCCGGAACGCCCCGTCATGCCCCTCGGCTGGTGCGGTGATGTGATAGGCGTCACCGGACAGCCCATACCCTACGACCTCGCCATAGATCTTGGCACCCCGCGCCCGTGCGTGCTCCAGCTCTTCCAACACGACTACCCCGGCCCCTTCCCCCATCACGAACCCGTCCCGGTCGCGATCCCAGGGTCGAGAGGCACGCGCCGGCGTGTCGTTGAACGCGGTGGACAGCGCCCGGCTGGCACTGAACCCGCCAATCCCCAGTTCGCACACCGCGGCCTCCGCCCCGCCCGCCACCATCACGTCGGCATCGCCCAACTGGATCAGCCGCGCGGCATCGCCGATCGCATGCACACCAGTGGCACACGCCGTCACCGCAGAATGGTTCGGACCCTTGAAGCCGTATTTGATCGAAAGGTGTCCGGACGCCAGGTTGATGAGAGCGGACGGAATGAAGAACGGCGAAAGCCGCTTCACCTTGCCTTCTAACACCATCCGGCTCGCATCGAAGATGGTCTGCAGCCCGCCAATCCCGGACCCGATCATCACCCCCGTCCCGTCCTGCCCCGCCTCATCCTCCGGCAGCCACCCCGAATCCTCGACCGCCTCTGTCGCAGCCACCAGCGCCAGATGGATAAAGCGATCCATCTTCTTCTGGTCTTTCACCGGGATCCACTCGCTCAGCGTCAGCCCGCCTTCGCTGCGGGTTCCGGCCGGCACCTGACCCGCAATCTTGGCCGGCAGCTCCGTCGTATCGAAAGACTGGATCGCCCCGATCCCGGACTCGCCGGCAATCAGCCGCCGCCAAACATGCTCCACGCCAACGCCGAGAGGGGACGCAATCCCCATCCCTGTCACGACAACGCGTCGGTCAGCCCAGGCCATGATGCGCCGATATCCGCCTTCAGGCGGCCTTCTGCTTCTCGATGTAGTCGATCGCATCCTTCACGGTGCTGATCTTTTCCGCCGCGTCCTCGGGTATCTCCACGCCGAACGCTTCCTCGAACGCCATCACCAATTCCACAGTATCAAGACTGTCCGCACCCAGATCATCGATGAACGATGCCTCGGGCGTGACCTTGCTTTCTTCGACACCGAGGTGCTCGACCACGATCTTCTTAACCTTGTCGGCGATATCACTCATCGGTGCTTAACCTTTACCTAACCATTGCCACAATAAGTCGCCCGAACTCCGCCAGGTGGCGCAAGCCCGGCCGAACTCGGCCTGCTGCTGCGCGATTAGCACGTCTCCAACACCCCCGCAAAGCCAGGTCAATGCTGGGTACAGCGCCACGTCCGGCGGCCCGGCGGCACTAGATCATTGCCATGCCGCCGTTGACATGCACCGTCGAGCCGGTCACCCACCCCGCCTCCTCGGAGACCAGATAGACAACCGCCCCAGCCACGTCCTCAGGCCGTCCCATGCGCCCAAGCGGTATCGCATCCAACAACCGTGCCCGCGGCGCCTCGCCCAACGCCTCGGTCATTGCGGTGTCCACAAAGCCGGGTGCCACCAGGTTCACCGTCACGCCCCGGCTGCCGACCTCCTGCGCCAGCGCTTTGCTCATCCCCGCCAGTCCCGCCTTGGCCGCCGCGTAGTTGGCCTGGCCCGGATTACCCGTATGCCCCACCACGCTCGATACCTGAACGATCCGGCCCGCCCGGCGTCGCACCATGCCCCGCAACGCCGCGCGGCACAGCCGAAACGGCGCCGAAAGATCGACGTCCAGAACAGCCGACCAGTCGGCATCCTTCATGCGCAGCGCCAACATATCGCGCGTCAGCCCGGCATTGTTGATCAGTCCCCAAAGCGGGCCGGCCGCTGCCTCTGCCGAGGCCACCAGCCCATCCGCCGCATCCGCCTCGCGCAGATCGGCCGCACACACATGCGCCCGCTCTCCCAGTTCGCCCGCCAGCGCCTCCAGCGATGCCGTCCTGGTGCCAGACAAGACGACCGACGCACCCTGGCTGTGCAACGCCCTGGCGATAGCCGTTCCGATGCCGCCCGAGGCTCCAGTCACCAGAACCGACTTGCCGTCCAGCCGAAACATCGTCCCGCCTCAGGCCAGCACGCGAAGCAGCGCCTCGATATCGGCGGGCGTCCCGGCCGCCAAGGCCTCCGCATCCGGCGCCACGCGCTTGACCAGCCCGGTCAGCACCCGTCCCGCCCCAAGCTCCACGAAACGGTCCACCCCCATCGCCGTGCACGCCAGCACACTCTCCCGCCAGCGCACCGTTCCCGTCACCTGCGCCACCAGAAGCCGCCGTATCTCGTCCGGCTCACGCACCTTGGACGCGGTCACATTGGCCACCAACGGGACGATCGGGGCGCCGATCTCGGTCTCCCCCAGCGCGTGCTCCATCGCCTCGGCCGCAGGCTTCATCAGCGCACAATGAAACGGCGCCGAGACCGGCAGCAACATCGCCCGCTTCACCCCCCGCACGCGGGCAAGCTCCACGGCCCGCTCCACCGCCTCGCGGTGGCCGGAAATCACCACCTGCCCACCACCGTTGTCGTTGGCGGCCTGGACCACCTGCACAAGGTCAGGCTCGTCCGGCCGACGCAGAACGGACGCCTCGGCGCAGATCTCGCCCGCCTGCGCCATCTCCACGCCAAGCAGCGCCGCCATCGCCCCCACTCCTGCCGGCACGGCTGCCTGCATCGCCCGCCCGCGCACCCGCAGCAGGCGCGCCACGTCAGCCACGCCGATCGCACGCGCGGCCGCCAGCGCGCTGTATTCGCCCAGGCTGTGCCCAGCGACCACTGCCGCGCCACGGTCCACCACAACCCCGCCATCGCTCGCCAGCACCCTGACCACGGCCATCGACATCGCCATCAGTGCCGGTTGCGCGTTCTCCGTCAGTGTCAAGCTCTCGGCCGGCCCTTCGAACATCAGCTTGGACAGCTTCTGGCCCAGCGCGTCGTCCACCTCGCCGAACACCTCACGAGCCGCAGCAAAAGCCGCCGCCAGGTCGCGTCCCATCCCGACCGATTGGCTACCTTGGCCAGGGAAGATAAAAGCGGTGACAGACATCAACGCGTCCATTCAAGAAGCGGCCGCGTATCGCCCCACCCCGCTCAGGCTGTCAATCTGACCGCCTCGGCCCGATGCCGCCTTCAGCAGGAGACGCCGATGCCATCCCTCATCGAATCGCTCATCGGCAGCGGCATCAAACGCCCAGACAACAAGCGTGTCGTCCCCTCCCGCCGCCCGCTTCCCAACCGCCCGCGCGAGCTCTTCGAACTATTCGTGGCGCTGGGCCCGCAAGCCACCGCCACCAGCCTGATGGAGGTGTGCGACCTGCGGCAGGCCGATCCGCGCCTGATCACCTACATCACGCTCAGCCGCTGGCCTACGGAGGACGAGTTGGCGGAGCAACCGACACCCTACGCCCCGCGCGCCCATCTCCGCACCCTGCTCATGGAAAAGGAGTTCCGCGACAACCTGGTCCGCCGCATCTGCGACGCCTACCCTGAACGTCAGCGCCTCCTCTACGTCCGCATCCCCCGCTGCGCCGGCGAGCATTTCGTCGCCATGGCCAACGACATGCACGCTATTATCCCACGCGGCCTGGCCACGTGGCGCCAGGGCGACCAGATCCGATTCTTCCCTGCGCTGGGTACTTATCTCGGCCGCTTCAACACAACCCGCACCATCCAGATCGTGCAGCCAAGACTCTACCCGTTCATCCAAACCACCTCGCCGCGCGAGGGCTTCGACACCGCCCTGCCCTGGTACATCAACCCTCCGCCCAAACGCCCGGGCGATCGCCTGTTCACCATCGTCCGCGAGCCGACCGGCCTGATGCTCAGCCAGGTCAACGCCATACTCGCCGGCTTGCAACTGCCTCAGGCCCAGGACACGCCCCTGATCACCCCCTGGCGTATCCGTTTCGCCGAGCTTCCGCCAAATGACGATCTGGCCGGATGGCAAGCGGTCGGCCGCCAGGTCATCATGCGCATGACCGAGGCCAACCCGATCTGCAACGCGCTCGGCGACGGCACCGCGTCAGCGGCACTGCAAGCCGCGCGCCTGGCCGATCTCGAAATCGCCGACCTGTCCCTCTACAGCGACTGGGTCAAATACACCTGGGACGTCGAACCCGAACCGCCCACCAACACCGCCCCAGCCATCCTGACCGAACAGCAACTCGATCCGCCGACACAAGCGAAGCTCACCACCCTCATCGCCGAGGACCTCACCTTCTACGGCCACGTGAAAACACAACTGGCCAACCTCGGTGAGCTGAAGACGGCGGTCCGCGGCCGAGACCTCTAGCGGGAAGAAAGCCTTCTTTTTCAAGGGCGGATTCAAGTCACGGAGCGAACACCCGGGCGAACGCGGCGGCTGCCTTCGACACGCGAGTGTCATTCGACCGTTCGGCCTGTTCAAGGCCAAGCCGCCTTCGGCGGTCGCTGCGCGAGCCTTGAGCAGGCCGAACGGTCGAATGGAGGGCTGACATCGAAGAAAGCCAACCGATGCAGCCGGTGACCGATAGCGGTTCGGGCGGGGAGGTGTTCGCTCCCAAACTTGAGTCCGCCAAGGCAAAAGACTTTTTCAATTGGATACGCGCTGGTCGAGCATTGTGACGCTACGATGACAGTTTTGTTGTCAGCTTCTCCCTGACCGTCCGCCTCTGTTAAGGGTTCGTCCGCACGACTCTGGGCGGACCTTCCTTGCCAAGCACCATCTCACCACGCCTTGCCCTGCTGCATGGCGTCAGCTTGACAGCCTTGCTGGTCGCAGCCCCTGGGCGCGCCGGAGCCGCCCCGAGATCGCTGTCACAGGCGCTCGCCGCGGCGAGCAGGGCATCGCAGGCGGCGATCTCGCCCGCCTTGGGCATCACCGCCAGCGCACATGCCGCCCTGGGCGCACAAAATCTTGCCAGGGCCACCGCGCAATATCACTCGCTGTCGGCGGCACTGGCCGCCGCGGCGCAGACCGCGCAGGCTGCGCCGAGCCCGGTGGTGGTGGACGGGTACGGTGCGGGCAAAGGGTTGCAGGCGGCACCGGGCGCCGTCTCCGGCAACGCGCTGTGGCAGGGCGCGCTGACGCCGGACGACCCGGCCAACGTCGGCGGCATCGCGAGCGGCGCGTCCGGCGTGTCGGTCACCGTCAAGCAGACGGCGCCGGTGGCCCGGCTCAATTGGCAGACGTTCAACGTGGGCGCCCGCACGACGCTGAATTTCAACCAGAGCGCGGGCGGCACGCTGGCCTCGTCATGGGTCGCGATCAACACGGTCGCCGATCCCTCCGCCAACCCCGCCCAGATCCTCGGCGCCATCCGCGCCCAGGGCAAAGTCTATGTGCTCGACGCGAACGGCATCGCGTTCAGCGCGGGCTCGACGGTCAATGTCGGCTCGCTGATCGCGGCCACTGCCGCCATAGCCCCTACGCAATTCGGCACCAACGCCGCGGGCCAGGTCAGCTTCGATCTTTATGGCGCCCCGTTCACGTTCCTCGGCACGGACCCGGTGACGGGTGCAAATGCGTTCTACGCGCCGACCTTCGTCAACGGCACCGCCAGCCCCATCACGGTCGAGGCCGGCGCGTCGATCCAGACCGCCGCCCCGTCCGGGACCAACGCAGGCGGCTACGTCATGCTGCTGGGCGGCAACGTCGCCAATGCGGGCCTGATCGTGACGCCGCAGGGCCAGACGGTCCTGGCCGCCGGCAGGGAGTTCACCTTGCGGCAGGGCTTCTCCGGGTCGGCGACATCCGGCAACATCCTGTCCACCACGCTCGGCAGCGAGGTCGGCGCGAGCAATGCCGGCACCGCCGGGGTTTTCACCACCGGATCGGTCGCCAATACCGGCCTCGTCCTGTCCGACCAGGGCGACATCTCCCTGGTCGGCCACGCGCTGACCCAGTCCGGCGTCCTGCTATCGACCACCACGGTCAACACACGCGGCACCATCCACTTCCTCACGCCCACCGACGGCAGCGATCCCACCGCCAGCGTCGCACTGGCATCGGGCTCGATCACCGAGGTGGAGCCGGAGGATAACGGCCAGACCGAGCTGGACAGCCAGCGCGCCGCCAACGTCGCCAACAGCCTGATCATCAACGCCGCGCGCGCGAACTCCGGCGTCATCGGCACCAGCAACCCGCAGCTCAACAACCACGATCTCCTGCCCGACACGCTTGGCGAGAGCCGGGTGGAGGTCTCGACCTACGGCACCGTCGATGTCGGCGCCGGCGCGCTGGTCCAGGCGCAGGGCGGTCAGATCGCCATCAACGGCGGCACGCAGGTGACGCTGGAGCCGGGCGCCACGCTGGACGTGTCCGGCACCAGCAACGCGGTCCTGCCCGCCAGCATCAACAGCCTGCTGATCAATGTGCAGCCTTTCCAGCTGAGCGAGAGCGCGGCCAACCGCACCGGCGGGCTGAAAGGCACGAACGTCTATGTCGATGCGCGCACGCTGGTCGAGATCGCCAGCGGCGCCTACGCAGGCAACATCTACACGCCGGGCGGCCTGCTACAGGTGGGCGGGTTCCTGGGCCAGGTGCCGCGCACGCTGGGCGAGCTGACCGCGATCGGCGGCCAGGTAAGCTTGCAGTCCGAGACGAGCCTGAGCGTGAAGGGCGTCGTCACCACCAGCTTCGGCACGCTCGTCACCGATCCCGGTTCGGTCGTCGATCTGCAGGGCGGCGTGGTCAATTACGCGTCCGGCCCCGTGCAGCAGAGCTACGTCCAGACCACGGACGGGGTGATCTACAACGTCAACGCCGCACCGGCCAACCTGGTCTACGCCGGCGTCTATGACGGGTTCGCCGTGGACCACGCGCGCTGGCATGTGACGGACACATACGCCAATTCGGTGCTGACGCCGGCCACCCTGACCGATCCCGCATATTCGGTGGGCCGCGACGCGGGCACGCTGACCTTGACCGGCGCCACGCAGCAGATCGCCGGCACCATCTACGCCGGCGCGACACTGGGGCAATATCAGAGTGGGCCGCGCCCGGCGAACGTCACGGACCCCTATTTGCTGGCGCAGACGGTGGCGCCACAGGCGGGCACGCTGCTTGTCGGCAACTATCTGAGTGGCATCCTGCAGCCCATACCGACATCGTTCCCCGCCTCGATCGCGCCGATCCTGCCCGGTGCCGTCCCGGTGGCCGGCACGATCGCCATCGATTCCGGCGTGCTGAACGCGAGCGCACTGGCGAACATCACGCTCAGCACCAGCGGCAACATCACCGTCTCGGCGCCGCTCAACCTCGCCGATGGCGGCACGCTGTCGCTGACCGGCGCCAACATCGCGATCGACGACCCGATCACCGCGCGGAGCGGCGACATCAGCCTGACAGACCAGTTCGGCGCCAGCATCGTGGCCACCGCGACATCGGCCACGCTGGCGCCCGGCGTGGTGCTGGACGCGCGTGGGGTGTTCACCAACGCGCAGCTCGATCCGGCGCACAAGGCCGGACTGGCGCATGCCAATGGCGGCACCGTCTCCATCATCGAGGCTGGCGGCGTCACGCTGTCCGCCGGCACGCGGATCGACGTGTCATCCGGCGGCGGCGTGCTGCCCGGCGGCGGTCTGCAATCGGCGACAGGCGGCTCGGTCTCGGTCGAGGCCAACACGGTCCTGACGAGCGGCCGCGCGCAGAACGCGGCGGCGACGCTGGACGCGGCCTTCGCCGGCTACGGCACGAATGGCGGCGGCACGCTGACCGTCACTGTGCCGAACATCGAGATCGGCACGTCCGGCGTGAACTCGACGGCCGGCTCCGTCACGAGCCTCGGCGGCGGGTTTTTCGCCACCGGCTTCTCGCGCTACGTCGTGGACGGGTCGCAGGGACTGGCCGTGCTGCCCGGCGCGCAGGTGAGCGCGGTCGAACCGATCTACGTGCCGGACGGCATCCTGCCCCTGCCCAGCGGAAGAGATCCGTCCCAGGCCTACAAAGTCATCCTGCCCGCGCTCTACACGCCGAGCCGGGGCAGCGACGTGCTGGTGCAGCGTGCCGGCGCCAGCATCAGCCTGCTCTCGGTCGCCGACACCAGCAACACCGCCCTTATCAGCGGCGGCGGTACGGTCACCATCGGTGCCGCCGCCCAGGTCAGCGTGGACCCGAGACAATCCATCACCGTCGCGGGGTATGACCAGGTCAGCGTGTTCGGCACGCTGACCGCGCATGCGGGTGCCGTGACGGTCGGCAACACGCGTTTCGACGCCTATCCGCCCAACCCCGACGGTGCGCCGCCGAGCGCGGTGTCGGAGTTTCTCGCCGGCGTCTCGGATTGGATCGGCACCGGCAGCCTGATCGACGTCTCCGGCCAGGCGGTCGTAGAGACCGACGCCGTGGGCCGGAGCTTCGGCTTCGTCACCTCCGGCGGCACCATCGCGCTGGGCGGCTACAACCCGGCCAGCCCCGGGCAATTCACCTGGGCCCAGGTGATCCTGCGCCCTGGCGCCACGCTGGACGCCGACGGGGCCGCCGCCCTGGTCGATGTCGTTCCGGACACGACCGAGACGGGACGGATATCGCTTGCGGCACGTCCGTTCACCCTGGCCGGCGCCGGCGGAACGGTGACAGCCGATTCGTTCTCGGGCGTGGCACTCGACGGGACCGTGCTGGCCCATGCCGGCGACGCGCAGGTCGCGGGCGGGTCGCTGAGCGTTGCGATCGACCCGACCGCACTGGGCAATTTCATCAACGTCCCGACCGTGGTGTACCAGCCGCGCGAAATCCTAGTCTCGAACCAGGCGGTGGCCATCCAGCCGGCCGTCTCCGCGCCGGGCGACACGCCGCCGCCGGCCAGCTACGGACTGGCCCGCGTCTCGCAGCAGCAGATCGACGCCGCCGGGTTCGACCAGGTGACACTGAGCGCCGAGGGCGCGGCGGTCATCTTCGATGGCGACGTATCCCTGCACACGGCGCGCAGCCTCACTTTCGAGACCGGCGTCGTGGGCGAATCGTCGCCCTACGGCGCGGCCCAGATCGCCTCGCCGCACGTGACCTTTGCCGGTTACACGAGTGCCGTGGACCAGCAGTCCTCGCAACTCGACCCGCACGCTCCCTACCTTGCGAGCTTCGCGACGTTGAACGTGAGCGCTGGGCTGATCGAGATCGGCGCCATCGTGGATCTGGGCGGCAGCGTCTATACCAGCACGCCCTCGCCGACCGGCACGTTCAGCAGCGGCTTCGGCCCGCCCAAGAAGATCGTCGGCGCCTCCGGTTTCGGTTTCGACACGTCCGATTTCACCGCGACCGGAGACATAAGGCTGCTCGGCATCGCCGATGAGCAGTACCGTAACGTCGGCACACTGACGAGCATCGGCGACTATACCTTCACCGCCGCGCAAATCTATCCGACCACCAGCCAGTCCGAGATCCTGCTCGCCGGGCTGAACACCGAGATGAACGGCCCCGCAACGCTCGGCCATACGATCACCGTTCTTGGCAGTGGCGGCGCCGCCCCGCAGGTGCCCTACTCGGTCGGCGGGTCGCTCACGCTGGTCGCCGACACCATCCTGCAGGACGGCGTGCTGCGTGCGCCAGAGGGTGTGATCACCCTCAGCGATGGCACGATCGCGGGCGAGGTCAGCGAGCCGAGCGCGGTCGATCTCGGGCCGCACAGCATCACCTCGGTCAGCCTCGACGGCCAGAGCGTGCCGTTCGGCGGAACGGTGGACGGTTTCAACTACCAGACCCCGGGCGGCGGCACGCTCGCCATCCAGCCGACGATCCTGGTGCAGGCGCAGTCGCTCACGGCACAGGACGGCTCGCAGATCGACCTTCGGGGCGGCGGCACCCTGACCGGCCAGGGATTCATTTTCGGCCGCGGCGGCACGGCCGACGTGCTCACCACACCGCTGCTCGACATCAGCGGCGGTGCGGCCATCGCCAACGCGCTGGCGCAGGTGACCGCCATCCAGCCGGTCAGGACAGGCGATGCGGTCTATGCGATCCTGCCGGGCTACCAATCCGTCTATGCCCCGCCGGTCACCGCCGGCGACAGCGCCTACACCGCGACGCAAACCGGCGAGCGGATCACGGTGGCGGCCGGCGAGGTGCCGGGCCTGGCGGCCGGGACGTACACGTTGCTGCCTGCCTATTACGCCCTGCAGCCCAGCGGCTACCGGGTGGAGCTGACCACCGGCGCGCAGCCGGTCGGCACGTCGCTCGCCGCCGGCAACTTCACGACCGCCGCACCGGTCACGGTCTCGTTCGCGGGCACCTCGATCAGCAGCCCAACCCCGGTCGCGGCCCTGTTCACCAGCGGCGCCGGCGTGCGCCAGCTCTCGCAATACGACGAGGAGACCTACAGCGCGTTCGTGACCGCGCAAGCCGCCTTGACCAACCGGCCGCGCCCGTTTCTGCCGCAGGACGCCAAGACGCTGGAACTGATCTATCCCAGCGTGGCCGGCACCGGCACGGCGCTCAGCATCCCGCCGGCAAGCCTGCTGAAGACGCCCGATGCGGGCGGCTACGGGGCCACGCTGGAGATCGACGAGCTGGCGGAAAGCCTGGTGACGAACGGCACGGTGGTCCCGACCGCGTTGCAGGTGGCGCCCGCCTCCGGCACCGGCAGCATGGTCCCGGCAGGGGTGGTGACGCTGGACGCGCAGGTGCTCAGCGGGTTGGACGTGCCCCGGCTGGTGCTGGGCGGCACGCTGCAGCCGAGCGTCACGCCGTTCGGCTCGATCAACGTCGGCTCCAACACAAACGCCGTCACGATCCTGCCCAACGCGGTGGTGACCGCGGGCGAGGTGCTGCTGACCACGACCGATACCGGCGCCATCACCGTCTCGTCAGGCGCCACCCTCAGCACGGTCGATGCGGGGCCGACCGCTTTCGACGTCGCAAGCCAGATTTATCTCCTCAATGGCTTGGCGACCCAGAGCGCGGACCCGGTCGTGGACGTGAGCGCGGGAAACATCGTCTTCCTGCCCAACTCCAACACGGCCACCAGCGCGTCGATCACGCTCGCCGACAACAGCGCCCTGCTGGCGACCGGCAGTCTGAACCTTCTGGCGCCGTCCGGGACCACGGTCGGCATCGGCGGCGCGGTGACGCTGGGTGCGGCCAATTACGCGAGCTTCTCCGTCGCCGAGGTCAACATCGGCACCGCGGCGTCCCTCGCCGCGCTTGCCGCAAAGAAGGAGTTGCCGGCCGGCCTCAACCTGACGCCGGAGGCGTTGAATGGGCTGCTGGACGGGGTGCCGTCCCAGCACATCCCGGCCACCAACCAGTTCCGGCTGACCTCCGCGCAGGATGTCAACTTCATCGGCGCCGTGCAGCTTCAGACGGCGGCGACGAACCTAGTGCTGAACACGCCGGCCATCTACGGCGTGGGATCGTCCGGCGACACCGCCTCGATCCTGGCGGCGAGCTTCACCTGGAGCGGCATCGAGAACCAGGAGACGTCGCCGCTGGGGGCGGCTGCAACCTATGGCGTCAGCGCGCCGCCTGGCGGGCAGATCGCCGCCGGCCTGAAGGGCCCGGGATCCGATCTGCTGTCCATTCAGACAACCGGCGCCATCACCTTCGGCTACGGGCCGCAGACGCAGCCGGACGTCCAGACACAGCTCGACCGCGTGGTGGCGGGCTTCGCCAACGTCGATTTCCAGTCGGGGACAGAGATCACCGCCAACAACAAGAGTTCGTTGCTGGTCTATCGAACCCAGCCCGTCTTCGGTCAGCCGATCACCGACGGCAACCTGTCGCTCATCGCCCCGCTGGTCACCACTGATAGCGGGGCCGTTCTGGTGGTGACGGCGGGCGGCAGCGTGACCCTGGCGTCGCCCGCCGGCATCGCGCCCGCCTCCACCGCGAGTGTGGCCACGCTGGGCGGCGAGATCGACATCACGGCGCCGAGCCTGTCGATCGCCACATCCGTGGCCCTGCCGAGCGGCCGCCTGAGTCTGACGGCGTCCGGCGACCTCAGCTTCCTGCCGGGATCGGTCGCCGACCTGTCCGGACGCGCCGTGCACCTGCTGGACCAGACCGTGTTCACCCCGGGCGGAACGCTTGTCGCGGAAAGCACGGCCGGCAACATCGCCGTGGACGGCCTGGCCGACATCTCCTCGCCGGGCACCACGGCCGGCAGCCTCTCCTACTCGGCGCTGGCCGGCGATATCGACCTCAGCGGCATGCTGCGCGGGACCGCCGTATCCGGCCAGACCGCGGGTGGCATCACGCTTCTGGCCGACACCCTGTCCACCACGACCACCGCTCCGGCCAGCCAGGTGTTCGGCCTGATCAACGCGGGGCTGAACGCCGGCGGCTTCTATGGCACACGCATCTTCGAGCTGAGTCAGCTCGCCGACGGGCCGGGGGCCGGCGCGCAATCGACGACGGACGTCATCATCGCAAACGCGGCCGACGGCGCACCGCTTCTGGTCGCCCACGACGTGTCCGTCACCGCCGACCGGGGCGGGATCGACGTGACGGGCACGGTCAACGCGTCCGGCACCGGCCCGGGCAGCATCGCGTTGCAGGCGGCCGGCAATCTGGTGCTCGACACCGCTGCTGGCACGCCGGTGCTGGATGCCCATGCCACCACCACGGCCCTGGACAGCTACGGCCAGCCGATCGATGCCGAAAACCGGGCGCATGTGACGCTGACGAGCACGGGCGGCTCGCTGCTGCTGCAGGGCGGCACGATCAACCTTGGCTACACGAACGCCAGCGGCCAGATGGGCGCGGCGGTGGGCGAGCTGGTGCTGAACGCTCCGCGGATCGGTGCCGCTCCCGCCACCAGCGGCGACGTGGCCATTGACGCGTCGGCGCCGCTGTCGATCGTGGGCGCGGGCAGCGTGGCGCTGTACGGCTGGACCCGATACACCGTCACCGACGCGCTGGGCAGCGTGGCGCAATCGACGCAGGTCGATCCGAACGCCAGCCTCACGCTGGACGCGATCGGCGCCGACAGCACCAGCTTCATCGACAACGCGGTGGCCAACGCGTCGCTCACAGCCCGGCTGGCCGGGCTGATCGGCAGCAACCCCGGCACGTTCCACCTGCGCCCCGGCGTGGAGATCGACAGCCCCGCGGCAGACGCGGCCGGCGGCAACCTGACGATCGTGAGCGACCTCGATCTGTCCGGCTACCGCTATTCCGATCGTGGCTATGGCGCGTCCGCGAACGGCACGCTCGGGTCCGGCGAGCCGGGCAGCATCGTGTTCCGGGCGGCAAACGATCTGATCGTCAACGGCAGCGTCACCGACGGGTTCGGGCCGCCGCCTGACGCGGCGCCGGGCAATCTGATTCCGGCCGATAATGGTTGGACGTTCGGGGCTGCCGACAAGGGCGACCCGCTCTCGGCGGATGTGTTCCTGCCATCGACACTGACGGCCACGCTGAAGAAGGGCGGGGTGGTGGATGTGGTGGCTTTGGAAAAAGGCACCGTGATCAACGATGGCGCGGCGGGCGCGGGACGCGATATCTCGCTGAACTACGACATCACGATCGAGTCCAACAGCGTTATCGCCAACACCGTCATTCCCTTCTCCGGTACGCTGGCGGCCAACATCAAGGTGCCGGCCGGCGGCTTCGTGACGACCTCAAAACTGAAACTTGTGGATGGCAAGACGGTACGAGCCGGTACGTTCCTGGCTGCTGGAACCAAGATCGAGGCCGGCGCCACCTTTGCCGCAGGCGCCACGTTTCCGGAAACGATCAAATTGAGCGCCGACACGCTGGTTCCGGCGGGCACGCCGCTGAACATTTTCGACCAAAACGTCAAGTTATCGAAACGCGCGGTATTACCCGTCAACGCGTTCATCCCGTCCAACACGGTCCCGAAATTCGTGGCGGCCGGCGGGTCCAGGCTGGCCAGCGTCTCGCTGCGGCCGGACGATGTGGGAGGCGACCAGGCGCAGGGCTATCTGTATGCGCTGGCGCCGTTGCTGGCGCCCAATACCTTATCCTGGAGCCTGGATTTCGTGGCCGGCGCCAACCTGCCGAGTGCCGATCCCAATGCGGTCCTGTCACGCTCCGCGCTCGGCGCGCTCAACACGAAGCCGGTCAACACCGCCTATCAGGGCTACGGCAATCTCATCCTGGATGACCAGCACTACTTCAACCCGCCTGGTGCGGGTGGCACGGTGACGCCCGCCTTCAGCGTCATCCGCACCGGGACAGGCGATCTCTCGCTGGTGGCGGGCGGCAATTTCGACCAGAGTTCGCTCTACGGCATCTACACTGCGGGCACGCAGGATCCCCTGCCGGGCGAGCTATCGGCGAACGCCGCCTACAATCTCCCGCCGGCCGGATCGGATGGGACGACGCTCTACCCGATCATCAAGCTTCCGGCCTACAGCATCTACAACAACATTTTCAGTAGTTCCACGGCCTACTACCCAACGGGCGGCGGTGACGTGCTCGTGGCCGCGCAGGGAAGTGTTACGGGCGACCAATACGGCGGCAATTACGCAGGCTCCTCCAACTTCCTTGTTCCCAGTGACGCCGTTGGCAACTGGTTGTGGCGCCAGGGCAGCGCGCCGCTTGGCCAGGCCGCCGCGTGGTGGATCAATTTTGGCGACATCGTCCTGCCGTACCGATCCGGAGACACAGGATACCTGAACGTAAATCTCGATGGGACCGCACCGAAGCCGCTTTTTCAGCTTGTCGGATTTGAGGGCATCGGTGCGCTGGGCGGTGGCAACGTCGTGGTCTCGGCCGGTCTGGATGCGGGCCAGACGACCGATCGCACGGGCAAAAATCAAACTCAGACCCGCAGCGAGGGATTGGTCATCGCGGTCGGCAGCACGGGACGCGTGCTGGCCGATGGCAGCGTGGAGCTGACGGGGGGCGGCGACATATCGATCGACGTCGGCGGCACGATCAACCCGATCGACGCGCTCAAATATGGCCTGACGAACACGACCGCCCTGTATTCGACGCTGGACGGCGCCATCACCGATCTGCGCGGTAACGTCCATGTCAGTGCCGGTTCGGTCGGCCGCATTGAGTCCAGCTACACGGGACTTGCTCCGTCGGACGGACAATTCGTCGCGTCTTACGAAAACGACGACAACATTTCCAACAGCGGGATCGAAATCAACCCCGGTGACGGCTCGGTCACGGTGGCCGCGTTGCGCGACGTGGTGCTCGACGGCGTGGGCGATCCCGGACGGGTGACCGAGCAGAGCGAGCCGCTTGCAACCGTCTCGCAAGAAGGGTCGATCACGCAGACCGGGGTGATCACCGGCTTTTCGCTTTGGACGGCCGGCACTTCGATCAGCCTGTTCGCGTCCGGCGGCAACGTCACGCCGACGACGCAGATCAATACCCCGGCCACTACGACAGGGGTCATCGTCAACGACGCGTCCAGCGACTACCGTTTCGTATATCCAACCGAGTTGTTGGCGACGGCCGCCAGCGGCAATATCATCTACGGCACGGCAGTTTCGAATTCGAACGGCGTCGCAAACTACGGACTCTCACTTGAAGTCACCCCGTCTGCCAACGAACAGGTGGCGTTCCTGTCTGGGCAGTCCATCTTTGCCAGCGGAATGGCGGTCGATCTGTCGGGTGCCGATCCCGCTGGTCTATCCACACCGACCAACCCGGCCTTCGCAACGTTTACGACCTCGCCCCTGGTGACCAACGTCATCCCCGGCACCGGAACAAACCAGACCCCGTTCTCGGTATTTGCGCTCGGAGCCGACACCCCCACCACAGCCTATCTGTCGCCCGCTGCCCAGGCATCCCCGGCGCTGTTCTACGCCGGTGCGGATATCGTGAATTTCACCACCGGGGAGACCGAGACATTTACCGCCAAGGCGCAGGAGACGCTCGCGCAATGGTACCTGGCCGCCAAGCCGGTGCGCATCGAAGCCGGGCGCGACGTTTTCGATAGCGGTACGCAGCGTCCTGATACTCAGGCGCCGGGCCAACTGCAGCAGAACGTCGGCACTAACCCGCTGGCCACAGATTTGACCGTCAGCGGCAACCTGTTCCTCAACACCACGGCGCAATCCGTCTCCGTCGTCTCTGCCGGGCGCGACATCCTCAACAGCTATTTCTACGTGGGCGGGCCGGGCCTGCTCGAGGTCGATGCAGGCCGCAACATCACCGATCTGGCCGGTGTGGGCTCGATCAAGAGCCTGGGCTCGCTGCTCGCCGGTGCGCCGATCAGCCTGACGGGCGGCGCCGGCATCGAGGTCGCGGCAGGGCTAGGCGCCGGCGCCGACTACACCGGCTTCGCCGAGCTGTACCTGAACCCCGCCAACCAGGCGAACTTGGCGCTGCCGATCACCGATCCGGCCAATGCCGGGAAGGTGCAGCAGACCTATGCCGGGCAACTGCTCGCCTGGCTGCAACAGAATTACGGCTACACCGGCGACCAGTCCGGCGCGCTCGCCTTCTTCCTGAACACGGCCAACGTGCCGGCCGCCAACCAGGATGCGTTTCTGCGCAACATCTTCTACGCCGAGCTGCTGGCCAGCGGGCAGCAGTACAACGATCCCGCCAGCCGCTTCGCGGGCAGCTACGTGCGCGGCCGGCAGGCGATCGACGCGCTGCTGCCCGGAACGAACGGCCAAATGTCGGGAGATGGCACCCCGGCCGGCTATGCCGGCGCGATCACCATGAGCAGCGCGCAGGTTGTCGTCACCGGCCAGACCTATACGCTGGATGCAGGTGTCGCCACCGAGCATGGCGGCGACATCCAGGTGCTCGACCCTGGCGGGCAGGTGCTGCTCGGCACCAGCGGCGGCGTGAACCCGGGACCCGGCACCGGCCTGATCACCAACGGCTCCGGCAATGTCGACGTGTTCGCGCTGAGCAGCGTGCTGCTCGGCAAGAGCCGCATCTTCACGAACGCCGGCGGCAACATCCAGATCTGGTCCTCGGGCGGCGACATCAACGCCGGCGTCGGCGCCCGCACGGACGTGACCTTCACCCCGCCGGTGCTGGTGTACGACACGAGTGGCGGCATCGTGGACAGCCCGTCTGCGCCCTCGACCGGCGCCGGCATCTCCACTCAGCAGCCACTGCCGACGGTGCCGCCCGGCAATATCGACCTGACCGCCCCGCTCGGCACGATCGACGCGGGCGAGGCGGGCGTGCGGTCCTCCGGCAACATCAACCTGGCCGCGCTGCATCTGGCCGACACGGCCGGCATCACCGCCCAGGGCAAGACGACCGGCCTGGTCAGCGCCCCCTCCATCAGCGCCAGCGTGGCGGCCGCAGCCGGTGCCGCGGCCGGTGCCGCCACAAACGCCGCGCAGGACATCAGCCGGCCGCGCACGCAGGCGCAGGAGCCGTCGGTGATCGAGGTCGATGTCAGCGTGGCGCCGGAGACCGAGGAGGAGAAGCGCCGCCGCCACCACGTGTAGCAGCCTTAATTGGCGGGACGGGACGCCACGCAGTAAGCCAGCCCGCATGCGGCGTGCCGACGGTTTTACGCTCATCGAGATACTGGTCGTGCTGGCGATACTCGGCGTGGTGCTGGGGGTGGTGCTGGGGCGCGGGCCGTTG
The DNA here is from genome assembly GCA_964252425.1 of uncultured Acetobacteraceae bacterium. Classification (GTDB taxonomy): domain Bacteria; phylum Pseudomonadota; class Alphaproteobacteria; order Acetobacterales; family Acetobacteraceae; genus BOG-908. The sequence goes on from CAXUNK010000033.1 coordinate 19,857, forward strand.
CGCAGCCGGGGGCTGGAG
>CAXUNK010000034.1:0-15811 GCA_964252425.1 uncultured Acetobacteraceae bacterium
GCCTATGTCACGCTGGAGCCGTGCAGCCATCATGGGCAAACCCCGCCCTGCGCGGACGCGCTGGCCGAAGCCGGGCTGGCCCGCGTGGTCGTGGCGGCCGGCGATCCGGACCCCAGGGTGGATGGGCTGGGGCTGGCCAGGCTGCGCGCCGCCGGGATAGAGGTCACGACCGGCGTGCTGGAAGGCGACGCACGCGAGACCCTCGCCGGGTTCTTCGCCCGCGTCACCCTGGGCCGGCCGCTGGTCACGCTGAAACTTGCGACCACGCTGGACGGCCGCATCGCGACCCGGTCCGGCGAGAGCCGCTGGATCACCGGCGAGGCCTCCCGCCGCGCCGTGCATGCGCGGGGCGGCCGGCAGGACGGGGTGTTGGTGGGGGGCGGCACGGTCGCGGCGGACGACCCAGAGCTGACCTGCCGCCTGCCGGGCTACGTGCAGCGCCCCACAGTGCGCATCGTGGCCGATGGCCGGCTGCGCACGACGCTGGAGGCCAAGCTGGTGCGAACGGCCCATGAGTGCCCCACCTGGCTGCTCTACCACACCGACAGCCTGCCGGACGACGTCACGCTCTACGGCGCGCCGCCCGGCGAGCTGGTGCCCTCGCGCGCGCAACGCCTGGCCGAGGCCGGCGCACGCTGCATCCTGGTGCCGGCGGGGCCGGACGGCATCGACATCGCGGCCGGGTTCCAGGCGCTGGGCACGCGCGGCCTGACCCGCGTGCTGGTCGAAGGCGGGGCGCAGCTTGCGTCCGCACTGTTGCGGGCCGATCTGGTGGACAGGCTTGTGTGGTTCCACGCGGGCGCGCTCGCCGGCGGCGACGGACGGGCGGCGCTCGAGAAGCTCGGAGTGGAGACGTTGACGGATATGCGCCGCTTTACCGCGTTGGACGCGCCACGCGCGCTTGGGCCGGACGTGATGACCGTCTTCGGCCGCGCCTGATGTTCACCGGAATCGTCACCGCGTTGGGCACCGTGCGCGAGGTCACGCGCACCGCCGGGCAGGATATGCACGCCATCATCAAGGCGCCGGCGGAGTTCCTGGGCGCCCAGGGCGGCACGCAGGTCGGCGCGTCCATCGCCTGCTCGGGCTGCTGCCTGACCGTGACGTCGCTCGGCCCCGACTGGTTCGGCGTGGACGTCTCCGGCGAGAGTGTCGCGCGCACCACGCTCGGCGCCTGGCAGACCGGCACGCGCGTCAATCTCGAGCGCGCGCTGCGCATGGGTGACGAGCTGGGCGGCCACCTGGTCAGCGGCCATGTCGATGGGCTGGGGCAGGTGCTGGCGGTGACCCACGATGCGGGTTCGCTTCGCCTGACTCTGGACGTGCCCGACCCGCTGCACCGCTACATCGCGCCCAAAGGCTCGGTCGCCATCGATGGCGTGTCGCTGACCGTCAACGAGGTGGAGGGCGCCAGCTTCGGCGTGAACGTCATTCCACACACCGCCCAGCACACCACCCTGGGGGCGCGCGCGCCGGGCGACAAGGTGCATGTCGAGATCGACATGCTGGCCCGGTACGTCGCCCGGCTGCACGAGACGGCTGCCGAGCCGTCAGCCGCCGGTCATCAGCCGCGAGGCCAGACGGCATGAGCGAGGTTTTGGCGCGTCACACGCTGCGCGACGCGATCAGCTCCACTCCGGAGCTGATCGCCGAGGCGCAGGCCGGGCGCATGTTCATCCTGGTCGATGACGAGGACCGGGAGAACGAGGGCGACCTCATCATCCCCGCGCAGTTCGCGACACCTCAGGCGCTGGCCTTCATGATGCGCCATGCCCGCGGGCTGATCTGCCTGGCGCTGAGCCCCGCCCAGATCGGCCGGCTCGAGCTGCCGATGATGGCGGTGGCCAACCAGCAGCGCCACCAGACTGCGTTCACCGTCAGTATCGAGGCGCGGCAGGGCATCACCCATGGGGTGACCGCGCGCGACCGCGCCCATACCATCGCGGTGGCGATCAACCCCGATTCCGGCCCGCGCGACCTCGTCTCCCCGGGCCATGTCTTTCCGCTGGCGGCCCGCCCTGGCGGCACGCTCGTGCGCGCCGGGCATACCGAGGCGGCCGTGGACATCGCCCGCCTGGCCGGGCTGATCCCGGCCGGCGTGATCTGCGAGATACTCAACGCCGACGGCACCATGGCGCGGCTGCCGGACCTGGTCGGGTTCGCCCGGCTGCACGGGCTGAAGCTCGGCACGATCGCCGACCTGATCGCGCATCGCCGCAGCTCGGAGAAGCTGGTGCGCCGCGTGCACGCGACCCACGCGCAGGAACTCGACACCGGCCCGTGGCAGGTCTTCATCTATACCAGCACGCTGAACGACGCCGAGCACGTCGTGATGGTGAAGGGAGATGTCGCCAGCAAGACTCCCGTTCTGGTGCGCATGCAGGCGCTCGACCCGATCCAGATGCTGCCCGGCGGCCGCACCAGCCGGCTGATGCACCAGGCGATGCGCCAGATCGAAGCGGAGGGCGCCGGCATCATGGTGGTGCTGCACGACTGGCGGGCGGCCGGGCTGCTCGATCTGGTGACAGGGCGGCACGGCCACGCCGCCGCGCGTGAGCGCATGCTGCGCGATTACGGCATCGGCGCGCTGATCCTGGCCGATCTCGGGGTGCATGACATGGTGCTGCTGTCCAACACGCCGCGCCCGATCGTGGGGTTGGAGGGCTACGGCTTGAACGTCGTCGGCCACCGTCCGATCGAGATACCAGCGGCATGAGCACGGCCGACGCACCTTTGCCCGCAGCGCCGGCGCTGCCGGACGGCGGCCATCTCCTGATCGTCCGCGCGCCGTATTATCGCGACGTGATCGACGGCATGACGCAGGGCGCTGTCCGCATCCTGGATGAAGCGGGTGCCACACACGAGGTGCTGGATGTGGCCGGCAGTTTCGAGCTGCCGCAGGCGATCGGCATGGCGGCGCGCGGCGGGCCATCCTTTGCCGGCTTCATCGCACTCGGCTGCATCGTGCGCGGCGGCACCGACCATTACGACTATATTTGCAGGGAAACGATGGCCGGGCTGATGAATGTGGCGTTGCGCCATGGCGTGGCGCTTGGCTCGGGCGTTCTGACCGTCCATTCGATCGAGCAGGCGATCGCCCGCAGCGGTGCGGACGGCTTCAACAAGGGGGCGGAAGCAGCCGTGGCCGCCCTGCTGCAGATCGCCGCCGGCCGCAGGCTGGGGTGGCTCACATGAGCAAGGCAGGACCCGCGCCCGCCACCCGTCCGCGCACCGCCGCGCGTGTCGGCGCCGTGCAGGCGCTGTTCCAGGCCGAGCAGGGCGGCGGGGCGACCGAAGCCGTGATCGAGGAGTTCGTCCGGCATCGCCTGGGCGAGCTTCCCGGCAGCGGCGGTTTCGAGGAGGGCCGCGTGCCCGACGCCCATGTCAAACTGTTCGGCCGGATCGTGCGCATGGCGGTCGAGAAACAGGACCAGATCGACACGCTGCTTGTGGAGTCGCTGCCGCAGGACTGGCCGCTCGCCCGGCTGGACCCGGTGCTGCGCGCGCTGCTGCGCGCGGCGGGCGCCGAACTCGTCATGCGCGACGGGCCGCCGGTGGCGGTGGTGATCAACGAGTACATGGATGTGGCGCACGGCTTCTTCCACGGCGACGAGCCGCGCATGGCCAACGGCCTGATGGACCGCATGGCGCACACGTTGCGGCCGAGGGAGTTCGAGACGCGGCAGTGAGACTTGAGGCAAGCAGTCCTTTTTTGAAAAAAAGGACCAAAAAACTTCTGTTTCCACGCTTGCAGTAGTGCTCGCGCAGGTTCGGCCATTTATGCTCTGGCAGAACTGTTGCGAACCGTGGTGCAGGCGGACGAGCAGAAGCTTTTTGTTTCTTTTGCGATGTGTCAGGCTTTGAGGCGGTTGGTATGATTTGGGGGAGAACACCATGCCGAGCCGTGCAGGCGCGCCGATCTGGTACGAGCTCATGACGCCCGACCCTGATGGCGCCAAGCGCTTCTACGATCCCGTGGTCGGCTGGAGAGTGGACGCCCGGGCTGCCGGCGACGTGGATTACCGCATGATCGCCGCTCCCGGCGGGCTGGTCGGCGGCGTGCTGGGGCTGACAGACGAGATGCAGGCCGAAGGCGCCCGCCCGGCCTGGCTTGCCTATTTCGCCGCGGACGACGTGGACGCAACCGCCAGCCAGGCCCAGTCGCTCGGCGCCCACATCCTTGTGCCGCCGCGCGACATCGAGGGCGTGGGCCGCTTCGCCCTGTTAGCCGACCCGCAAGGCGCCCCTTTCTACATCATGCGCGCCGTGGGCGAGCAGAGTTTTTCGCCCTTCGCCCAGGACGAGCCCGGTCGATGCGGCTGGAACGAGCTGTCCACCACCGACATGCACGCCGCGCTCGCCTTCTACGGCGCCCTGTTCGGCTGGGAGAACCGCGAGACGATGGATATGGGTCCGATGGGCGGCTACCATTTCCTCGATCTGGGCGATATGCGCCTTGGTGCCGCCGCGGAAATGCGCGACCGTCCGGCCCACTGGAATTTCTACTTTTGCGTCGCCGATTTCGATGCCGCCATCGAGCAGGTGCGCGCCGGTGGCGGCACTATCGACATGGGTCCCCATGAGGTCCCCTCCGGCAACCGTATCGTCTTGGGCACCGATCCCCAGCACGCGCGTTTCGCACTGGTGTCGCGCGTCACGTCGCCGCCGGCATGATACCCGTCGAATATCGTCACCCGGGGTTCAACCCGATCCTGGTGCCGACTCGACCGGGTTTGGCTCCAGCCGCTCTGCCAGCGCGGTCTTGACGGCGGGGTCCAACGCGTCGAGCACCTGGCGCAGCTGGTGACGCGTGGCGTGCAACTGGTCCAGCAGCGAGAGCAGAACCGGCAAGCTCGGCTCCTCCACCTCCAGCTTGGTGTGCAGCTCGAACACCAGCCGGACCCTGGCGACGTCGGTCTCGTCGAACACGGGCGCGCCGTCGTGCTGCGCCGGGCGTATCCAGCCCTGCGCCAGGTAGTGGCGGAACACCGGCTCGGTCAGGCCCGGCACGGCGCGCAGCAACGTGACCAATTCGGTCACGACTCGGCATCCATGCCGGCGCGCGGGTCGAGCGGATGACGCGCGTAATAGGCGCGCAGCGCCTCCTCCAACTCGGGATCCGGCGTTCCCAGCACGATCTTGAGCGTGACGTAGAGGTCGCCGGCCGCCGCCGATCTGGTGGCGGGGATGCCCCGGCCGCGCAGGCGAAGCTGCCGGCCGGTCTCCGAATGGCGGGGCACGGTCATCTGCACCTGGCCGGTCAAGGTCGGCACCGCCACACGGGCGCCCAAAGCCGCCTCACCCGCGGTGACCGGCAGGTCGAGGTGGATGTCGGCCCCGTCGCGGCGGAAATAGGGGTGCGGCTGGACCGCAACCTCGATCAGCGCGTCGCCTGCCGGGCCGCCATTCCAGCCGGCGCTGCCCTGGCCGCGCAGGCGAAGCGTCTGGCCGTCATCGAGACCGGGTGGGATGGTCACGTCCAGCGTGCGCCCGTCCGGCAGGGTCAGCCGGCGGGTGGCGCCCAGCGCGGCCTCGGTGAAGCTGACGGTCAGTTGGTAGCGCTGGTCCTGGCCGCGCGCCTGCTGCGCCTGGCCGCCGTTGGAAAACCCGCCGCCGCGCGCATTGGCGAAGAGGTCGGCGAAAATATCCTGGAAGCCGCTGACGTCCGGCCCGCCCCGATACCGCTCGCCGCCAGCCCCGTTCGCGTAGCTCTTGTAGAATTGCCTGGGATCGGGCCCCTGCGCCTGCCCGGTGGCATCGATCTCGCCGCGATCGTAACGCGCGCGTTTTTCTGGGTCGGCCAGTAGATCATGCGCTGCGTTGACCGCCTTGAAGCGTTCTTCCGCGCGCTTGTCGCCCGGGTTGAGGTCCGGGTGATGCTTCTTGGCCAGCTTCAGGTAGGCCGACTTGATCTGCGCCTCTGTGGCGTCAGGCTTCACGCCGAGCGTTTCGTAAGGGGTTGGCATGGTCGGCCATATAAGACGCGCGTCCAAGCCGTTGTAGAGCGTGGTGGACGGCGCCAGCTCTGTTCACGGCACCCAAGCCTTTATTTCGCGACCCATCTGCCGGATAACCCACGCCCATGAACCTGGTCGATCTGGCGATTGTCGCCATACTCGGCGTCTCGGCGCTGCTGGGCCTCTCGCGCGGGCTGGTGCGCGAACTGCTGGGCCTGGCGAGCTGGGTGGTGGCGGGGCTGGGCGCGTGGCGCTTCGGCCCGGCGCTGATCCCCGCGGCTCAGGAGGCGGTGGGCAACCCGGACATCGCCGATCCGCTGGCCTATGTGGGCGTGTTCGTTCTCATCCTGATCGCGCTCTCGATCGCGTCCAACCTGGTGGGGCGCATGGTGCGCGTATCGGCCCTGGGCGGGCTGGACCGCACGCTGGGGCTGGTGTTCGGGCTGGCGCGCGGGGCGCTGGTGCTGTTCGCCGCCTACATCCCGCTCGCCCTGATGCTGCCGCCCGATCGCTGGCCCGAGCCGGTGCTGCGCGCCAGGCTGCTGCCGTTCATCTACGAGGGCGCCGAGTGGGCCGCCGGCAAGCTTCCGCCGATCTACCGCCCGCGCGTGGCGCCGCCGCCGGACACCCAGCCCACGACCGAGGCCCAGCTTCTGCATGCCACCCCTGAAGGGCGAGCGCTTGGACCCGAGCCGGCGCGTCCCTAATGCTCCTGAGCTGATGGCCGCCTGTCCGCGAACGCTCGACGGACACTGGCCTTAGAAAAGAGTGCGGCCCGCTTATCTCGGAAACACGCCTGCGCGTTTCTACGGCGGGGCGCCCCGCCGCGCGTGACAGTTGCGAGACACGGCCGCCCATACGCGCTAGGTGGTCCCGCCTCGTGGGAGGGTGCACATGAGTTCCTGTCTTCTGCCGGAACCGCAAACCGATCATGACGACTCGCTGCACGAGGAGTGCGGCGTGTTCGGCGTCTGGAACATGGTCGATGCGGCCGCTGTGACAGCGCTCGGCCTGCACGCGCTGCAGCACCGGGGGCAGGAGGCGACGGGCATCGTCAGCTATGACGGGCAGCGCTTTCATCAGCAGCGCGGGCTGGGGCTGGTGGGCGACAATTTCGGCGATGCGCGGGTGATCGCCTCGCTGCCCGGCGTGAGCGCGATCGGGCACAACCGGTATGCCACGACCGGCGAGACGATCTTGCGAAATGTCCAGCCGCTCTACGCGGATTTCGAGTTCGGCGGGTTCGCGGTGGGTCATAACGGCAATCTGACGAACGCCGTGGCGTTGCGTAAGGCGCTGGTGCGCCGCGGTTGCCTGTTCCAGAGTTCGACCGATAGCGAGGTCTTCGTCCACCTCATCGCCATCAGCCTGTATTCGACCGTGGTGGACCGGCTGATCGATGCGCTGAAGCAGGTGGTGGGCGCCTACTCGCTGGTGGCGCTGTCCAACGAGGCGATGATCGGCGTGCGTGACCCGCTTGGCGTGCGGCCGTTGATCCTGGGGCGTATCGCGGGGCAGGGTCCGACCGGCGGCTGGGTGCTGGCGAGCGAGACATGCGCGCTGGACATCGTGGGCGCCGAGTTCGTGCGCGACGTGGAACCGGGCGAGATCGTGGTGATCGACGATGCGGGCGTGCACAGCATCCGTCCGTTCGGACCGAGCCGTGCCAGGTTCTGCGTCTTCGAATACGTCTATTTCGCCCGGCCGGACTCGGTGATGGAAGGCACGCCGGTGTACGACGCGCGCAAGCGCATCGGCGCCGAACTCGCGCGCGAGAGCCACGTGCCGGCCGACATCGTGGTGCCGGTGCCAGATAGCGGCGTGCCGTCCGCGATGGGATACGCGCAGGAGAGCGGCGTGCCGTTCGAGCTCGGCATCATCCGCAACCACTATGTTGGGCGCACCTTCATCGAACCCACCGACCACATCCGCAACCTCGGTGTGAAGCTGAAGCATTCTGCCAACCGCGCGACCCTGGCCGGGCAGCGGGTGATCCTGGTCGATGACAGCATCGTGCGCGGCACCACCAGCAAGAAGATCGTGGAGATGGTGCGCGCAGCCGGTGCGGCGGAGGTGCATATGCGGATCTCCTCGCCACCCACCACGCATTCCTGCTTCTACGGCATCGACACGCCGGAGCGCAGCAAGCTGCTGGCGGCACGGCATAACGTGTCGGAGATGGCGAGACTGATCGGCGCGGACAGCCTGGCATTCGTCTCGATCGACGGCCTGTACCGCGCGCTGGGGCGCAGAGCCCGCGACTCCGCGCACCCGCACTACTGCGACGCATGCTTCACCGGCGACTATCCCGTCCCGCTCACCGACCTCGACCAGCGGACCTCCCGCCAACTGAGTCTGGAAATGAGCTGATGAGCAAAAGTCTTTTGGTTCTTTTCTTCAGAAAAGAACATCTCTCTTGACCCTGTCCAACCGCGTGGCGCTGATCACCGGCGCCAGCCGAGGCATAGGTCGAGCCGCTGCGCTGCTGCTCGCAGCCATGGGCGCGCATGTCGTCTTGGTGGCGCGCACGCAAGGCGGCCTTGAGGAGGCGGACGACGAGATACGCGCCGCCGGCGGTCAGGCAACGCTGCTGCCGATGGATCTGCGCCGGTCGGACACGATCGATCCGGTCGGCCCTTCCCTGCATGCGCGGTTTGGACGCCTGGACATTCTGGTGCACGGCGCGGGCGCGCTCGGAAAACTCACGCCTGCTGGCCATATTCGTCCGGCCGATTTCGACGAGTGCGTGTCGGTAAACCTGCAGGCCGCCTATCGCCTGATCCGGACCTGCGCGCCGGTGCTGGCCGCGTCGGATGCGGGGCGCGCGGTGTTCGTCACCAGCTCGGTCGCAAGGATGCCGCGCGCCTATTGGGGCGCCTATGCGGCGACCAAGGCGGCTATGGAAAGCCTGGTATTGTGCTGGGCCGACGAGGTGGAAAGTACGGCGTTGCGCGTGAACCTCTTCGATCCCGGTCCGACGGCGACGCGCATGCGCGCGCAGGCGTTTCCGGGAGAGGATCCCAACACGCTGCCCGCACCTGGCGAGGTTGCGGCGAGCTTGATACCGCTCTGCCTGCCGGCGCTGCAGGCGCACGCGACGTTGCTGCGCCACGCGCGACGGGTCTGAGCCGGCCATCATTTTTGATGTTCCACTCGTAAAGCTCGGAAACCACGCCATGCCGGGTGCGCTCATCTGTGGCGCACCGGGAGAGAGCGATGAGCGGGCAGACCTGGCTTTGGCTTGATACCATCCTCATGCTCGCCGGCGGCCTGCTGATACTGGCCGTTGGCAAGCGGCGTGTGCCGTCGGAGCAGTCCCACACCATATATCATGGGATCGTTCCGATCATAGCTGCATGCTCGTATTTTGCCATGGCGTGCGGGCAGGGCGGCATCATGTTGCCGCTGGGTGCGTCGCCCGGAACCGGCCGGCTGTTCTACTTCGCGCGATATGTCGACTGGTCGATCACGACACCATTGCTGCTGCTCGCACTGGCCGGCACGGCAATGCATTCGGGAATGCGCAAGCGCGGCCTGGCAGCCGGGCTGTTGCTGGCGGACGTGCTGATGATCGTGACCGCGCTGTTTTTCGGCGCAAGCGAGACGCCGTGGATCAAGTGGACGTGGTTCGCCGTATCCTGCGTGGCTTTCCTGGCCGTCTATTACGTGATGTGGATGCCATTGCTGCAGGAAAACCGTCATGAAGAGAAGCAGGCGCAATCCGATTACGTTAAAAGCGCTGCCATGCTCAGCGTACTTTGGTTTCTCTACCCGCTTATCCTCGCTGCCAGCACTGACGGTCTTGGCGTGATCAGCAGCACCGCGGGTGTGGCGTTGATCGCGATCGTCGATTTCGTCTCCAAGGTGGTGTATGGCCTCTACACCACGCTCAGCACGGCTAGGCTGGTCGATCAGGACCTGGCCGCGCCGCCGGCCCGGGTGCAGCGGTCGGTCGCGGCATAGCCCGTGTGCGATTTCGCGGCGTTGGCGTGCATCCTCCTGCTCGGCGTGCCGCATGGCGCGCTGGATGGGGAGATCGCACGCACAGCGCTGCGGCCCGTCTTTCGTCGCGCGTGGTTCGTGGTGTTCTCCGTGCCTTACCTGAGCTTGGCGGCCGGCGTGCTCATCGCCTGGCGCGTGGCGCCGGAGGCGACGCTCGCGGTCTTTCTTGCAGCCTCTGTCTATCATTTTGGCGAAGAAGATGCGGCGGCGTTCCGCACCGCGCAGGTCGGACGATCCTGGCTCGCCATCGTCGCCCGTGGCGGCATGGCCGTGGCTCTGCCGGTGTTGCTGCATCAAGGCGCAACCGCGCGTTTTCTGGGTCAGGCCTCGCTTATGGCGATGCGTGCGCTTCCGGACTGGCTGGTGGTGGCCAGCGTCGCGTGGTGTCCCGTCGCACTCTGCTGGGCAACGCGCGCGGTCCGACGCCGGAATTGGCGAGATCTGGCCGATGCGGCGCTGGTGGGCGGCGTCTTCGTGCTGTTGCCGCTGCTGCCGGCGTTTGCCCTATACTTCGTGTGTGTGCACGCGCCGCGCCACATGGCTTCGGTCATCCGTGAAGGGCGAGCACCGCGCGTCCGCTCGATGCGCGACGCCTTTGTCTATGCGGCGCCGATCACCGTGCTGACATTGCTGATCGGCGCGGCTCTATGGCCGTTCTTCCCGGGCGCCGCCGCCGATCGTTTGCTGACGCTGACGATCCAGGGGCTGTCGGCTCTCACCCTGCCGCACATGCTGCTGGACTGTCTGGTTGCCATGCCGAATCGCGCCAGTGCGCACCTGATTCCACGGCCTGTCAGGACCGCTCGCGTGGCCAAATCGCCGATTGCGCCATATGTCGAAGCCTAGCGAACCAGATCATCCACGGCGCCCGCGTCAGACGGGCACGCCCATAAATATGGAGGACATCATGACCGAGACCACGCGCGGCACTGGGAACGACCCTGTCGAAGGGGCAGATCCGGGCGGCACGCACAGCACGCGGCCCGGCAATCCTGACAAGTCGGGGCCATCGCAACCCGGCCAGGTCGAGCAGACGGTGACGAGCGGCGACCGCAACGCCGGGCGGCCGGACGAGCTGTCGCGTGAGCCGGGCACGCATCGGGGCAAACCGTAACCTCAGATCGCTATTCAGGGTGACGATGCGTCCAGTCCTGACGCCTGACCCATGCCCAGGCGCCCAATGCGGCGCCTGCCGCACCCCAGGTGGCGTTATAGTTCTCGACCGCGGCGATGCCGATCAGCATGGCGGCGAGCTGGACGGGAAAGCCGCCGCGCCAGGCCAGCCCCCATACGCCGAGCGCCAACGACACCGCGCCCAGTACGTAATAGTGCTGCAGCCAGCCCAGCGCGGCGCGCGGCGCACAGGCGAGCGGAGGGTGCGCGGCCGCGCACAGCGCTCCCCATAGCCGCGGCTCGAGGTAGATGGCGCGATACGCGATAAGCGCCGCCGTGGCCAGCAGCACAGCCGCCACTCCCACCGCATCCCGACGCCGCATTGGACCTCCTTTGTGGCGACCATAGCCAATAACCAGGCTAATGTCCTGCCCAGACCTGGTCGAGAACCGCCCCGCATCATGCCGCCCATCGCACCCGCCTTTCCGCCTCGCTCGCAGGAGAAGATCAGCTTTCAGGACATGATCCTGCGGCTGCACGCCTATTGGGCGGCACAGGGCTGCGTGATCCTGCAGCCCTACGACATGGAAATGGGCGCCGGCACCTTTCACCCGGCCACGACCCTGCGTGCGCTGGGGCCGGCGCCGTGGCGGGCGGCGTTCGTGCAGCCCTGCCGCCGGCCGAGCGACGGGCGCTATGGCGAAAACCCCAACCGGCTGCAGCATTACTACCAATACCAGGTGATCATGAAGCCCAGCCCGGCCGACGCGCAGTCGCTCGTGCTGAAAAGCTTTGAGGTCATCGGCATCGACACCGCCCTGCATGATTTCCGGTTCGTCGAGGATGATTGGGAGAGCCCAACCCTGGGTGCCTGGGGACTGGGCTGGGAGGTCTGGTGCGACGGCATGGAGGTGTTGCAGTTCACCTATTTTCAGCAGGTGGGCGGCATATCGGTGGTGACACCCTCGGCCGAGTTCACCTACGGGCTGGAGCGGCTGGCGATGTATGTCCAGGGTGTGGAGAGCGTGTACGAGCTGGATTTCAACGGGCACGGTGTCACCTACGGCGACGTTTTCCTGCGCGCCGAACGGGAGTTTTCGGCGTATGATTTCGAAGCGGCCGATGTCGGACTGCTGCAGCGCCATTTCGGCGATGCCGAGCAGGAGTGCACGGCGCTGGTGGCACGCGGGCTGCCGCTGCCGGCCTATGACCAATGCATCAAGGCCAGCCATGTCTTCAACCTGCTGGATTCGCGCGGGGTGATCAGCGTGTCCGAGCGGGCGGCCTATATCGGGCGGGTGCGCGGGTTGGCGCGCGCCTGCTGTGAAGGCTGGCTGGCCGCCGGCGGATAGATGCGCGTATCGACGGCCGGATCGGCCTAGAACGAGCGCTTCAGCGACCGCCTCTCGTTTCGCATGTCACGCTCGATCAGGCTGCCGCGCCGCCGTTCCGCGACGCGGTCGCGGCCCGAGGTTTTGGCTTCGTACAACGCGTCGTCGGCGCGACCGATCAGCGACTCCCAATCGTCGCCCGGAACCGCCCAGGCCAGGCCGATGGAGCATGTCACCCGGATGGAATGGCCGGCGGCGTTGAACGGCGTGCCGCGGATGGTGTGCAGCAGATGCAGCACACGCTCGGCGCCGCGGCCATCGGTATCGTCCAGGATCAGCAGTATCTCCTCGCCCCCGTAGCGGCCGGCATATTCACCGTCCCAGATGTCTTCCAGCACCAGCCGGCCGATCGCGCGCAGCACGTCATCGCCGCCGAGGTGGCCGTAGGTGTCGTTCACCCGTTTGAAGTGGTCGATGTCGAGCAGGGCCACGACGAGTTCGCTGTCCTGCGAGGCGGCGAGCAGTTTCTGGGCCAGGCGCTCCTCGATCTCCGACCGGATGTAGAGACCGGTCATGCGGTCGAAGCGAAGCTGCTCGGTGGCTTCGGCCACGCGGCGTTTGAGTTCCTCGCTTCTGGCCACCACCTGGCGCACGCGGAGACGCACGATCGCGGCGACCAGCGTGATCGACAGCGCGACCCACAGCAGCTCCGCCCACCATTGCTGCCACCACGGGTAATCGACGTCCACGACCAGCGTGACGGGGGAGGATGAGGCGTGGGTGAGCTCGTCGTGCGCGACGACTGTCAGGATATGGCGGCCGGGCGGCACGAAGGCGTAGCGCACCACCCCCGAGGGCGATTCCACCTCCTGCGCATCCACGCCGGACAGCTTGTAGCGGAAGACGACCGAATGCTCGGCGCCATAGTTCGGCGTTCCGAAATGCAGCGACAGCGCGTCGGTCGTGTAGGGCAGCCGACGGCCTAGGATTGGCTGGCCGCCCAGCTCGGCGCTGCTGATGACCGCACGGATCGAATGGCCGGAGAACAGCCAGGGCGGGTCCAGCAGGTGGGACAGCCCCTGCGTGGTCGTGATCCAAACCGAGCCGTCCGGATCCTCGCGTATGCCGCCTTCGTCCACGTCGTCCGACAGCAGGCCGCAATCGGCATCGACGGATACCCAGCGCTGGCCGTTGAACACCGACACGCCCAGCGATGTTCCGACCCACACCCACCCACGATGGTCGACCATGACGGCGACGATGCTGTTGGTGCGGGTGTCCGATGCGCCGAGCGATTGGTAGCGGGTGATGACGTCGCCCGACAGGGTGAAACGGTACAGCCCGCCCAACCCGCCGATCCAAACCGACATATCAGGCCCGATGGCCAAGGCGTCCGGCTCGAATCCGTCGCGCGGCCAGACGCCCGAGATCGGGACATCGGTGCCGTCCGCACGCACATGACGCAGCCGCCCGCTCGCAAGATAATACACACCGCGGCCGCCATCCAGGACAAGGTTGGCGACCTGCGCCCTGGGCGACCCCCGAAGCACGGGACGTCCGGGCGATCCGGACGAGACATCGACGGTGAACAGACCATCCTGTGTCGCCAGCCACATCTCGTTGTCACGACCTTTTACGATCGCGTTGATGGGGGGCACCTCGATGATCGTCTCGGATCTGGTCGCAGGATCGTAAATGCGCACGCCCTCTTTCGAGCTGCGCCATAATTTACCGCCGGGGCCGATCGCCAGCACGAAAGAGGAGCCTGGCAGCGTTTCACTGACGCGCAAAGACAGCCCAGATCGAACAACACGATCGACGCCGGAATCGGTTGAGGCCCATAACGAACCATCGGGCGAATGGGCTGTTTGCCACGGAACACCTTCCGACAATCCGTCGGATCTCCGCACCGTTTCCCAATGGCCGTAGCCCACCCAACGGAGCAGTCCTACACCTAGGATCCTGAACCAGAACGCCCCGCTTGTATCCACCAGCGAGCCGACGATGGCACCGGAAGGCGCGCCATCCTCCGCCGTCAGCACACGCCATCCGCTCGGCGTTAACATTGCGATGCCATGATCAGCCTGGGTGAATAACCTGCCACCGGGCGCGCGAAAAAGACCTAGGCTGGTCCGGTAGTTGTCGTAGCGTGTTCCCTGGTCCGGCAGGTGTATCACCGACCACTCTCCTCGCGTCGGATCGAGAGAGGCCAGGAGTGTAGCCGACCTGGCCAGCACACTACCGTTATGTCCGTCGACAACGTCGTACCAGATCTCGTTTTTCAGCTGATCGGGAGGCGAGAAACAACGCACTGCGCCGGGCGTGGCTGAACAAATCCGGCCTTGATCCAGTGTCTCCCAGAACTTCCCGGCGATGGCGAACAACGCGCGCCCGCCTCTGAGCAACTTTCTTTCACCTGGATCGTAGCCCATCTCCTCGACAACGGCGGGTCCTGTGCTTGGAATGGACACCCGGTCGGCCGTATCGTCGGTGAGAAGGATGAATCCATCTCGCCAAGAGACAAGACGTTTAGGAAACTGGTCATAAAAAGACGTGCCGGGCCTCAGAACGGGCCGGAAATGCATGGTTGCGGGCGACTGCCCCCCGCCCGAAGGCTGGTCCGACACGTACAGTTCGTCGGCATATCGGACCGCCAAACGCCCCGAAGGTGTGATGGCCAGATCGTATACTTCGCCACCTACTCGAAGCCCCTGATCCGCGCCCAAGTTGATGAACCGGCGTCCATCGTAGGCGAAAATACCGTGCTCGGTGCAGACCAGCAAATATCCGGAGTTGTCCTGGATCATGCAAGCCCCGCCAAGGCTAGCGAGGCCTTGCTCAGTGCCATACAACTGGAAGGTGGATTGTCCAGCGCGACATTCGCCGATCCCGGCGACAATACCGATTGCGAGGACGATTAGCTGTCTAAGGGGCGAGCAACGAGTAACAGAATTATATCCCACCGGTGGCTCCGCTTGCGTCGCTCGTGCCCCTGGGTGGCAAACTCGTCCATGGGCCCCCTATTATTGCGCGTATGCGGGCAATAGACAACTGAAAGATGCAAAAAAACCAGCCTAAACAGTCCATAGGCAACGTATAAAGACAACCAAAGCGAGAGGGCGGTCAAATGACTCAACCCTCACGCCTAGTCGAGCGAGAACATTCGCTGTCACATCCAATAAGTTGTATGGTCGAACAACCGATATTGCTGCACAGCCAGTGTTGTTATGTTTCAGTCGATATATCGATCAGAGTTTGAGCAAACGCTAATCGGCGGAATAGCGCTGCACGATATCCGTGTTGCCATCATGGCTGGCGTCAGCCCTGCTCGACGGCGTACGGCGGATAGCGGTGCATGATGTCCGCGTTGCCGTCACGGCCGGCGTTGACAGCCTGCTCGACAGCGTA
>CAXUNK010000034.1:15911-19861 GCA_964252425.1 uncultured Acetobacteraceae bacterium
TTGACAGCCTGCTCGACGGCGTACGGCGGATAGCGGTGCATGATGTCCGCGTTGCCGTCACGGCCGGCGTTGACAGCCTGCTCGACGGCGTACGGCGGGTAGCGGTGCATGATGTCCGCGTTGCCGTCATGGCCCGCATTGACAGCCTGCTCGACGGCATATGGCGGATAGCGGTGCATGATGTCCGCGTTGCCGTCACGGCCGGCGTTGACAGCCTGCTCGACGGCGTACGGCGGATAGCGGTGCATGATGTCCGCGCTGCCACCCTGACGTTCGTTAGCAATCTGCCCAATAGTATAGGGCGGATAGCGGTGCATGATCGACGGCCCGGTGCTGTCGTCTCGCCCTGTGTTAATTGCCTCAACCAAAAGACGATCGCCGCCCACACTATTCGCGCTGAAATCGAATGCTGCGGCAGCAACGAATGAATGAGACGGCGAAGCAGACGCTGCGTTAGGGTTGAACGACATGGCCGCGAGGGTAATCGCAGACGCTGCGAGACTGGCGAACCGTGTAGAAACACGAGCTGCGTTGACGGACATATTCTACTCCTGATTGCAGGGCCCGCTTCTTTACGGGCGCAAGTCGAGAATTATGCTCGTTTGCGCGGAAGATCAAGACGTAAAGGTAACTACAGCATACTCAACTGACAAATTTCGCCAAACAAAACGCATCGTGATAACTTTTGGAGACGCGAGACGCGGACGATAGTTCTTGTACTCTTCTACACAATTTTTGCGTGCAGATTTCTCTTACCTTGATAGTCTCTCATCCGGAGGTTATGCAGGCGGCGCTTCGCACGCGTGCTGAATGGTGAACACACGCGAGCGGCCGGCGCCTGCGCGTGCGCTCCGACGTGACGCCAGCGCCGCTCAGGGCGCGATTGTCAGCTCAGCGCTGAAGCAGCGGACAGAAGAAGGTGCTGCGGCCAGATTGGCCGATGCGCCTGATCCCGGCGCAGCCGGGTTCCCCCGGGCAAAGCCCGCATCGCTCGCCTTCGCGCCCATACACTTTCCAGGCGTGCTGGAAGTAGCCGAGCTCGCCATTCGGTTGCGCATAGTCGCGCAGGCTGGAACCGCCGGCCGCAATGGCCTCCGTCAACGTGTCGCGAATCGCTGGCACCAGACGCGCGGCGCGCGCGCCGGCGACGCTCGCGGCCAGGCGCCGTGGCGAAATGCGCGCGCGATAGAGCGCCTCACACACATATATGTTGCCGAGACCCGCTACCACACGCTGATCGAGCAGCGCCGCCTTGATCGGCGTACGCCGCCCGGACAACGCAGCCGACAGGGCGGCGGCCGTGAAATCCTGGCCAAGCGGTTCGGGACCCAGCCCCGACAGCAGACGATGGCTGGCCTCGTCGGCCGTCGGCAGCAGGTCGAGGCTGCCGAAGCGGCGAGGGTCCACGAGCGAGATGCGCCAATGATCGTCGGTGAGCAGGACGAGGTGCTCGTGCAGGGTCGGCAGCGGGGCGGGAGGGCCCGCCGGCGCTATGTTGATGCGGCCGGACATTCCCAGATGGAGCAGCACGCTGTCGCAGCCATCGAGCCGCAGCAATATGTATTTGGCGCGCCTGACAAGCCCGGTGACGCGGGCGCCGGTCAGTCGGGCCGCGAATCCCGCCGGGACCGGCCAGCGCAGATCGCCCCGTGCCAGCGTCGCCATCCGGATGACGCGGCCTTGCAGGCGCGCGGCCAGGCCGCGCATCACGGTTTCGACCTCAGGCAGTTCCGGCATGGTGTCTGCCTGGAAATGCGACTATGCCGGCCATCCGATGCGTGTTCCTTTGCGTCCGGTGCTCACGGCCCATCACGGCCCGGCTCGCTCCGGTTGTCGGAACGCCTCATCTGGCTCGTCTCAGCGGTGTTTGAGCCAGCCCCCAAACGGTGAGCAGGATACGACAGGGTAGTGACGGACGACAACGCAACACCCGAGACCGATTTCGGCTATCGCCGCGTGCCGGCGGCGGCCAAGAAACCCATGGTGCGCGCGGTGTTCGACAGCGTGGCGCCGCGCTACGATGTGATGAACGACATCATGTCGCTCGGCATCCACCGCGTCTGGAAGCGCATCTTCACGACCCGGTTGCGGCCGTCGCCCGGCAAGACGCTGCTGGATCTGGCCTCGGGGACAGGGGACATCGCGGCGGGCTGGATCAGGCTGGGCGGCGGTCCGGTGTGGCTGACCGACATTAACGCGGCGATGCTGAGCGCCGGTCGTGACCGCGCGGTCTCACGCGGGCTGCTCTCGGGCCTGCACTATGCGGTGGCCGACGCTGAGATGCTGCCGTTTCCCGATGGCTGTGCCGACACCGTCAGCATCGCCTTCGGCCTGCGCAACTGCACCGACAAGGCGGCGGTGCTGCGCGAGGCGCGACGCGTGCTCAAGCCAGGTGGCCGTTTCTTCTGCCTGGAATTCTCCAGGCTGCAGGTCGCCGTGCTGGACGGGGTCTATGACCGCTGGTCCTTCTCCGTGCTGCCGCGCCTGGGCCGCGTGGTGGCGGGGGACGGGGAGAGCTATCGCTACCTCGCGGAAAGCATACGGACCTTCCCCGACCAGGAGACGCTTGTCGGCATGATGGAGGCGGCCGGGCTGGAACGCGCGCGCTACGAAAACCTGTCCGGCGGTATCGCCGCCATCCATTCGGGCTGGCGCCTCTGAGCGGGGAGGCAAGGATCGGCCGCCAGATGTCAGGGGATGGCCGGCGGGTTCTGCTGATCGTCTCCGGGGGGATTGCCGCCTACAAGGCGCTGGAGCTGGTGCGGCTGCTGGTGCGGGCGGGATATGGGGTGACCTCCGTGCTGACCGAGGCGGGGGCGCGGTTCGTAACGCCGCTCAGCCTGCAGGCGCTGACCGGCGCCAAGGTTTTTTCGGACCTCTGGTCGCTGACCGATGAGAGCGAGATGGGCCATATCGAGTTGTCGCGCGCGGCGGACTTGCTCGTGGTGGCCCCTGCCTCGGCCGACATACTGGCGCGTCACGCCGCCGGTCTGGCGTCCGATCTGGCGACCACCGTGCTGCTGGCCACCGACAAGCCGGTGCTGATGGCGCCGGCGATGAACGTGCGCATGTGGCAGCACCCGGCGACGCAGGCGAACGTCGCCACCCTGCGGGCGCGCGGCGTGCGCTTCGTGGGTCCGGATGAGGGCGAGATGGCCTGCCACGAGTACGGGCCGGGGCGTCTGGCCGAACCGCCGTCCATCCTGGCGGCGATCGACGCGTTTTTTGCCGAGGGACAGGGCTTGGCCGGCCGCCACGTCCTGGTCACCGCGGGGCCGACGCATGAGCCGGTCGATGCGGTGCGCGTTCTGGCCAATCGCAGCAGTGGGCGGCAGGGGCTGGCGATTGCCGGGGCGCTCGCCGGCATCGGCGCGCGGGTGACGTTGGTGCACGGGCCGGTGGCGCTGCCGGTCCCGCCCGGCGTCACGGCGCACGCTGTGGACACCGCCGAGCAGATGCTGGCGGCTTGCCAGCGCGCTTTGCCGGCCGATGCCGCCATCTGTGCAGCCGCGGTAGCCGATTGGCGGATGGCCAGGCCGGCGCCGGGCAAGCTCAAGAAATCGGGCGGGCCGCCGGTGTTCGACCTGGTGCCCACGCCCGACATCCTCGCCACCCTGTCACGTGCCGGGCCGCGCCGGCCTCGCCTGGTGGTGGGGTTCGCGGCGGAAACGGAGGATGTGGCGGCCCAGGCGCGGGAAAAGCGGGTGCGCAAGGGCTGCGACTGGATCGTGGCCAATGATGTGCGGCCGGAGACCGGCATCATGGGCGGCCATCGCACGACGGTGCACGTGATCGACGCGCAGGGGGAAACGCTGTGGTCGGACATGGACAAGAGCGAGGTGGCGGCCCGGCTGGCAGCGCGGATCGCCGCAGCGTTGAACAGCTAATCGGCCCGCGCTGTCCCTCCTTGCTGTCGCAGTGTGCTTGGCGCGGCGGCTCGCCCTCAAGAC
>CAXUNK010000035.1:0-4665 GCA_964252425.1 uncultured Acetobacteraceae bacterium
TTCCATGGCGGCTATGGCGGGGGATTCCGCGGCGGCTTGGGTTTCGGCGGATATCGCGGTGGCTTCGGCTATGGCGGGTATCGTGGCGGGTTCCGTTACGGTTACGGCGGTGGTTTCGGTTTCGGCTATCGGGGCGGCTTCGGCGTCGGGTTTGGCGGGTTCTATCCCGGCTTCGGCTTCGGCTACCCCGGGTATTACGCGCCGTACGCCTACGCGCCGCCGCCCGTCTATTATCCGCCGGTGGGCTACCCGCCCGCCTACGCACCGCCGCCGTACTGAGCGGCGCGGCGCCTCAGCCGTAGGCACGGATGAACAGGCCTACGGTAAGCAAGGCGCCGATGCAGGCGACGGCCAGGCGAAGCCGACGTTCGGAGACGCGCAACATCATCCAGGCCCCGAGTTGACCGCCGGCCAGAGCGCCGGCGGCAACCGCCAGCGCCGCTGGCCAATGGACATCCGGCGAGAGCGCGAAGACGGCCACCGCTGATGCGTTCATCACGCCGGCGAGCACGTTTTTCGTCGCACCGGCCCGGTGCACGGGCAGTCCGGCCAGGGTCAGGGCCGCCAGCATCAGCATGCCGATGCCCCCGCCGAAATACCCGCCATAGATCGCGATCCCGAACTGGGCCAATGCGGCCGAGCTCGGCGGAAGCGCCGTGCGCCCGGGCCGAGGCCGGCGGAAGAAGCTGCCCCAGGCGAAGACGGCGGTGGCGAACAGCACCAGAAACGGCACGAGATGGTCGAAGAAGCTTTCCGGCGTGACCAGCAGCAACACCGCGCCCACTGCTCCGCCCACCAGGCTGATCCAGACCAGCGAGCGGAACCGCAGCCCTTCGGCGCCCGAGACATGGGCGCGTCCCGCAAGGCCAGTGGCGATTTGTCCTGGAAACAGGGCGACGGTCGACGTGATGTTGGCCGCACGCGGACCCATGCCGAACAGCAACAGAGCCGGAAACGTGACAAACGAGCCGCCGCCGGCCAGTGCGTTCTGGGCGCCTGCGATCAGAGCGGCCACGATCAGCAGGCCATACTGCGTCGAATTCGTCATTGGCGCAGATAGCTTGGCTTGCACGGTGTAGGCCAGCCCCGGTGTTTGATTTCGGCCGCCCGCCGTCTAAAACGCCATCGTCACGAAATACGGCGTATCCATGTCAGACAGTGCGGCGCAAAAAGAAACTGTCGAGCAAACACTGGCGCGCGCCTTGAACGCGGCCAAGCTGCGCCGGGTGAACGAGGCGATCGGCATTTGCCGCGACCTGCTGATCACCTCGCCCGACCTGCCCGGCGCGCTGGGTCTGCTGGGCGGCATATTAGGCCAGGAGGGGCGCGCCGATGAGGCGATCACCTACCTCAAGGCAGCGCTGGCGCAGCAGCCCAATGTCGGCAACTGGCACCTCAACCTCTGTGCGCTCTATCGCGGCAAGAACATGCTGGATGAGGCGCTCGCCTCCGGCCTGGAAGCCATACGCCACAGCCCCGATACCGCCCCGCATCGTGTCGAGCTGGCACTCACCCATCTCAGCCGCGGCGAGCGTGATCTGGCCTCGCTGCGCTATCGCGAGGCGATGGCCCGCGAGCCGGAAAACCCCGCCGCCCATATGGGTCTGGGCGAGCTGCTGCTGTCCCAGGGCGAATACGCGCCGGGCTGGATGGAATATGTCTGGCGCAACAAGCTCGATCAGGCGCGCGGCACCCTGCCGCGCATGACGGCCGCGCAGTGGAACGGCATGACCCTGCCCGGCGGCACGCTGCTGCTGGTCGCCGACCAGGGTTTTGGCGACATGATCCAGTTCGCACGCTATGTTCCGTGGCTGAAGCAGCGCGTCGGCAAACTGGCGATCGGCTGGGGTCCGGAAGTGACCGCCTTGCTGGGCACGCACCCCGACATCGATATCTGCTTCGCGAAATGGGCCGACGCGCCGCCGCACGACGCCTATGTGCTGCTGTCCAGCCTGCCGCAGATCTACAACACCGAACTTTCCACCATACCCGCGCCCATCCCCTATCTGAGCATGGATGCCGAGCGGATCGCGGCCTGGCGCGCACGGCTCGATTCGGCGCGCCCGCAGCGCCGCCTGCGGGTGGGGCTCGCCTGGTCGGGGCGGCCCACCCATCCCAACAACATCCGCCGCTCGGTCCGGCTGCAGACGCTCGCCCCCATACTGGCCGTGGACGGCGTCGATTTCTTCGGCCTGCAAAAGCCCTTCCCCGACGAGGATCGCGCGTTTGCAGCCACCCTGCCCAGCTTCACCGATCTGTCGCCCGAGCTCGGCAGTTTCGCCGAGACCGGTGCGGCCATGCTCAGCCTGGACCTCGTGCTGGCGGTCGACACAGCCGTCATCCATCTGGCCGGCGCGCTCGGCGTGGCCGCCTGGGTCCTGGTGCCCGAACCGGCGGATTGGCGCTGGCTGCTGAACCGGACCGACAGCCCCTGGTATCCGACACTCCGGCTCTTTCGCCAGACCCGGCCGACCGAGTGGGCGCCCGTGGTGGCGCAAGCGGCCGCGGCGCTGCGTGCGCGCGCGGCGGGTCAGGCGATTGTCGCGGCCGATATCCCGGGCTGAGGCATCGCTGCAAACCGGCCAGGTGCACCCTATCTGCTCCGTATGAGTGAGACCCTCGCAGCCCCTCCCACCGCCGCCAAGCCGGGGCCTGTCGCGTTCATCCCGAAGCGCCAGCCGGCCAAGCCGGCCACCAACCGTTTTCGCGTGGCGTCGGACTATGAACCCGCTGGCGACCAGCCTACCGCCATACGCGAGCTCGTGGCCGGGATCGAGGCGCGCGAGACCGACCAGGTGCTGCTCGGCGTCACCGGCTCGGGCAAGACGTTCACCATGGCCAAGGTGATCGAGGCGGTGCAGCGCCCGGCACTGGTGCTGGCGCCGAACAAGACGCTCGCCGCCCAGCTCTATGCGGAGATGAAGTCGTTCTTCCCCGACAACGCGGTCGAGTATTTCGTCAGCTACTACGACTACTACCAGCCGGAAGCCTACGTGCCGCGCACCGACACGTATGTGGAGAAGGACAGCCAGATCAACGAGCAGATCGACCGCATGCGCCACGCGGCCACGCAGTCGCTTCTGGAACGTAACGACGTCATCATCGTCGCCTCCGTCTCCTGCATTTACGGTATCGGCTCGGTCGAGACCTACTCGCGCATGGTGGTCAAGCTGGAGGTCGGCGGCCGTATCGACCGCGATACGCTCGCCAAGGCGCTCGTCGAATTGCAGTACCGGCGCAACGACGTGGCGTTCGGACGCGGCAGCTTTCGGCTGCGCGGCGAGAACGTGGACGTCTATCCCGCGCAGTTCGAGGACAGGGCCTGGCGTATCGTGCTGTTCGGGGACGAGATCGAATCATTGGAGGAGTTCGATCCGCTGACCGGCGAGCGCACCGGCACGGTGAGGGAGATCCACATCTACGCCAACAGCCACTACGTGACCCCGCGCCCCACGCTTACCCAGGCCATCGTCAGCATCAAGGAAGAACTCAAGGCGCGTCTTGACGAGCTGGTCGCCAACGGCCGGCTGCTCGAGGCCGAACGGCTGCAGCAGCGCTGCACCTTCGATCTCGAGATGATGGAGACGACCGGCTCCTGCAAAAGCATCGAGAACTACTCGCGCTATCTGTCGGGCCGCAAGCAGGGCGAGCCGCCGCCCACCTTGTTCGAATACCTGCCGGAGAACGCGCTGCTGATCATCGACGAGAGCCATGTGACGGTGCCGCAGATCGGCGGCATGGAGCGTGGCGACTACGCGCGCAAATCCATACTTGCCGAATACGGGTTCCGCCTGCCCTCCTGCATCGACAACCGGCCGCTGAAATTCGCCGAGTGGGATGCGTTCCGTCCGCAGACGGTGTTCGTCAGCGCGACTCCCGGTCCGTGGGAGATGGAACGCACCGGCGGCACGTTCGCCGAACAGGTGATCCGTCCCACCGGCCTGATCGACCCGGTGACCGAAGTGCGCCCCGTCGAGCGGCAGGTGGACGATCTGCTGGCGGAGATCCGCACCACCGCACGGGCCGGCGCCCGCGTGCTGGTGACCACGCTCACCAAGCGCATGAGCGAGGATTTGACCGAATACCTGACCGAACAGGGCGTGAAAGTGCGCTACCTGCATTCCGACGTGGACACGCTGGAGCGCATCGAGATCATCCGCGATCTGCGTTTGGGCGTGTACGACGTGCTCGTCGGCATCAACCTGCTGCGGGAGGGTCTCGACATACCGGAATGCGCGCTGGTCGCGATACTGGACGCCGACAAGGAAGGTTTTCTGCGCTCCAAGACCTCGCTCGTGCAGACGATCGGGCGCGCGGCGCGCAACGTGGACGGGCGCGTCATCCTTTATGCCGACACGATGACCGAGAGCCTGCGCTACGCCATCGAGGAGACGGAGCGGCGCCGCCACAAGCAGCGCGCCTGGAACGAGGCGCACGGCATCACCCCGCAATCGGTGCGCAAACATATCGGCGAGGCGCTCTCCAGCGTCTTCGAGCAGGATTACGTGACCGTCGCACCGGTCAAGGACTCGTCGGTCACCGACCTGGTCGGGCGCGACCTGAAGAGCTCGATTGCCGAGCTGGAAAAACGCATGCGGGCCGCCGCCGCAGACTTGGAGTTCGAGGAGGCGGGCCGGCTGCGCGACGAGATCAAGCGACTGGAAG
>CAXUNK010000035.1:4675-19033 GCA_964252425.1 uncultured Acetobacteraceae bacterium
CTCCATCACCCCCCTGGCCGCGCGCGCGCGCGGGCTCCCGCCTCCGCCCGCGCCCTCCGCCGCCTTCCGGCAAAAACGCGACCGCACGCCCGAGCCGCTGGGCCCGGGCGGAGGCGGCTACGACCCCGCCCGGGTGAAACGCCGTCGGGGCCGCGCGTGAATCGCAAGCAGCGATATACATCTTTTCGAGGGACAACCGATGATGCTGCCGCCCAAGCTTGTGAGCCTCGTCGCCATGATGCTTCCTGGCGTGGCGCTCGGGGCTGCGCTGCCGCCCTGCATCTCCGCGATCCGGATCGATCACACGGAGGTTGTGGATGACAGCACCATCCTGTTCCACATGCTCGATCACACGACCTATCGCAACAAGCTGACGACGCGCTGCGTCGGCCTGAAAAGCGACCCGGCAGGGTTTACGTACTCGCCGTCCGACAACAACGACGCGCTGTGTTCCAACCTGGTCGCGATCCGACTGAACACCTACCAGTCGGTGTGCCAACTCGGCGCCTTCGAGCGCGTGAAATGATGCAAGCCAACAGGAGAACCGGACCCATGCTCCACCGTGCCGCCGCCGCATTCTGTCTGACCTTGATCTGCGCACCGTCGTGGGCGCTGGCGGGCAACAGCACCTGCATCGTCGATCGCGACATCGTCCAGACCACCCGTCCGGACGACACGCACATCGTCTTCACCCTTCGCGACCACCATGTCTGGCAGAACACCCTGCCGGTGCGCTGCTTCGGCCTGCATGACGAGCCGGACGGGTTCACCTTCCAGCCGACCGACCCTGGCACCGGCGACCTATGCTCCGGCCAGGTGACGATCCGGCTGAATTTCTCCCGCACGATCTGCCAGTTGGGCGACTTCAACCGCATCAAGTAGCGGGCGCATCAAAGCCACCCTCTCCAGGGCGCCCGTGCTCAGGCTGCGAGGCGGACATCCACCTCCGCGGGCGGCAGGCGCACCAGGTCGGTGTAGTCCCGGACCAGGGTTTCGGTGATCTGGCCGGGCTTGAAGACGTGCTCGCCGATCTGGCGCACCGGCGTCACCTCGGCGGCCGTGCCGGTCAGGAACACTTCCGTCACGTTTGACAGTTCTTCCGGCATCATCGCGCGCTGCACCACGGGCATCTGCCGCCGCCTGGCCAGGCCCATCACCGCGCGGCGCGTGATACCGTCCAGAAAGCAGTCCGGCTCCGGCGTGTGCAGCGTGCCGTCGATCACGAAGAACGCGTTGGCCCCCGTCGCCTCCGCCAGCAGGCCGCGATGATCCAGCATCATCGCGTCCGCGCACCCTTCAGCCTCCGCCTTGTGCTTGGCCAGCGTGCTGGTCATGTAGTTGCCGGTCGCCTTGCTTGCGGTGGGACAGGTGCGCGGGTCCGGCCGGCGCCACTCCGACCAGGCGAGCTTGATGCCGGCCAGCCGCTGCTCCATGTCGAAATAGGACGGCCATTCCCAGCACGCGATCGCCAGATGGATCTTCGTATGCTGCGCCGAGACGGCCAGCATTTCGGAGCCGCGCCAGGCCAGCGGGCGCAGGTATCCCTCCGTCATGCCGTTGGCCGCCAGCGTCTGCACGCAGGCGGCATCGATCTCGTCGGCTGTGTACGGGATCTCGAAGCCCAGGATGCGGCCCGAGCGGAGGAGCCGGTCGGTATGCTCGCGCAGGCGGAAGATGCTGCCCGCATAGGCGCGCTCCCCTTCGAACACGCCGCTCGCATAGTGCAGCCCGTGGGTCAGCACATGCAGCTTGGCCTCGCGCCAGGGCACCAGCGCGCCATCGTACCAGATCAGGCCGTCGCGGTCGTCGAAAGGGATCATCGGTTCACCAGGCTCGTGGAATGGGCTAACCCACACTGAACCCGATATCTCCGACCAGGAACAGGTCCCGGGCCATTCGGGGTGGGCGGGGGAGACATGCCGGACAGCGAAGGCGTGCGTATGGCCGAAGCGGGCGCCAGCCTGCTGTTCCTGCGCGAGGCCCAGCTCCGCCTGGCACAGGACATGCTGTTCCTCGCCTGGCGCGACATCTCGGCTGCGGCCGACCCCATCCTGGCCGAGACGGGGCTAGGCCGCGCGCACCACCGCGCGCTGCATTTCATCGGCCGCATGCCCGGGCTTTCGGTGGCCGACCTGCTGGGCGTGCTCTGCATCACCAAGCAGAGCCTGGCGCGCGTGCTGGCGGCTCTGGTCGATGGCGGCCTGGTCACCGTCTCGCCCGGCCGCGCCGACCGGCGCCAGCGCCTGCTGCGGCTGACCGCGTCTGGAAGCGCGCTGGAACGGCGGCTGTTCGACGCTCAGCGCGAGCGCCTGCTGGCCGCCTATCGCGAGGCCGGCGGCCCGGCGGTGGAAGGCTTCGGGCGCGTGCTGCGCGCGTTGATGGGCCAGGCGGGGCGGCGCACCCTGGACGGTATCGAATCGCGGCCGGCGCCGGACCGCACCGGATGAGGGAACTCGGCATGGAGGAGGCGCATGTGCTGGTGGTCGATGACGACGCGCGATTGCGCACGCTGCTGAGCCGCTACCTGGTGGAAAACGGCTTCAGGGTCAGCACGGCGACCCATGCGGCCGACGCGCGGGACAAGATGCGCTTCCTGGCGCCGGACGCGCTGGTGCTGGACGTGATGATGCCGGGCGAGACGGGGCTGGCGTTGACCGCCGCCCTGCGCGCGGAGAACTCGGCTGTCCCGATATTGCTGCTGACCGCGCAGGGTGCGCCCGAGGACCGGATCGCCGGCTTCGAATCGGGCGCCGACGACTATTTGGGCAAGCCGTTCGAGCCACGCGAGCTGGTCTTGCGGCTTCGCTCGATGCTCCGCCGGACCGCGCCGGCGCCGGCCGAGGCGCCGGCCGGGCCGGTGCGCTTGGGACGCCTGGAGTTCGATACGGCACGCGGCGAGCTTCTGGGCCCGGACGGAACCGTCTATCTGACCGGCGGGGAGGGCGCGCTTCTCGCCGCTTTGGCCCGCCGGCCAGGCGAGGTCCTGACACGGGAGGATATCGTGGCCGCACTCGGCATGGACGAGACCGGGGAACGCGCCATTGACGTGCAGGTCACCCGCCTGCGCCGCAAGATCGAGGCCGACCCGCGCGAGCCGCGCTTCCTGCACACGGTCAGGGGGCGCGGTTACGTGCTCAAGCCCGGTGTCTGACGCGAGGGTGCCGGCGTGAGATTGCTGCCCGCTTTGTGGGAACGACCCGCGCGAAAGATCTTTCCGCGTTCGCTGCTGGGTCGCTCGCTGCTCATCATCCTGGTGCCGTTGGTCGTGGTCCAGGCAGTGGCCCTGCTTATATTCTATGGCAGCCATCTCGACCTGATCTCGCGCCGCCTCTCGGGCGCGGTTGCCGGCGAGATCGCGCAGACGATACGCCTCGTCCAGAGCTCGGACGACGACGCCGACCATGCATGGGTGCTGGACAGCGCCTTTCGCGATTTCGAGCTGCGCATGCAGATACGGCCGGGCGCGCGGGTGGTGCAGGGACGGCAGACGAACATACTCGGTCCGATGGATGACGATCTCGCCGTGGCGTTGCGCGAGAGGGTGCGGCTGCCCTTTGCGATGGACTGGACCAGCGATCCCACCAACGTGCTGATCGACGTACAACTGCCCGCCGGCGTGGAGGGCGGCGGCGTGCTGCATGTGGAGGCGCCGCGAAAGCGCCTCTATACCAGCATGATCTACGTCTATGTGCTGTGGCTGGGCGGCAGCGCCATCCTGCTGTTCGGCATCGCGGCGTTGTTCATGCGCAACCAGGTGCGCGCCATACGCCGTCTGGCCGAGGCCGCCGAGGCGTTCGGGTTGGGCCGCGACATCGCCGCGATCCGGCCGGAGGGTGCGACCGAGGTGCGGCGCGCGGCCACCGCGTTCAACCGCATGCAGGAGCGCATACGCCGCTTCCTCAGCCAGCGGACGGAGATGCTGGCCGGCGTCAGCCACGATCTGCGCACCCCTCTGACCCGGCTTCGCCTGGCACTGGCCATGTTGCCGCAGGAAGGCTCGTTCGCCGCCGACGTCACCGAGATGACGGCCGATGTGGAGGAGATGGAGCGCATGATCGGCGGCTACCTCGCCTTCGCCCGTGGCGAGCAGGCCGAGCAGGCCCAGCCCGTCGACCTCTCCGCCATGCTGCACGACGTGGCAGCCGGTGCGCGCCGGGCCGGCGCCGCCATCCGGGTGGAGGCGCCGGACGTGCTCACGGTGCAACTGCGCCAGGACGCGCTGCGCCGCGCGCTGACCAATCTGGTGGACAATGCCCGGCGCCATGCCGGCCGGGTGGTCATGTCCGCGCTGGCCGCCGGGCGGTCCGTGCTGGTCATGGTCGATGACGATGGTCCCGGCATCCCGCTCGACCGGCGGGAGAGTGTCTTTCGCCCGTTCCAGACCGGCTCGGCCGGCGGCACGGGGCTGGGCCTGACCATTGCCCGCGACATCGTGCGTGCCCATGGCGGGGAAATCACGCTGGAGCAGTCGCCGCTCGGCGGCCTGCGTGCACGGATTCAACTGCCGGTGTGAGGCGCATTGACGGGGGCGGTAGCCGGCGATAAGTCCGGCCGCTTCGACGGATGGCGGCGTAGCTCAGCGGTAGAGCAGGGGAATCATAATCCCTTGGTCGGGTGTTCAAGTCACCCCGCCGCTACCATTCGCCCGAGCTCGCTCCGACATGCCAAAATATATATCGATCGTCCGAAAATTAGGACGGTAATCTGCCGCTCTTTTTTGAGCATGCGGTTGCATCGCGGATTGATTCGATGTAGAAGTGTTTGATCAGTCGGACGTGGAGCCTGTTATGACCTTTCAGACCACATTTCAACGCGTATTGGCCTGTGCTGCCCTGCTTATTCCCGTTTCCGCGATTGCCGGACCAAACCTGGTCGTCAACGGCGATTTCGAGCAGACGACCATGTACTCTGGGGGCACGTTCACCCCGGAGCAGATCAACTCGAACAACGTATCCGGGTGGTCCACGAACGGCTACAACTTCATCTTTGGCGCCAACACTGCGAGCACGGTGGGCTCTACGGGGCAGTATGGGACGTTGACGCTGTGGGACGGCAGCCAGGTCGCCGGCGGGGCTGTTCTTGGTCAAAGCCCAACCGGGGGTAACTTCGTCGGTGCCGATGGCGCGTTCGAGGTGGGCGCTATCACCCAGACGCTGACCGGCTTGTCGAAGGGAACGGATTACGCAGTCTCCTTCGATTGGGCCGGGGTGCAGCAGAGCGGCTATACCGGCGATACGACCGAGCAGTGGCAGGTCAGCCTGGGCGGCCAGACGCAGAGCACTGCGGTGGCAAAAGATGCGAGCCACGGTTTCACCGGCTGGATGCACCAGACGTTCGTGTTTGAGGCGGACGGCACATCCGACTTGCTGTCGTTCCTCGCCATCGGCACGCCGAATGGAGAGCCGCCTTTTTCCCTTCTCGACGGTGTGTCGGCCGTCGCTGTGCCGGAGCCTGCGAGCCTGGTGCTGATGATCACCGCGGTCGGTCTGGTCGGCGCCGCCGGCCTGGCGTTCGGCCGCCGGAACCGCCTGCGCGCCTGATCGCCGCGCCATACTCCGGCGGGGAGGCTGGCTGACCAGTCACGGTCTCTTCAGCATCCCCGCCGCTTAAACCCGCGTCACTCCTACTAATGGTCCAGAAGGCTGGCACGTCGTAGGAAGAAGAAAGGCCTTCTTTTTCGAGAAAAAGAAGCAAAAAGCTTCTGCTCTGTTCGCCTGCATTAAGGCTCGCAACAGTTCTGCCGAAGCGGATCTGGCAGAACCTGCGCGAGCATCACCGCAGGCGAGGAAGACAGAAGTTTTTTGGTCCTTTTTTTCAAAAAAGGACTGCTTGCTTCAAGTATCACACGCCGCGCACCCGCCGACTCTCCGTCCGCAACTGCCCGCACGCCGCCAGGATGTCCTGTCCGCGCGGCGTCCTGATCGGCGCTGAAAACCCCGCCTCCGACACGATCCGCGCGAAGCGGTGCAGCGCGTTGCCGGTGGACGATTCGTAGCTGCTGCCGGGCCACGGGTTGAACGGGATCAGGTTCACCTTGGCCGGCATGCCCCGGATCAGCCGCACCAGTTCGCGCGCATCCGCCTCGCTGTCGTTGACGCCGCGCAGCATCACGTACTCGAAGGTGATCCGCCGCGCATTGGTCGCCCCAGGATAGCGCCGGCACGCCGCCATCAGCTCGGCGATCGGATACTTCCGGTTCAGCGGCACCAGCTCATCGCGCAATTCGTCGCGCACCGCATGCAGCGAGACCGCCAAATTCACGCCCAGCTCTTCGCCGGCGCGGTCCATCATCGGGACCACGCCGGAGGTGGACAGCGTGATCCGGCGCCGCGACAGGCCGATGCCCTCGCCATCCATCACGATGCGCATCGCAGCGGCCACGTTCTCGTAATTGTACAGCGGCTCGCCCATACCCATCAGCACGATGGTCGAGAGCAGCCGCGGCGTCTCTCCCTGCGGGCTGGGCCACTCGCCATAGCTGTCCCGCGCCGCCATGAACTGGCCGACGATCTCGGCCGGGCCCAGGTTGCGCACCAGCGCCTGTGTGCCGGTATGGCAGAAACGGCAGGACAGCGTGCAGCCGACCTGGCTGCTGATGCAGACGGCGCCCCGATCCTGCTGCCGATCGGGGATATAGACGGTTTCGGCCTCCTGCCCGTCGCGGAACCGGAACAGAAACTTGCGTGTCTCATCAGCGCTCGTCTGCACGGAAGCAGCTTCCGGGCGCCCGACGACAAACCGCTCGGCCAGTTTGTGCTGCAGCGGCCGCGCGATCGAGCTCATGGCCGAAAATTCGGTCGCACCCTGGTGGTAGATCCAGTGCCATAACTGCTTGACCCGGAACGGCGCCTCCCCGATGGAAGCGACCTCTTGCGCCAGCGCCTCCCGGCTCAGCCCGACCAGATCGCGCCGCCCGTCGGGCAGCACGTGCGGCGGCGGGTTGAACAGCGCCGATTTCGCCAGCACACGCGCGCGCTCGGCTTCCGAGAGGTCGGCCACGGGGCGGGGTGCGAGCGCGTTCACGCCGGGCACGCCTTGTTCAGCTCGGCATAGGCGGCGGCGAAACCGTGCAGACTGAACCGGTCGTTGGCGGTCACACCGCGCGGCCCGGCCAACCGGATCGACACACTGCTTTCATGGCCGAAACTGGCAATGGAAGCGGCATTGTCGTGGGCAAACGCGCTGCGGCCGGCGATGTAGAACAGCATGTGCGTGGCGCCCGCCTGAACCGGCGCATCTTCGTGGCCCGAAAGCAGGAACCCGGCGCTGACCGCCACCACGTCGTGGCTGTGCGGCCGCCGCGTGACGCTCAGCACAACGTCGCCCCGGCCAGGGATGTGCTGGGGCGAGGCTTCGGCCCGGGTGAAGACGAAACAGGTGGCGGCCCCCGCCTCGGTGCGGGTGGCGGCCTGCCACTCACCGAACTTGCCCAGCGACTTGGCAGCGGGGCCGTGCTGGGCCGGTATGTGCGTTGGCTGGGCGGCGACCGGCAGCGCGAACAGGAGGCAGATCGGCAGGAGCGCGCGCATCGCAAAGAGATACGGCGCGGCTGGGAAGCAAACAAGCGGCCGGGTAATCCGCCCGGATGAGCCCAGCTAGCCGTCGGCCAGCCGGCGTAGCCCAGTCAGGGCGGCTTCATGCGGTCTCTCAGTAGCTAAACCCGTCATAGCCGTAGCCCGGGGTCGCATAGGGAACACTGTAGAATGCGTCCGGATAGTCGAAGCTGTGCGGGTTGCCGGCGGGATAGGCGTCACTGTACGGACCGCCTTGCCGATACGCCTCCATCTGCCGCGTCCGGAGGTGCATGGCCATGCACCGGCGATAGGCGGTGTCATAGCGTTGCGCGGCCAAGCCGTCGGCGGCGCCTTTGATCGCCGCCCCGCCGAGCCGGCTGCAGACACTCTCATCGTCCGAAAAAGCCGAGAAGTCGCTGCCATAGGCCGAGCGTGCAAAATAGGCCGCCGGCGTAGCGAACGCGACCAGCCAGGCCAAACCAACAAGGATCTTTGAACGCAAAGCCATTGACGACCGAACGCGCCAAGCGGCGCTCGGGTTCAGCGCTCCGTCTCGTCCGTGTCGGGCTCCACCTCCAACTCGCCGCCGATTGCGTCCGCATCGTCGTCGAGGTCGTCATCGCCCTCGAGCACGCCTTCCTCCTCGGCATCGTCCTCGGGGATCTCGGCTTCCACATCGGCTTCGGCCTCATCGGCCACCACCGCCTTCTTTGGCATCCTGCGCTCGACCACGTTGCCGCCGCGGCGCGGCTTGGGCTGGTCCAGCGGCTGTTCGGTCCCGCATTTCGGGCATACCGCGGGGGATTTCAGCAAATCATAGAAGCGCGTGCTGCACGACACGCAGATCCGTTTCAGTCCGAGTTCAGGCTTGACCATGCGCAACCCATAATCGTCCAGCGGCAAAGGGCGCGGCCCATGCCATGCGTGCGGCCGAATGTCAAACCAGTAAAACGTGATTTATCTGAAAAATAATACGCGCGTTCACCAATTTTAAGCGTGACTATGCTCCGGTATTTCGTTACGAGGGCGTTAACGGCGCTCGCGCCGATATCCAGTTGTTCGGGGGCGCGGGACATGGCGGTTTACACCTGGTCGCTGAACGGCAGCGGCAGTTGGGGCGTGGCGTCCAACTGGGGGCCGAACGGCCTGCCGACGGACCTCGACACGGTCAACATCAACGTGCCCGGCATCACCGTCTCGGTCGGCACCGGCGTGGCCGCGAGCGCCTATGTCCTGACCACCCAGGGCGCCGCGGTCAGCGTATCAGGCGGCACGCTCACCACTGTTCATCTCGCGACGTTCAATGGCGCTTTCTCGGAGAGCTCGGGCCTGTTCATGGCCGGCGGGATGGGCGCGGTGTTCAATGGCGGCGTCTCGCAATCATCGGGCGGCACGCTGGACGTGGTGACCGGCGCGCTCAAGCTCGAACAGGGCGGCATGTTGGCGGGCACGGTGGCCGGTGCCGGCGTGCTGGAACTGGCCGGCGGCTCCACCTATTTCGGCGCGGGCTTCACCAGCCGGGTGGGCACCATCCTGGTCGATCCCGGCGCCAAGCTGGGTTTCAACACCGGCTTCACCTCGGCGCAGAACTTCACCGTCGAGAACGGCGTCGTCAATCTCTTCGGCAACGCGCTGAGCCTGTCCGGCACGACGCTGCTGTCCGGCACGGCGGGCGGCGGCACGCTGAAGGAGACTGGAACGCTCACGCTGGGCACCACCGTATACGCCACTACGCTCGATGACGGGTTCGTCCTCTCCCTCAGCGGGACGGCCATCCAGGCCAACCAGTTGTTCCTCGGCGCACAGGACTCGCCCGCGATCATCAGCGTCGCCAAGGGCGCGCATTACAACATCAACGGCAACTGGAACATCTACGACCCCTCCAGCGTGGGCAGCATCACCAACGCCGGCACCTTCGCCAAGACCGGCGGCGGCAAGCTCAGCCAGGTCGATGCGTCGCTCACCAGCAAGGGCACGCTGCAGATCGCCATCGGCCAGTTGCAGCTGGACGGGCTGACGAACGCCCTCAGCGGGACGGTCAGCGGCCGCGGCACGCTGGGCATCGGCACACCGGGCGTCGCCAGCCAGACCACCTTCGGCTCCAGCCTGGCGCTGAACATGGCGGCACTCGACCAATCCGCCGGCAACCTGATCCTGGCCGGACCGCACAGCTATGCCGGCGCCTGGGACATGACCGGCGGCGTGCTCGACTTCAGCGTGCCCAAGGCGGCGCTGACCCTGTCCGGCCGCGCGGATTTCGATGGCGGCGTGGTCACCGGCCTGGGCGGCACGCTGAACCTGTCGGGCAGCACGGAAGTGTCGAACGTGATCTTCGGCGGTCCGAACATCATCAACGTGACGGGCACGCTCGACCAGACCGGAAACATCCAGTTCGGCCCGTCCTCCAACCCCATTGCCAACATCGCCGCCACCGCAAGCTGGCTGGTCGAGGGCGACGGCAGCATCAACGGCAGCTACGGCCTGATCAACAATGCCGGGCTGTTCTCCGACACCAACGGCAGCGGCAACGCGGTCGTGCAGTGCGAACTGGGCAGCAGCGGCACGCTGAACGTGACCAACAGCACCCTCACTTTGGCCGGAATCAGCTCCCTGGCGGGGTCGCTGACCGGCTCGGGCCTGCTCAGGCTGGCCGGCAACACCGCGCTGCAAGCGGGGCTGGCCATCAAGGTGGCGTCGCTGGACGTCGCGGGCGCCGTCCAATTGCTGGGCAACCTGACGGATACGGGCGTCTTCACCGAATATTACGGCGGCGTGCTGGACACTGGCGGCCATAGCCTGGCGCTGTCCGGCAGCGTCTCGCTGGACGGCGGCTCACTGACGGATATCGGCACGCTGTCCACCTCCGGGCAGACCACGGTCGGCAACTACGCCGTGTCCGGCGGGGCGGAGCTGCTGCTCTCCGGCGCTGCCGACCAGGTCGGGCAGCTCACGCTCGACGGCCAGAGCGGGGGCGAACTCGGCGTGGCGGCAGGCGCCGCCTACACCGTGCTGGACGATCTCGGTATCGTGGGCGGCGGGTCGGTCGCCCTGGCAGGCCGGCTGACGGAAAGCGGCACGGGCATGGCCAGCATCATGGCCGGGCTCACCCTGGCCGGCACCGGCCAGCTCGTAGCCAACGACCAGACCCTGACGCTGACAGGCGGCGGCAGCCTGGCGGGCACGCTCGCCGGCACCGGGCTGATCGACCTGGCCGGCGGCACGTTCTCGCTCGCCGGCGCGTCCCTGCTGTCGGCAGGCATGACGGTCGGCAGCAACACGGTCGCGCTCCTTGCCACCAACGAGACCTATGCCGGCAGCTTCGCCACCACGAACGGCGCGACGCTGGCGCTCAACGGCGAAACGCTCAGCCTGACCGGCTCGGCCAGCCTGGCCGGTGGCACGATCTCCGGCCCGGGCACGCTGCTGACCTCGACGGTCGCCACGCTCGGCGCGCTGGCCGTGACCGGCAACGCCACGCTCAGCGTCAGCGGGACCACCGAACAGACAGCTGTGATCCAGGTCGGCGACCCGGGCGGAGCGCC
The DNA here is from genome assembly GCA_964252425.1 of uncultured Acetobacteraceae bacterium. Lineage (GTDB taxonomy): Bacteria > Pseudomonadota > Alphaproteobacteria > Acetobacterales > Acetobacteraceae > BOG-908. Next base: position 15,732 of record CAXUNK010000035.1, read on the forward strand.
CAGCACGGCGTCGCTCGTCGTGCACGGCGCCTATGCGCTGGACGCCTACGCGTCCATCCAGGGAGACGGCACGCTCACCGTTCTGGGCACGCTGACCGCGGGCGGGGACGGGCTCAGCCAGCTCGGGTCGAGCATCGTCGATAGCGGTGTGATCGCGGCCAATCTGGGCATGGTGCAGGTGTTGGGGTCGATCACCGGAACGGGCATCTTCTCCATCGGCTCAGCCGGCTTCCTGGACTTCTCCAACAGCGCCACGCTTGGCGCGGCGACGGGCATCAGCTTCGCCGGCTCGGGCGCGGTCCTGCGCATCGACGACGATGCCGGTTTCGGCGCCACGCTGCAGAATTTCGGCGCGGGCGAGACGATCGAACTCTCGCAACTGAACGCGGCCTCGCTGACCGGCACCTATGCCAACGCGGCGCACACGCAGATCCTGGTCAGCGACGGCAACGGGAGCATCACCCTCGGTTTCTCGAGCGCGCAGACGCTGAGCGCACTCACCTTCGGCGCCGGCCCGGGCGGCATCGCCACCATCACCCACCACTAGCCCAGCCACCACGCGGCCAGCGCCGGTCCGGCTGCCGCAAGATGCCCGCCTTAACATGCCCGCCTTAACGTGAAGGTATACACATGGCTTCGGTAACCTGGACGGCGACCACGAGCGGCACCTGGTCCAACGACGCGAATTGGAGCCTGGCCGCCGGGCCGCAGACCGGCGACGACGTGACCATTCCGGGCACGGCCGGACCGATCACAGTCACCTATAATGCGGGCTCCTTGCTGCTGGACTCGCTGACCACGCAGGGCGGCGCCAGCCTGGCGATGGCCGCCGGCACGCTGGCGGTGGCCAACGGCTATACGATTAGCGGCTCGCTGACCGAGACGGGCGGGCTGCTGCGTCTGGTGGCAGGCAGTTACGGCAACCAGATCCAGGGCGCCGTGGCACTTTCAGCAGGCACGTTGCAGGTGGTGGGTGGCGGGCTGTTCTCCGGCACCAACCTCAACCAGACTGGCGGCACGCTGGTCATCAACGGCGGCGCGCTGACCGATCAGGAGAACTTCTCCACACTGGCCGGCACGGTCAGCGGCACCGGCGCGCTGATCCTGAATGGCACCAGCACCACGCTCGCCTCCGGCTTCGTGCTCTCGACCGGCGCCGCGGTCATCCAGAACGGCACGGTGTATCTCAACGAGAACCTCTCCTACGGCCATGATTTCACCCTGGCGCAGTCCGGCACGCTCAACCTGGGCAACAGCACGCTCAGCCTGACCGGGCTTGGGTCGCTGGGCGGCACGGTGGCCAGTTCCGTGCTGAACCTGGCCGGCACCGGCCATTTCAACGGGCTGACGCTGGAGAACGGCACGCTGCTGTCGCTGACCGGCACCTACAACCAGACCGGCCAGATAAACCTCGGGCAGACCGGCACCGGCACGCTGTCGGTCGCCAGCGGCGGCGCGCTGCGAATCACCGGCAACCAGTCGATCACCAACAACGATTCGGGCGGCGTGCTGGTGAACGCGGGCACGTTGATCAAGACCGGCGGCAGCCCCACCGGCAACCCGGCCAACATCTTCGCAGCCCTCTACAACACCGGCACGATCAACGCGGCGGTGGGCACGATCGCATTCTGGGCCCCCAGCAACGGCGGCACCAGCACGCTGGGCGGCACGATCACCGGGGCCGGCACGGTCGCCTTCGAGACTGGCAGCTTCGCCATCACCAGCAACAATTTCGCGCTGACCGCGGCCCGCACCCTGCTGGCCAACAGCGCCAGCATCACGCTGACCAGCAGCGGCCTGACCTATGGCGGCGCCTTCGACCAGACCGGCGGCACGCTGGTGGTCGGCACACCAGGTCAACCGGGCGGCAGCACGCTGACTCTGACCGGGCCGGACGCCTTCGATGGCGGGCTGCTGAAGGGCACCGGCACGGTGCTGTGCAGCGGCGCGGTCAATCTGGGTGGCCTGGCCACGCTGGAGGGCAATCTCACCTTCGACTTCGGCGGATCGCAAGCAGCGACCGTCAGCCAGACCGGCACGATCCTGTTCGGCGCCGAACTGGACGCGATCACCACGGGCAACATCGGCGCGAAAGAAACCTGGCTGCTGAAAGGCGCCTCCTCGATCCTGGGCGCCAACGGCACGCTCGACAATGCAGGCCTGTTCGAGAAGCTGAGCGGGGCCGGCACCAGCGTCGTGCAAAACAATTTCTTCAACACCGGCACCCTGCTGGTGAACACCGGCATGCTCACGCTGAGCGGGGGCGGGTCGCTGGGCGGCAGCGTCACCGGCTCGGCCGCGCTCGACATCACCGGCAGCCTGGCCTTTGCCAGCGGGCTGAGCCTGACGGTGGGCGAGACCATCCTGGACAACGGCCAGATCACGCTCGGCGGCAATCTCGCCTACGCCAACGATTGGTCGCAGGAGAGCGGCACGCTGGCGCTGGGCGTCAACACCCTGACCCTCTCCGGCGTCACTTCGCTGGCCTCGGGCGCCATCGAGGGGCCGGGTGCGGTGATCGTCAACGGTCCCGCGGTGCTCGGCCAGGGTCCGATCCCCAACCAGCCGCTGGGCTTGCTTCAGGGCGCGCAGCTGGTGCTGAACGGTGCGACCGAGCAGAGCGGCACGCTGCTGCTGACCGGCGGCTCGTCTGCCCCCACGCTCACCATCGGGCCGTCCGGCACCTACACGCTGGATGCGGGCGCCAATATCGGCGCACCCAATTCAAGCGTGGTCGGGACCCTGGCCGTGGGCGGCACATTGTCGGCCTCCGGCGCGGGCATCTCCACCATCACGGCCAGCACCGTCGATAACGGGACCATCCGCGTCTCGGGCGGCGATCTGGTGTTCATGGGCCCGCTCTCCGGCACCGGCAGCATCGTGCTGTCCAACGGCGGCACGGTCGAGCTGGACGCCAACGCGCCGGCGCACGTGCCGATCGATTTCGGCACCGGATCGAGCGTGCTCAGCCTGGGGCAGCCCAACGAGTTCTCCGGCACGATCGGCGGCTTCGCGAGCGGCGATGTGGTCGAGCTGCAAGGCTTCGCCTTCGCCAACCTCACGCCGGTCGTCAGCGGCAACACCGTCACGCTGACCGAAGCAAGCGGCCAGTCGGCCACGCTGACGTTCAGCACGGCCCAGACCGGCAGCCTGCTGACGCTGGGCGAGGGGCCGCATGGCGGACTGGCGTTGATCCACCTGTAAAGCGCCGGCGGAGCCGGACATTCGTTGTCATTGCGAGCGGAGCGAAGCAATCCACGTCTCAACCGACCAGCCGTCGCCGTTGGACCGGTGGATTGCTT
>CAXUNK010000035.1:19043-19465 GCA_964252425.1 uncultured Acetobacteraceae bacterium
ACCCCCCCCGCGGGCGCGTGTGCCCGGGGGTTTTGTTCCGCCCGGCGCTAAATGACGGCGTTTGTTAACGATACGAAGTATATAGGACAGGTGAGGCCGCCGTCCTCTATTTACGCGGCGTCCACCAACACTATTTCGGCCGGCTCCATGGCGCGAATACGGAGCACCGGTTCCTGGGCGATGGCGGCGCCGTCGCGCGCGCCGAGCCGCACGCCGTTCACCTCGATCGCGCCTTTCGCGGCCACCAGATAGGCGTGGTTCGCCCCGCCGAGCCTATAGCTGGCCTCCTCGCCGGCGCCGAGCGAGGCGCCCAGCACGCGGGCATCGGCGCGGATCGGCAGGGCGTCCGTGTCCTCCGGGCGTCCCCGCGCCCGCGGCCCCAACACCCCCGCCCGCCCGCCCCTCCGCAAAGGCTTGGCGCC
>CAXUNK010000036.1:0-19382 GCA_964252425.1 uncultured Acetobacteraceae bacterium
GCGCTGGCCGGCGCGCAACGCCTCCAGCGCGCGCCCCGGCGCGGGACCGCAATCGAGCACGTCCGGCACGCCGCCATCCGGGCTGACCTCCGCCACCAGCGCCCGCCACCAGCCGACTCCGGCGAAGCAGCCCGCGCCTGGCGCCGACACCAGCGTGATCGGGCGCCCAGCCGCCGCGGCATACGAGACCGCCAGCCGCGCCATCTGCAGGCCGTGCACGACAACCGCCTTTGGGAGCATGGTTGACCTTCAAGCCCGCGCCGGCTTTGTCTGCAATCGGGGAACCTTCAGCGGGGCTCTTCGGGCGGGGCAAGAATTCAGGACCACATGGCCGATCCCGAACACATCCCTGTCCATGAGGCCGCCCGGCTCGAAGCGGCGCTGGAGCGGATCGCGCGCGCAGGACCCCGGGCTGCGCGCGACGGGTGCGCCGAGGCAAGCCGCGTCGAACTCACTCGCCGGCTGGACGCGCTCATCGCCGAGCTCCGACAGGTGCTCGGACGCCACTCCGCCGACTGACCTGCCGACCAACGTCCTGACCACCAAAACCCCGACGACCAGCAACCCGACGACCCGACGGAAAAGGATCCAGCGATGGCTCAGCTCACCATCAAGATCAACGGCTATGCCTACACGGTGGGCTGCGACGACGGGCAGGAGCAGCATTTGCAGCAGATGGCCGCCGAGGTCGAACAGCGCATCGACAGCATCAAGGCGCTCGGCGGACAGAGCGGCGAGAGCCGGCTTCTGGTCCTGGCCTCGCTGCTGATGGCCGACGAGCTGCATGACACGCGCACGACGCTGGCCAACCTGCAAAGCGAGCTGTCCCGCCTGCCGCAGGCCGAGGCGGAGGCGCGCCGGCGGCTGGCCAGGCTCGCCGACCGCGCCGAGGAGATTGCGCAGGGGCTCGAGAGTACCTAGCTTCAGCGGGCGGGGCTGCTGGGTGCGTCAGACAATTCATCCCCGGGGCCGATAAGCAACCCCTCGGGGGCTGGCGCTGTCGTGGCCCTGGTCACGGTAACTGGTTCCCACCTGCACAAGCAGGCTCTGGGGGGTGAGACGTCAACGGCTTGGGCGGCTCCGCACAAGACTCCTCCGCCACCGCCTCGCTCAAGCGCGCGATGCGGGCCGAGGCGCTGGCCCGACGGGCAGCGCTCGATGGCGAGCGGCTGGATGTGGCCCTGATCGCCCACCTGCTGGATATCCCCATGCCGCACGGCGCGGTTGTGGGTGCGGTCTGGCCGTTGCCGGGCGAACCCGATCTGCGCCCGTTGCTGGCCGCTCTGCATGCGAGGGGGCAGTCGGTCATGCTTCCCGAGACCCCGCCGCAAGGCCGTCCGCTGGAGTTTCGCCGCTGGACGCCTGGCAGCGTCATGCTGGCCGGACGGTTCGGCACGAGTCATCCCGAGGGTCCCCCGGGCCGTCCGGACATCCTGCTGGTGCCGCTGCTCGCCTTCGACGAGGCGGGCGGCAGGCTCGGCTACGGGGGCGGCTACTACGATCGGACCCTGGCCATTTGGCCGGAGTGCCGGTCGGTGGGCTTCGGCTATGCGGCGCAGCGTGTGGACAGCGTTCCGGTCGAGCCGCACGATGTTCGCCTTGACGCGATCGTGACCGAGCATGGCCTGATGTCGCCAACCTGAGTCCGCCGTGCCCCGGACATGGAAGCGGCCGCACGGCACCCCGCGCGGCCGCACTCAGGCTGGATCAGAGCATGTCCGGTCGACCTTGGACCGGACCTGCTTTAGTTTGCCGGCTGCCCGCAATTGGGGTCACGCGTTTCGACGAAAGTGCCGGCCGCGAAGAACTGTCCCGTTCCTGGCTGGATGATCTCGAAGGTCGTGTTGATCAGCTGACTGCCCGAGAACTGACCATCGATGGCGATGACGTTGCCGTCACCGTAGGGACCGGCCAGATGGATCGTCTTCTTGTAGACGACATAGGTGCCGGACGCCTTCGAGATCGAGTCGGTCCAGGTGCCGCTCGACGTATAGCCGAAATACTCGTCGGTCTGAACGAGTGTGAAACACCCTGTCAGAGTACCGTGGTTGGGATAGGTGAACGTCGCGCTGTAGGTTCCAGGTACCGGCGCCGCCTGGGCAGGCGCGAGGAAGCTGCCGCCGATAAGCACGGCCGCTGCTGTCGCCATCTTGAATGTCATGTGCTGTTCCTGTCGTTCATTCGGACTGTGCATGATTGGGCGTTTGACAGTATTATGACAGTGCGGACATGCCGCAGTGCAATCTTGCTCTGCCTAAAACCACAAATGGGTGTGTAGCCGCGCTCTCGATAAAAGTATAATCCGTTTTCGTGACATAATTGTTACAGCACAAAAGCGGAAGTCGTCTGCTATCGCAGGTTGTAGCGGCCCGGAGATCGGCAGGTGGCCCGGCCGTCGCACGGAAGATTGCGCCTGCTGCTCAGACCCGCAAAAGTTTCTGAGCGCCCGCTCTTTAACGATGCCGAAACCCAAAAACCGAGATGATGCTTGCCAGAAGGTGAAGTGACAGGAGCCAGACATGACCATTCCCCCGCTCGCACGCCGCGAACTCACGCGGCGCGCCTGGCTGGCCGGGTTGGCGTCGACCGCGATGCTGGCAAGCCGGGCGGCTGAGGCCTCGAGCGCGCCTGGAGCCGAATGGGCGGAACTCGAGTTTCGGGACGTGGACGATCGCGTGTTCCGCCTCGGCGACATGAAATGGCAGCGCACGCTGATCCAGCTTTGGGCGAACTGGTGCCCGCTCTGCACGGGCGAGCTGCCCCGCTTGGCGGCTGCGTCCCCCGTGTTGCAGACCCAGGGAACCCAGATCCTCCTCGTCAGCAGCCCGGCCGGCTGGGCGGAGGACGCGCCGTTCGCCCGCCGGCATGTCCCGGGTCTGCGGCATGCTCGCCCCTCGCCGCGGAACGCGCCGGAGACGATACGCTCCGCGCTGTTCGACGCCGATGGCTGGTACTATGTGCCGCGCAGCCTCCTGTTCGACCGGCGCGCGGGATCGATCGTGTGGAGCCACTTGGGGCAGTTGGACTGGCGTACGATGCCGTGGCGTGCGCATGAAGGCAGGTATGCCGACGCGTAATACCGGGTGATGGCCGCCGTCACCCTGCGCCCCGGCCAATCCAACCGGGAGGCAACGCGATGCGGCACCTGATGATGGGCGGGATGCATGGCGGGCTTGGCGGCATGATGCTGGCCGGCATGGCCCGCCGGCTGGCCACCAAACTCGTCATCGCCGTGCTGCTGGTGGCCGTCGTGGTGCTGTGGCTGCGTCAACGCCGCCGATAAAAAAGTTGCCAAATGGAAAACAACCTGGACCTGTGCATGTTGCCATGTTAATCGCTATACGTGTTGCAACTTTAGCTTAGGGTCCAAATCCGTGTCTGGAACAACCGATTACACCTATACCCTCTTGGACGCCAATGGTCAGACCGACACCATCACGGTGACCGTTGACGATGCTGTTGCAAACACCTCGGGTGCAGGCCCCAGCCAAACCGTAGTCGGGATTTCCGGCAACATCGACGGCCAGACGATCGCGGGCGAAGCCGGAACAGCCGGCGTGGGCGCCCAACTCGGCAACGACCTCTACGACAACGCCATTTTCCAGGGCAATGGCGGGTTCGGCGGCGGCAATATCGGCGGCATCGATAATTACGGCCTGGAATTCACCACGGCCGATGGAACCACTTATAATCTTTATGACGATAACGGCACGCTGCAACTGATCGACAGCAACGGCAATTTCGTCGAGAACCTCACGCTGGTCAGCACCGACGCCCCGTGTTTCTGCGCCGGCACGATGATCTCGACCGATCGTGGCGAGGTGCCCGTGGAGGCACTCTCGATCGGCGACACGGTCCTGACGGCGGACGGCGCCCCCGCCCCGATCCGCTGGATCGGCCGCCGGATAATCGCCAGCCGCTTCGCCGACCCGGTGCGCGCGATGCCGGTGCGCATTGCGGCCGGCGCCTTCGACGAAAACATGCCCGTGCGCGACACGCTCGTCTCACAATGCCACGCCTTGCTGGTCGATGGCCTGCGGGTGCAGGCCGGGGCGCTGGTCAACGGCGCGAACGTCACGCGCGAGCGCACGATGCCGGAGTTCTTCACCTATTATCATATCGAACTGGCCGACCACGCGCTGATCCTGGCCAACGGCATGCCGGCCGAGACCTTCGTGGACAACGTCGATCGCATGGGCTTCGACAATTGGGCCGAGCACGAGGCGCTGTTCGGCGCCGACACCGCGATCCCCGAGATGGCCCATCCGCGCGCAAAGTCAGCCCGCCAGGTGCCGTCTGCCACACGCAGCCGTCTGCTGGCCCGCGCCGGCCAGGCGATGCCGGCTGCCGCCTGACATTCGGCAGGCATCCGGCCCGTTAGGCTGGATGCCTGCGGTCCGCCGCGCCGGAGCCGAGCAACATCGCCAGCCGATCCAATGGCTCGCGCCAGTCACCTGGCGCCGGCTGGGCGAGGATGGTCAGCGTCGGATACCACACGCTCTGCTGACCGCCACTCGGCCAGCGCCAATCCGCGCCGTGCTTGAGCAGAAGCACCGCCGGCCGTCCCAGCGCGCCCGCCAAATGGGCGGCCATGGTGTCGACCGTGACCACCAACGACGCCGTGCACAGCAGCGAAGCGGTCCGGACCACGTCCATGTCCACGTCGCCCGGGTTGATGAAAGCGGGATCGGTGGCCTGGGACGCGGCGGCACCACGCTGCAGGCTGATCAACCTACGTCCTGAGCCGGCGCAGGCGGCCAGCAAAGCGGGCAGGGGAACCGAGCGCAGCCGATCCCACTCGCCCGCCTGCCAGCACAGCGCCAGCGCGCCCCTCGCCGCGCCCCCCGACTCGGAGTTGGGTGAACAGGAAAGATAGGGCACGCATGCCGAAGCATCTTGCGGCGTGGCGCGGAGCAGGTGCGCCAACTCCATGATCTCCGCCGTGCAGTCCTCGGGCGGCAGCGGGCGAGCCTGGTCGAACGGCACCAGCCGGTCCACGCCCGGGATCGCGGTCAAGATCGGAAGCAGTTCCGCCTGCGCCTCCAGCGTGACGCAGGCCGCGCGCTTGCCGAGTGCCGGCAGGAAGCGCGCGAACTGCAACGTGTCGCCCAGCCCATGATAGCAGCGCACCAGCACGCGGCGCCCGTCCGGCGGTGTTCCGTCCCAGACCCAGCGCAGATGGTAGGGCAGATCCGGGTCGTCGCGCGTGGCGGGGTCGCGTTCGGCCAGCACGCCGTCGGCCAGGCGCCACGCGGCCCCGAAATCCTGCGTGCGCATCGCCGCGGTCCAACGCTCGGCCGACGTCTCCGGGCGCGCGGGGGTTCCCGCTTGTGTTGCTGGTGCGGTGCGGCGTCCCGGGGTATCGCGAGGCATGGAGGTAGTTAGGGCGCGTATGGGACTGGCACCAGAAACAAGGTTCAGGCTGCCCCGCCGCGCGGACGCGCTGCTGCTGTTCCTGCGCAGCGAAGCCGCCGGCGGCATGCTGCTGATCCTGGCGTCGGTGGCCGCCCTGCTCTGGTCCAATTCGGCCGCCTCGCCGGGGTACGCGAAGCTGCTGGATGCCAGGCTGGGCGTGGGACGGGCCGCACTGCCGGTCCATTCGGCCGTCAATGACGGGCTGATGGCGTTCTTCTTCCTGCTCGCCGGGCTGGAGATCCGGCGCGAACTGACGGCTGGCGGACGCCTGGCCGGCCTGCGGGCGGCGGCCGCGCCTGGCATCGCCGCGCTGGGCGGCATGGTGGTGCCCGCCGCGATCTACCTGACGCTGAACCACGGCCGGCCGACTGCGCATGGCTGGGCGGTTCCGGTGGCCACCGACATCGCGTTCTCGCTGGCGGTGCTGCGCGTGCTGGGCGCTCGCGCCAGCCTGTCGCTGCGGGTGTTCCTGACCGCGCTGGCGATCCTGGACGATCTGGGCGCCATACTGGTGATCGCGCTGTTCTACACCGCCGATCTGTCGCCGCCGGCCTTGGCGGGGGCGGCGCTCCTCTGCCTGGCGCTGTGGGCGATGAACCGCGCCGGCATGCGGGCTTTGTGGCCATACCTGCTGGGCGGGGCCGCGCTTTGGGTTCTGGTCTTCAACAGCGGGGTTCACGCAACGCTGGCCGGTGTGGCGCTGGCCTTCCTGGTTCCTGGCCGGGCGCAAGGCGGCCAGCCATCCGCGGCGCAACTGCTCGAGGAACGTCTGTCGCCCTGGGTCGCCTACCTGGTGCTGCCTGTGTTCGGCCTGGTCAATGCGGGGCTGGATATGCGCGCGACGCCGGACGCGCTGCTGGTCTCATCGGCACCTTTGGGGGTGTTGCTGGGCTTGTGCGTGGGCAAGCAGCTGGGCGTGTTCGGCGCCACCTGGGCGGGCAGCCGGCTGGGCCTGCTCACCTTGCCGCACGGGATGGCTGGCCTCGACCTGTACGGGGCGGCGCTGCTGTGCGGTATCGGCTTCACCATGAGCCTGTTCATCGGCGACCTGGCGTTTCGCGGCACGCCGATGTTCGGCGCGATCAAGCTCGCGGTGTTCGGCGGCTCGCTCATCTCCGCCGGCGCGGGGGCCGGCGTGCTGTTCTGGTCGGCGAGGCGCAAGGCCAGGCTTGTGAGCACGAGGGGTTAAAACAGGTCCCGAGCCTTGAGGCTCGGGACCTGCCCGAGATCGCCCGCCTATTTATGCGACGACGTTTTCGTGTGGTGGTGAACGTTGCCGTCCTTGTCGGTGTACTCGCGCGACTTGAGGTCGGACTCGCCTTCGCTCTTGCTGCTGCCGCCCGAGTGGCTGGACGAGCTGTGTTCACCCGAGCTTTTGCTGTGGCTGCCGCTGCTCGAATGGCTGGAGCTATGCTCGCCCGAGTTCTTGCTCTGCTGGCGCTCCTGCGGATGGCCGTGGGCGCGCTCGGCGCTGGCCTCGGTCGTGCCCTTGGTGCGGCCGGCCTCGCGGTTCTCTTTCAGCCGGCCGTCATGCTCCGGGTCTTTCACGGAGCCCTGGGTGTGCGTGTTGCCATGGTCTGTTGCCATCGTACGTGTCTCTCCGAGCTTGGCGGGTTGCACCCGCACTCCTCGCAAAACGCCGCCTGTGCAGGTGTGTGCCCCGCACGGATGAACGAATAAAAGTGACGGTGCGCGCCCTTGTCAGCCGATCGTTTCAGGACGGCGGAAGACGAAGGCGGCGCCGTCCCAGGTGGAGAACGGCCGCGTGCCCGCCACCAAGAGACTTAGGCCAAACCCGCGCGCCCAGGCCATCGCGCGCGCCTCGTCTTGCGATGCTTCGCCATAGGACAGGTTCAGGATTGCCAGCATGCCGCCCGGGCGCAGCATGTCCACGGCGGCCGCCACATGCGCGTCAGCCACCCCGGCCAGAACCAGATAGGGAAAACTATCGACCGCCAGCACCAGGTCCAGGCTGGCGGCGCCCAGCCGGGGCGGCCCACCGTCGGTGACGTCGAACGACACATTGGGCAGCCGGCCGTGGCGCCGCCGCGCTTCCTCGATCATCGCCGGCGAGACGTCGATGGCCAGCACATGCGCGCAGTGCGGGGACAGCGCGGCGGCCATTCGGCCGATGCCGCAGCCCAGGTCGAGCACGGCCCATCCGGGGCGCATGAAGCCTCGCAGCCAACCCACGATCTCGGCCGTCGCACGGGCCAGCAGGTCGGGGTCGCCCAGCGTGTAGGCGGCGACGCTGGCCTCGGGGGCGGCCTGCACGGCGTGATCGAACATGCCGGCGATGGCCTGCGGGTCGGCCGCCGATCCGTGGTCGACCCGGGCGTCCGACAGCATCGCGGTCAGGCGGTCCAGATGGTCGCGATAGGCGTCGAACGCGGCCATCAGCGCGGGTGTGCCGGGCAGCATCGACTCGATCTGCGCCAGGGAGAGACCCGACAGGGCCAGCCGGGCCAGCGCCGCCTCGGCCGGGATGCGGTCGGCGACAAAATCCTCGATGGCGCCGCTCACAGGCGCCGGAGGGTTCGGGTGGCGTTATGGCGGTCGGTCGCACCCCAGGCGTATTTATAGGCCTCACCGCCGCGCAGAAAATGCAGCTCGCGTCGCCCCTCGGCCGCGGCCTGTTCGGCCAGTGCGGCCACCAGCAGCGAACCGGGGCTGCACGACGCATGTTCGGCGGCGAACCCGCCCAGATACAGCATCAGCCGGTCATGGGTCAGCAGCGCCACGCAACCGGCGGCCAGCCCCCCCGCAACACGCAGCACGGCCACACGCAGCGCGCCATCGGCCAGCAGGCTTGGAGCGGCGGCGAGCAGGGTGGCGCGCACCCGAGGGTCGGCGAGCACGCCGCCGGGCTGGCCTTTTCCGTCCCAGCGCGCCGCATGCAGCCCCAGAACCATGTCCATCATCGGCTCGACCGTATCGGCCCTGGCCAGTTCGACCGACCAGCCGCCGGCCCGGTCCGCCCTGTGCCGGTTCATGCGCAGTTTGCGCCGCGCAGTGGCGGGCACGTCGCGCAGCGCGTCCTGCCCGTTCGCCAGAAGCAGCACCGGGCAGGGTTCGGTGATATGCAGCGCGGCCTGCCAGTGGCGCGGCGGGTCGCAGTCGCGCAGCTTCGATGCGGGCGGCAGATCGATCAGGTCGCAGCGCGCGACCTCCCCCGCCTGCGCCAGCACGGTGGACAGCAGCCGGGCCGCCGTATCGCACGGTGCATCGGGCGCGATCAGCGCGTCCAGCCAGTCGCTCAGCCCGGCGCCCACCGGCAACAGTTTTGCACCGTCCAGCACGTAGGCGGCGAGCAGACCGGCCAGCCGACCCCGCTCGCGCAGCACGGCAACCAGAAGGCGGTCGCCGCCGAATTGCGACCACCAGGCGAGCTGCCAGGCCGGGTGCTGGAACGGCGTCGCGTCCGGCGCGCGGCGCCAGAGCGCACGCCACTCGTCTTCCAGTTCGGCCAGTGCGGCTCCCGTGGTGATGCACTCGAGTTCGAGCACCGTCATGCCGCTCGAACCCCCGCGCCCGCGAGCATGGCGTAGCGTTGGAAATAGGCGCCGACCATGCGCTCCAGCGAGAACCGCGCGCGCGCCACCGCCCGGCAGGTGTCGGGCGCGATCTCGTGCGTGCGGTGCAGCGCGTCGGCCATCTCGCCCGCGTCTTGCACCAGGAACCCTGTCCGCCCGTGCTCGACGATGCCGGCCAGCGCGCCGGCGGCAAAGGCGATGACTGGCGTGCCGCAGGCGGCGGCCTCCATCGCCACGAGCGAGCTCGTCTCGGGCGCCAGGCTGGGGATCAGCACGCAACGCGACGCAGTGATTAGGCGCCGTTTGCGTGCGAAGCCGGCCGGACCGATGAAGCGGCGGGTCCGGTCCAGCAGCGGCGCCACCTCGCGGGCGAAATAGGCTTCGTGCTCGGGATACGGGAAAACCGAGCCGGCGATCAGCAGCGGCACGCCGGCCAGATGCGCGGCCTGCAGCGCCAGATGCTGTCCCTTTTCCGGGCAGATGCGGCCGAGCATGAGGGCGAAGCGGCGGCGTGCATGCCGTGCGGCCAGCCGCGCCGTATCGACCCCGTTCTCGATGGGCGGCAGCATGGGCACGCGCAGCGGCGGACAGGACCGGGCCTGGGCGGACGAGACGCAATGCACCCACAGGCCGGCGCGATCCGGCATGTCGGCATACCAGGCGGGCGGCAGGTGCAGGCTGGCCAGGATCGGCGGCCCACCCGGACCGCTGGGCAGGGTGGCCGGAAAATCCAGCCCATGCATGTGCACCACGTCGACACGCTCCCGGCGCAGCACGTGGCGCACCGTGTCGCGCGTCGCGCGCTCCGCGGCCTCGCGCGGCCCGGGGGTGGCGGCGGCGTTCGGGTCGATGCCGGTGTCGTAAAGCCGCCCGGCCGCCTGGCTGCCGCGGCAGGCCACGACCAGCGAAATGTGGCCGGCGTTGGTCAACGCGTGGTCGAGCGTGGAGAGCACCTGTTCCGCGCCACCCACCGCATCGGGGCCGACGGGCGCCAGCGCGTAGGCGACGTTCAGGATGGTCAGGCGGTCAGCCACGTTGGAGAAGGAAGGAAGGTCTTCTTTTTCGAGAAAAAGAAGCAAAAAGCTTTTGCTTGTTCGCCTGCAACGAGACTTGCAACAGTTCTGCCGAAGCGGTTCTGGCAGAACCTGCGCAAGCATCGCTGCACGCGTGGAAGACAGAAGTTTTTTGGTCCTTTTTTTCAAGAAAGGACTGCTTCCTTCTCAACACCCGCGCTCAACCGGCCTGCTGCACCGACAACGCGCGTGACGACGCGCGACCGGGCGCATAACGCCGCATCATGGTGGCGCAGAACTCGCCGAACTCGGCCGGGTCGCGCGGCGGCGAGGTGTGATGCGGCAACATGCCGCGATCCTCCGGCGTGAAGCAGAACGTTACGGTCACGTCGAAACATTCGAGCGCGCGCATCTGCCGGTCGAACCACGCCTCGGCACCGGGACGCAGCCAATCGGCCCAGCTCAGGCCGGTGCGCAGATAGGTCACGCCCATGTCGCGCATCTTCCGCACCGCGTCGTCGAGCCGATGATCCTCGAAATGAAACCATTGGCAGATGCCCAGCTCCGGCGTGTAATCGGCGAAGTGACGCGATGCGAGCTTCGGCCTGCCATGTTCGTCGAACAGGCCCATGTGGAAATGCCGGTAGTATGACGACCCCTCCGCCTCGCGGTGGCGCGTGGTAGCGGGCCAGGCCGCGGGAAGATCGTAGAGGCTGTACCAATGGATGCGCGGCGCCAGGCCGATCAACAGCTCGGCCGTGCGCCTCAACCCCCATTCCTGCACCTCTTCGGCGCCGAAGGTCGAGATGCCGACTTCCGACACCCAGACGGGCAGCGTCGTGCAACGCCGAATGCTCGCGAGTTTCTGCGGCCACTCGCCGATCATCCAATGGTTCCAGTCGAGCGGAAAACCATGCACGGCCACCGCATCGAGGTGGTCCATGACACCTTGCGCATCCAGCACGCCGAGGAAATCGGGATCGATCGGCGACATGCCGCCCAGCACGCGCGGCAGTCCCGGCGATTCGGCCGCGATCGCCCGGCCGGCCAGCGACGCCATGCGCGCGAACATCGTCCAGCCCGGATCGTTCTCGAAATCCCAATGGGATTTGTTGTTAGGCTCGTTCCAGATCATCGCCGCTTCGATCATGGCGCGGCAACTCCGCGCGCGGGATAGACGGCGCCATACCCGACTGTCTCGCGCGCCACGTGGCGGCAGATGAACATCTCCTCCTCGGGATGGCTCACGATCTCATAGCCGGCGCTGCGCAGCATGGCTGCCGAGCAGGCGCGGTTGGGCGCCCACCAATTGGTGCAGTCATGGGCGTAGTCGTGCTCGATGAAATGCATCTTGGGATAGCCGGGTTCGTCGAAATGGTCCTGTTCCCAGAACTCGTAGTCGTTTCGCACCTGGGCCACTTCGCTGCTGCCGCGCTGCATCGACTGGAACACGAGCACGTCGCGCGAGACATGCTCGTGGATCAGATCGAGCGCCAGCAGCGGATGGCGCAGATGGTAGAAGACGCCGATGAAGAACACGACGTCGAATTTTTCTCCGAGCGCGCCCACGTCATAGACCGACATGCGCCTGAACTCGATCTCCAGCCCCTCCACCTCGGCGGCGAAACGCGCCTGGTTGAGGTAGTCCTCGTCGAAATCGATCCCGAGCACACGGTCGGCGCCGCGCCGCTTCATCTCCATCGCGTAGAACCCGGCATTGCACCCGATATCGAGCACCGTGCGGCCCGCAAGGTCGGCCGGGATGTCCTGCGCGAAGGATCGCCATTTGACTGCCGGGAAATCGCCCAGGAAATGGTCGGGCGCGGTGTGCACGCCACGCAAATTGAGGTTGTGGAACCACGGTCCAAGCGATTGCGCGCGCGCACGGATCGCGTCCTCGGTCCACTCGGTCACTTCACTCACGCGCCGCGATCTCCCCCAGCATCCCAGTCTCGTCCAGCAGGCGAACGGCCTGCCGATACCCGTGCAGCGTGCCCACGTCCACATAACGCGTGCCCGCACGCGCGGCATGCGCCTGCCCACCCTGCTCGAGCCAGGCATTGACCAGCGTGCCGATATACTCGTCGGCGCAGTCCCGCGCGCGCCAGAAACGGTGCAGCTCGTGCAGCGTGCGGCCGGGCAGCTTGAAGGCGCCCCAGATCCAGTTCGTGCCGCTCTCGGCCGATTTCACCACCACGCGCCGCACGCGGCCATCGGCATCCGTCAACACCGAGTCGAAGAACTCCGGGTGCTCGACGGGAAAGAGCAGGAAGGTGAACCGGTCATCCGGCAGCCCTGCGAGCGAGTCGGCGGGAAACCAGATCGTATCGGGCAGACCCACCACGACCGGCTCATCATCCGGGATCAACGGGAGCGCGCGAAAGATCGAGTCGCACAGGCCGCGCGGCGCGTCCTGGACCACATAGGCCAAGGCCACGTCGCCGATCGAACCGCCGAAATAGCTCAGTATGTCAGATTTCTGCGGCGAGATGACGAAACACAGTTTCTGCACGCCGGCGCGCGCCATGCGCTCCACCAGGTATTCGCTGACCGCGCGCGGCCGCTCCACCCCATGCGCGTCCGTGCGGCTGCCGACCGGCAACAACTCCTTGGAGAACGCCAAGGGCTGGATGCGCGTGCCGTGCCCGGCCGCGGGGATGATGCCCCACATCGCGTTCAGGCCGCCACGCGGGCGCTTGCAGCGTGCAGCAGCTCGACCAGCGCGGCGGCGCGTCGGTGGGACGTGTGCTCGCCCAGCACTCGGTCGCGCGCACGCGCCGCCATCCCGGCCAGCGCCTCTGGGTCATGGCCGAGCGCATCCAGCGCGCCCTCCGTATCCGTCGCGGTCAGGATCTCCCGTCCCGGCTCGAAGAAGCTGTCCAGACCCTCCCACACGTCGCTGAGGATAGGCGCCCCGCATGCGGCCGCCTCGAACAGCCGGCCGGACGGGCACCAGCCCATCCGTGCCATGGCTGCACGCGTCACGTTCAACGTCAGGCGCGAGGAGGAAAAGAACGCCGGATGCTCCGCCGGGGGCAGGTGCCGCACGAACCAGATATTCTCCGCCCATGGGAAATCGGGCGGGTATTGCGCGCCGCCGATGACGAAGCGCCAGTCGGGCCGGGCGCGCGCGGCGGCCACGAACATCGCTTCCAGCGCCGCCTGCCGGTCGGCGGCATAGGTGCCCAGATACGACAGATCGGCGCGGTAGCGCGGGTGGGGCGGCACGGGACGGTAGGCGTCCGCGTTGACCCAGCCATAGAACGGCTCGGCCCGCCGAGCCCGCAATCGCGTGCGCAGCGCCTCCAGCGCCGCGCC
Organism: uncultured Acetobacteraceae bacterium; assembly: GCA_964252425.1. GTDB lineage: Bacteria > Pseudomonadota > Alphaproteobacteria > Acetobacterales > Acetobacteraceae > BOG-908. The sequence continues at coordinate 13,280 of CAXUNK010000036.1, forward strand.
GCCGGTGTAGCTCAACACCAGATCATAGCCCGCCAGCCCGTCCGGCCCGAGATACGGCACGCGCTCCCCGGCCGACAGCCGGTCCAGCGTCACCGGCGTGTCCAGGTCATAGAAACAGCTCACCCGAGCCCGGCTGCCCTGGATCAGCCGGGCGGCTGCCAGCGCGTCCGGACAGAAGGAGGTGACAAGGGCCGCATCGGCCTCGTCGGCGCAACGTTCGGCCTCGCGTGCCACCCGCTCCCAGTTTGGGTATAGAACCAGCGCCGCGTTCGGGCCGAGATCGACCAGGTCGCGGTTCTGCGCGTAGTAGGGCACGTCGCGTTCGAAAAACGTAACACGATGGCCGGCGCGGCTCAGCGCCGAGATCAGCCCGCGCCACAGCGTCGCGTGCCCGTTGCCCCAGGACGAGCTGACGGTCAGGCCGAAGACGACCAGCCTCACCGGCCGAACCGGCCAGCGGCGTCCGCCAATAGCGGCCCCAGCTCATGCAGGCTGCCCAGCGTGGCGTCGCAGCGCGCAGTCACGGCGGGTTCGCAACTCACGGTATCGGGGATCAGCGCCACCATCATCCCCGCCTCTTGGGCTGCGGCCACCCCGGCCGTCGAGTCCTCGACCGCCAGACACGATTCCGGCGGCGCGCTGAGCAGGGCGGCGGCGCGCAGAAACGAATGGGGGGCCGGTTTGCCGCGGGCCACGTCATCGCGCGTGACCACGGCCGCGAACCGACCCAGCAGGCCGGCGCGGGCAAGATGCGCGCGCGCCGTGCCGGCGCTGGCCGAGGTGGCGACCGCATAGGGCCAGCCGCCCTCGTCGAGCGACGACAGCGCCTCGTGCACGCCGGCTTTCAACGGTATGCCGGCCGCCAGACGGGTGGTGCGATGGGCGTAATAGGCGGACAGGAACGGCGAGACCGGAAAGCGCTCGCCCAGCAGGTCGATCAGCATGGTCCGGCGCTCTGGGCTGGGCACGCCCACAAGCCCGGCATACGCCTCATCGCACATCTCGAAGCCGAACTCGCCCAGGGCGTCGTGGAAGGCCTCGGCATAGAGCGGTTCGGTATCCAGCAGCGTGCCGTCCATGTCGAAGACCACGGCGCGCACGGGCCGCGGCAGGCCGCCCGGCCCCGCGGCGCCGCGTACCGCCTCTATTCGGCCGCGGCAGGCAAGGTCAGCTCCGTCTTGATCCATCCGCGCTCGCGTTTGTCGAAATGTTTGTAGGCATCGATTGCGGAGGTCAACGGTTCCCTCTTGGTCAGCACCTGCGTCGGGTCGATGCGGCCCATGCGCACCATCTCGACCAGTTTCGGGATGTAGGTCCGGTGGTTGCAGTTGCCCATGTTGATGGACAGGTTGCGGTTCATCGCCTCGCCGATCGGGAAGGATTTGGCCGCCGGCGGGTAAACGCCGATGATGCCGATCGTGCCGGCCTTGGCCACGGCGCGCACCGCCCATTGCAGCACCTGGCTGGGCGCGTCGCCCGGCACCCAGTTGCCGTGGCTTTCATTCTGCTTCGGCGCCACCTGCTCTACTTCCTGGCGGAAGCCCGCCTCCTGGGCGGCGGCCTCCTTGGCCGCGGGGCCGTGATGCGCGTGCATCGCGTCCACACCCACCGCGTCGATCACGCGATCGATCCCGTGGCCGCCGGTGAACGTCTTCAGCATCTGGACGGGGTCTTCGGCCTCGAAATTGATCGTAAACGCGCCCTGCCGGCGCGCCATCGCCAGACGGTCCTCGTGCTTGTCGATGGCGAACACCCGGCCGGCCCCCAGCAGCAGCGCGCTGGCGATGGCGAACTGGCCGACGGGTCCGGCGCCGAAGACGGCCACCGTGTCGCCATCACTCACCTCGGCGAGCACGGCGCCATACCAGCCGGTCGGGAAGATGTCGGAGATCAGGATCGCCTGGTCGTCGCTGACCTGTTCCGGCAGCTTGACGAGCGTGCCGGCGGCGAACGGGATGCGTGCGCGCTCGGCCTGCAGCCCGTTGATCGGGCCGGAATCGGCCGGTCCGCCGAAGAAGCAGGTGCCCTTGTCCGGGCCGTTCGGATTGGCCTTGTCGCATTGCGCCGTGTAGCCGGCACGGCAATAGCCGCATGTCCCGCAGCTGATGGTGGAGCACACCACCACCCGGTCGCCCACATCGAAGCAGCGCACCTCGTCACCGAGCTGCTCGATGATGCCCACGCCCTCGTGGCCGAGTATCGTGCCGGATTTCATGCCGGACATGGTGCCGCGCACGAAATGCAGGTCGGTGCCGCAAATGGCCGACGCCGTCAGGCGGATGATCGCGTCGGTCGGCTGCTCGATCTTCGGCACCGGGACGCTATCCATCCGTATGTCGCCCACGCCGTGCCAGACCACGGCCTTCATCTTCTCGCCAAACAGCATGTCATGGTTCCCCGGCTAGTGTCGTCGTGGCTTCGGCGGAGGCGGCTCGCCTGCTGGCGCAAGCCGCCCCGCCCGTCACGCTTACGCCGCGAGCTTGTTCACGCGGCTCTCGGCGATGCCGGACAGCTTCTTGTCCGCCGCTTTCTCCTCGTCGAGATTCTGCTGCAGCACGCTCGCGCAATCCCTGCGTCCGAGCTGGTTCGCATACGCGATCAGCGAACCGTAGCGGGTCATCTCGTAATGCTCGATCGCCTGCGCGGCCGAGAGCATCGCCGCATCGCGCACGTGCTCGTCGCCGCAATCGCCGATGATCTCTTTCGCTTCCGAGATGATCCCGTCCATCGCGGCACAGGTCACCGCCTTGACCGGCTGGCCATGCATCGAGAACACCTGTTCCAGACGCGTCACCTGGTTCTTCGTCTCGGTCAGATGGCTTTGGAACGCCTGCTTCAGATCGGGATTTGACGCCTTTTCGATCATCGTCGGCAGGTTTTTGACGATCTGGTTCTCGGCATAATAGATGTCCTGCAGCGTGTGCACGAACAGGTCATCCAGCGTCTTGATCGGCTTGCTTAACAAACCCATGGGGTATCCTCCTTGTGTGTTGTCCCGCCTGCCCCAACGCGGTTGCGGCCTGCCGGTCATCGCCGATCAAGGGGTGTTGATTTTCCGCCCTATCTTCGCGTCTGGCGAAAGGTGTGCTCGGGTCCGGGAAATCGCCGCGCGCGCACGTCCGCGGCATAGGCGGCGGCCGCGCGGCTGATGTCCTCGCCCAGTTCGGCGTAGCGTCTGACGAAGCGGGGCGTGAAGTCGTTGAATGTGCCGAGTACGTCGTCGATCACCAGCACCTGCCCGTCGCACTCGGCCGAGGCGCCGATGCCGATCGTGGGGATGGCCAGCGCGCGCGTGATGGCGGCGGCCACCGGCTCCAGCGTGCCCTCCAGCACCACGGCGAACGCGCCGGCTTCGGCGACCGCGCGTGCATCCTCGGTGACGCGCGCCGCCTCGTCCTCGGTGCGGCCCGTGGCGCGGAAGCCGCCGGCCACGTTCACCGATTGCGGCATCAGCCCGACATGGCCGCACACCGGCACGCCGCGTCGGGTCAGAAACCGGATCGTCTCGGCCATCTCCACGCCGCCTTCGAGCTTGACGGCCGAACACCCGGTCTCGGCCAGCACCCGGGCCGCATTGCCAAACGCCTGTTCGGGCGAGGACTGGTATGAGCCGAACGGCATGTCCACCACGATGCAGGCGCGCCTGGCCCCGCGCACGACGGCCGCGCCATGCGCGATCATCGTCTCCAGCGACACCGCGAGCGTGCTGGGCAGGCCGTACAGCACCATGCCGAGCGAGTCGCCCACCAGCAGCGCGTCGCAATGCGGGTCCAGCCGCCGCGCCATGGGCGTCGTGTAGGCGGTCAGCCAGACCTGCGGCGTGCCCTTCATCGCGCGCAGCGCCGGCACGGTGACCGGCTTGTCCGGCCCCTGAACGCTCACGCTCGGGGCCCCGCGTCGGGCGGCGGCGCGCCGATGTCGCGCCGGAAGAAGCCGCCCGGCATGTGGATCGCGGCCATGCCCTGATACGCGCTGGTCCGCGCGGCGGCGACATCGCGCCCCGTGCCGCAGACGGTCAGCACGCGCCCGCCTGCCGAGACCACGTGGCCATCGCGCAGATCGGTGGCAGCGTGGAACACCGCCACATGCGGCACCTCCGCGGCCTGCTCCAGACCGGCGACCGGCACCGGATCGCCATGACCTACCGGGTAGCCGGCCGAGGCCAGCACGACCGACACGCAGGCCGTCTCGCGCCACCGCAGGTCGAAGTTCCTGAGTTCGCCGTCGCACGCGGCCAGCAAGGCGGGCAGCAGGTCGGAATGCAGGCGGGGCAGCAGCGCCTGCGCCTCGGGGTCGCCCAGCCGGACGTTGTATTCGATCAGCTTGGCGCCGTCTTCCGTCAGCATCAGCCCTGCGAACAGGACGCCCACGAACGGGGTGCCGCGCCGGGTCATCTCGGCCAGCACGGGGCGGACGAACACGTCCATGGCGGCCTGCTGCGCGTCAGGCGGGAAGTGCGCCGGCGGGGAGACGGCGCCCATGCCGCCGGTATTCGGCCCGACATCGCCGTCGCCCACCCGCTTGTAGTCCTGCGCCGCGCCCATCAGCACGGCATTGGTGCCGTCGCACAGAGCGAACAGGCTCATCTCCCGCCCGGTCAGGCATTCCTCGATCAGGATGCTGGCGCCGGCCTCTCCCAGGGCACGGTCGGTCAGCAGCGAGTCGATGGCCGCCTCCGCCTCAGCCAGTGTCTGCGCGACCACCACGCCCTTGCCGGCGGCAAGCCCGTCCGCCTTGACGACCAGCGGCGCACCCCGCCGCTCGCAGAAATCGCGCGCCGCCGCGGCGCTGTCGAACCGTTCCCAGCGCGCGGTCGGCACGCCCACAGCGTCGCACAGCGTCTTGGCGAAGCTCTTGCTGCCTTCCAGGGCCGCGGCGCCTGCGCCCGGACCGCAGCATCGCACGCCGGCCGCGGCCAGCGCGTCGGCCAGGCCTGCCACAAGCGGCGCCTCCGGCCCGGGCACGACCAGGTCGATGTTCTCCGCGCGCGCAAAATCGCCCAGGGCGGCGATGTTGATGGCGGCGCTCGGCACGTTCTGCGCCAGGGTCGCGGTGCCAGGGTTGCCGGGTGCGACGTAGAGTTTGGTCAGCAACGGGCTGTTCGAGATGGCCCAGGCCAGCGCGTGCTCCCGTCCGCCCGCGCCCACGATCAACACCCGCATCTTGCGTCCAACTTTGCCAGGACGCCCCCCTAGCATAGGGTCGGGCGATGGACGAAACCGCTCCCCCGGCCACGCCGGCCAAGACCAACATCCCCGAATACAGCGTGGGCGAGCTGTCCGGCGCCATCAAGCGCACGCTGGAGGGCGCCTTCGGCCGCATACGCGTGCGCGGCGAGATCACCGAGTGCAAGCAGTACGGCTCCGGCCACACCTATCTCAGCCTGAAGGATGAGGGCGGCAAGATACGCGCCGTCATCTGGAAGACGACGCTACCGCGCCTGGGCCTGCGCCCGGAAAACGGGGTGGAGGTGATCGCCACGGGCAAGATCTCGGCCTATGGCGACCGCTCGGAGTATCAGCTCACCATCGCCCGCCTCGAATACGCCGGCGCCGGCGCGCTGCTGGCGCGGATCGAGGCGTTGCGGGTGCGGCTGGCGGCCGAGGGGCTGTTCGCCGCCGATCTCAAGCGCGCCCTGCCGCGCCTGCCGGGCACGCTCGGCGTGATCACCTCGGCCAGCGGGGCGGTGCTGCACGACATCATGACAACGGTCGCCCGCCGATTCCCGCGCCCCATCCTGTTGTGGCCCGTCTCCGTCCAAGGCGCGGGCGCGGCCGAGCAGATCGCCGCGGCCATTGCCGGGATGGACCGGCTGCCGATGCACGGGATCGCCCGGCCGGAGGTCCTGATCGTGGCGCGCGGCGGCGGCTCGCTGGAAGACCTCATGGCCTTCAACGAGGAGGTGGTGCTGCGTGCCGCCGCCGCCTGCCGCATCCCGCTGATCAGCGCCGTAGGCCACGAGACCGACACCACGCTGATCGATTTCGTGAGCGACCGCCGCGCGCCGACACCCACGGCTGCGGCCGAGCTGGCCGTGCCCTCGCGCACGGAGCTCGTGGCCGACCTGGCGCAGACCTCGGCGCGGCTGGCGGCGGGGCTGGAC
>CAXUNK010000037.1:0-18301 GCA_964252425.1 uncultured Acetobacteraceae bacterium
GAGGGAGGGCATGCGCGCGCAACCTAAACTACGCCTTGGTGGCGCACCACGATCGCATTTGCGCTAAATGCGGTGTTGCACATCCTCCGCGCCACAGCATCTTGCGTGAGGGATGACAAACGCAGGCCCGAGTCGGGTTGCGTGCCGGTCATTTCTCAGCTTGCATCACGCCCATCGCAGCAGGACCCAGCATGGACCAGCACAGCCCCGCCGCCGCGTCGCCAGCTCTGGACGAGCTTCCCGTCCGCTTCGACCTGCTGACCGAAAACCCGGTCTATAAGCCGTTCCGCTACCCTTGGGCCTACGATGCGTGGCTGACGCAGCAGCGCGTGCATTGGTTGCCCGAGGAGGTGCCGCTGGCCGACGACGTGAAGGACTGGCACCGCAACCTGTCGGACGGCGAGCGTAACCTGGTCACCCAGATATTCCGCTTCTTCACGCAGTCCGACGTGGAGGTGAACAACTGCTACATGAAGCATTACAGCCAGGTGTTCAAACCCACCGAAGTGCTGATGATGCTGAGCGCGTTCTCCAACATCGAGACGGTGCACATCGCCGCCTACAGCCACCTGCTCGACACGATCGGCATGCCGGAGATCGAGTACCAGGCGTTTCGCAGCATCAAGGAGATGAAGGACAAGTTCGACTACATGCAGTTGTTCTCGGTGGAGAACAAGCATGAGATCGCCAAGACGCTGGCCGCCTTCGGCGCCTTCACCGAAGGCTTGCAGCTTTTCGCGAGCTTCGCGATCCTGCTGAATTTCCCGCGCTTCAACAAGCTGAAGGGCATGGGCCAGATCGTGAGCTGGTCGGTGCGCGACGAGACGCTGCACTGCCTGTCGGTGATCAAGCTGTTCCGCACCTTCATCCAGGAAAACCCCGAGATCTGGACGGAGGAGCTGCGTCGCGAGCTGTACATCATCTGTGCCACGATCGTGGACCACGAGGACGCGTTCATCGACCTGGCCTTCGAGCTCGGCCCGGTTCAGGGGCTGAACGCGGCCCAGGTGAAGGAGTATATCCGCTTCGTCGCCGACCGCCGGCTGATGCAGCTGGGCCTGAACCCACTGTTCCACATCCAGCGCAACCCGCTACCGTGGCTGGACGACATGCTGAACGCGCCCGAGCACGCCAATTTCTTCGAGAACCGCTCGACGGAGTACAGCAAGGCGAGCACGGGCGGCACGTGGGAGGATGTGTGGCCGGAGTCGGTCGGAACAGCGGATTAGTCGCAGGGTGGGGTGCGCTTTGCATCCCGCCGCCTGCGGCGAAGAAACGGATGCAGGACAGCGTGACAGCCTTCTCCTTGAGCCGGGACGTGCTGGTCGAAGCGTTTGGCGATCTCGGCAGGCGCGCCTGGGCTTTGGGCAAGACGGTCGAGATTGCCATATATGGCGGGTCGGCACTGATGCTGAGCTACGACTGGCGGCTGGCCACCAAGGACGTGGATGGCGTCTACGAAGCTGACCGCACCACCGTCAGGGCCTTGTCCACTGCCGTAGCCGCCGATCGCGGTTGGCCTGAAAACTGGCTCAATGATGGGGTGAAGGGTTTCCTGAGCGCGCTAGATGCGGAGAGCGGTGTAAAAAATCTTTATGGCGAGTTTCCGTCTTCAGATACTCCGGGACTGCGGGTATTTCTGCCCAGACCCGAGTACCTTTTCGCTATGAAGTGTCGCGCAATGCGCGTAGGCGGCGTGGACGAAAACAGCGATTTGGACGACATACGCCGATTGGCTGGCGAAATCGGGCTGGCCGGGGCGGATGAAGCGCTTTCCCTGGTTGCATCGTTCTACCCGCGCGCGCAGCTCGAACCGAGGGTTCAGTTCGGCATCGAGGAGATATTCTCCGGCATACACGGCAGCGCCGCCCCATGAACGGCTATGGGAACCGTCCTACCACCCTTCTCGAAGTCTCCCGCCGGACCGCAATCGGCTTGCAGCCTTTTGATCCCGCATTGCGCGAGTTCCTCGATGAATTCTACGCCGATCCCGCGCGCAGAATGGCGGCGATCGCCGATGAACCAGTGCTTCTGGACGACGTGAAGGACGCCTATCTTGCAGCCACCGCCGAACATCTCGCCGGCGTCTATCGATTTGACCCGCCCGCCTGGACCGAACATCATGGCCGGCCGCTCAAGAGGGCGTTCTTCGCCGGCGGATTGGAAACGATCAAGGCGGCGCTGACGGTGGAGAGCCCTGTGGCGTTCCGCAGACGCTTGCTGTTCGTCAGCAAGAACGTTCTCTCCCGCCCGCATCGAGGCGAGGCGCACCCAACCGAGCGCGCGTAATCCATGCTTTGTCACCGGATGCTCTGCTGCTACATGTTGCACCGCAACGCAAGGTGACGGCATGGCCGAGGACGACCGAACGAAGGAAGATGCGCCGGGAATGAACCGCCCGATCCAGCGGCGCGACTTCCTCAACGGCGTCGCCGTCACCGCACTCGGCCTGGCCTCTGCGCGCGCGGAGGCCGCAGCGCTCGGTGCCCCGCAGGATGCGCCAGGCTACTACCCACCCGTGCTCACCGGCCTGCGCGGCAGCCACCCCGGCTCCTTCGAGGTGGCGCATAGCCTGCGCGACGGCAAATTCTGGCAGACCGCGCCACAGCCCGAACCGGGCGAGGACTCCTACGATCTGGTCATCGTCGGCGCCGGGATCAGCGGGCTGGCGGCGGCGCATTTCTATCGCGCGCAGACGCCGGGCGCCCGCATCCTGATCCTGGACAACCACGACGATTTCGGCGGCCACGCCAAGCGCAACGAGTTCACGCTTGGCGGCCGCACGCAGTTGATGAACGGCGGCACGCTGGAGATCGACTCGCCGCGTTTGTACAGCCGCGTGGCCGACGGGCTGCTGCGCACGCTGGGCATCGAGCCGGTGAAGCTGGAGGAGGCGTGCGCGAAAACCGGCGTGTACCCGTCGCTGGGTCTCAGCCGGGGCATCTTCTTCGACCGCGAAACCTTCGGGCGCGACGCGCTGGTGGCGGGCGTGGGCGAAAAACCCTGGGCGCAGCTCCTGGCCACCGCGCCGCTGAGCGACCGCGCACGCGCCGACATCGTGCGCCTGGAGGAGGGCCATGAGGATTTCCTGCCCGGCCTCTCATCGGACGAGAAGAAGGCGCGGCTCTCCCGCATCAGCTATCGCGACTTCCTGCTCCATGTCGCGCACGCCGACCCTGGCGTGCTGCCCTATTACCAGGGCGTCAGCCTGGATGAGTGGGGCGTCGGCATCGATGCGATCTCGGCGCTCGACATCTGGGGCTTCGGCTACACCAAGGCGGGCTTCGGCGGACTGAACCTCAAGCCCGGTTCGGCGCCGCATATGGGCAACACGCCGTCCGGCTATGCCGATGGCGGATCCTACACGTTCCACTTTCCGGACGGCAACGCGAGCATCGCGCGACTGCTGGTACGCGACCTCATTCCCGCCGCCGTGCCGGGCAGCACCGCCACCGACGTGGTCACCAGCCGCATCGACTACACGCAGCTCGACCGCGCGTCGCAGGCCACGCGCATACGCCTCAGCAGCATCGTCGTCGGCGCGCGCAACATCGGCACGCCGGACGCCTCACAGGGCGTGGAGGTCGCCTATTCCCGCTTCGGCAAGCTGGTCCGCGTTCGCGCGCAGAACTGCGTGCTGGCAGGCTACAACATGATGATCCCGTATATCTGCCCGGACATGCCAAAGGCGCAGCGTGATGCGCTGCACTACCTGGTCAAGGTGCCATTGGTGTACACCTCCGTGGCGCTGCGCAGCTGGCAGCCGCTGGTCAAGTCGGGCGTGCGGGAGGTGTACGCGCCGGGCTGCTACTGGAACAGCCTGCAACTGAACCAGGTGATCGACATCGGCCAATACCGCTCCGTGCGTTCGCCGGACGAGCCGGTGCTCGTACGGCTGACGCGCGTGCCCTGCCACCCCGGGCTGGACGAGCGTTCGCAGCACCGCATGGGTCACGCCGAACTGCTTGCCACCCCGTTCTCCACCTATGAGGGGCACGTGCGCGACCAGCTCGGCCGCATGTTCGGCCCGGCCGGCCTCAATCCGGCACGCGACATCACCGCCATCACCGTCAATCGCTGGCCGCACGGCTACGCTTACGAATACAACCCGCTCTTCGATCCGGACTGGGCGCCCGGCCAGGCGCCGCACGAGATCGGGCGCCAGCGTTTCGGCCGCATCGCGATCGCCAACTCCGATTCCGGCGCCGCCGCCTACACCGATTCGGCGATCGACCAGGCGCACCGCGCCGTGCACGATCTTCTTGACCGAAGCTAGCTTTCCGGCTCCCGCAACACCCAGACGCCACGCCGGCGCAGCACGTATCTATAGTACGCAGCCGATACGACGATGATGGCGCCGGTGGCGATCAGCCCGGGCCGCCCCAGATCCGCATCGAGCAGGTCGGTGTAGAGCACGAAGACCAGCATCACCAGCGCCACCACTGGCGGCCACGGGAAAAAGGGCATGCGGTACGCCGCATGGGCCGTGGCGCCGCTGCGCCGCCCGGCGATCACCGCCACGCACAGCGAGCCGTACACGATGACGATCGCCGAGCCGGTCATCACCAGCAATTGGTGCAGGCTGACCGCGCAGAGCAGGCAGGCAAGCGCGCCGGTCGCCAGTGTCGCGACCCAGGGCGAGCCGAACCGCGGATGCACGCGCATCAGCGCGCGGTTGATCGGCGGTGCCCACACCGCGTCTCGGCCGCTGCTGAACAGCATGCGCGACACGAGCACGACCACCGCGATGTCCGCATTGACGATCGACAGCGCCACCGAAAGATTCATCGCGACACCCAGTCCGGCGCCGCCCCGTACGCGCACGAAATCGCCGAACATCGTGTCGGCCGCGAACATGGCGGCCAGGTCGGGCACGCCGCGCAGGGCGGCGGCGAGCGGCACCACCTGGCTCGCCACGCTGATCACCAGCGCCCACAGCACCGCGCGGGCCACATGGCGCGGCGCGTCCTCGATCTCCTCGCCGAGATAGACGGCGTTGCCGTAGCCATAGAAGGCGAAGATCGCGACCGAACTGGCCAGGGCGATCGCGCCCAGCCCCGCGGGGACCAGGTGACCGGCGCCGCCGAGCAGCACCGGATGAGCGAGCAGCGACACCCAGGATCGTGCAGGATAGACCGCGCCCAGCACGGTCACCACGACCAGCGCCAGCAACTCCAACCCCAGGAAGGCGCCGGTGATCAGCGCGTTGGTGCGCACGTTCAGTATGGCGCACAGCGTGGTGAACACCAGGCAGATCAGTGCATCGCCGATGACCGGAGTGCCCGGAAAGACGGCATTGACGTAGTTGCCGAGGCCGAGCGCCACCACGGTGATGTTGAGCAGCAGCACCACAAGGTTGACGCCCAGTATCGCGAAACCCGCCAGCGGACCCAGCGTGCGCCCGACAATGGCGTATTCGCCGCCGGTCAGCGGGAATGCGGACGCCAGCTCCGCATACACGTAGGCCACCAGCAGGCTGACCACGGCCGCAATGGCGAAGCTCCACAGCGCGCCGCTGCCGGCCTGCTCGACGACGCCGGGCACGACGATGAAGATGGAGGAGGCCGGGGTCACCGATGACAGGGTGATCAGCAGGCAGCCGATCATTTTCATGCGGCGGTCGAAGGACGGGGCGACGGACGTCATAGTGCCGGGCCACCGCCCCATAGCCGTCTCGCTTTGTCAAGCTCGGCCATCACGGCCGCGACGGGTACGAAGCTTGCTTGTTCACGGCGCGCGCAGGCTGAAGCGGGCAATGCCGAAGACGGGCATGTGGCGCCGAGGTGACGCGTGCCGGCCGGTTTGGCCGGGATGACAACGCGAGGCTTGCGGAATGATGTGGTCTTGGCCGCAATGTTGATTACGATCTGGAGAAACATTTTGGGTTGCCAGCCACGCCGCGCGGTTTTTCTCAGCCTGTTCATCGCCATCCTGTCTGGTCCGGGCCTGGCGCAGCCGCAGGACGCGGCGCTGCAGAATGTCACGCCGCACGGCCAGAACAGACAGGACAGGCAGGGCAGCACGGCCGGCGTCCGGAACGGCCGAATCGAAGAGATCACCGTCACCTCGCAGAAACGGTCGGAGAACGTACGCAAGGTTCCGCTCAGCATCACGGTGCTGAGCGGGGCGCAGATACGCGCGGCCCACATCACCAACTATGCCGACCTGACCCGTGCGGTGCCCAACCTGTCATTCTCGAGCCAGGCGGGCGAGGGCCTGTCCACGCTGGAGATACGCGGCATCGCCAGCCAGGCCGGCACCTCGACGGTGGCGCTCTATCTGGACGACACGTCGCTGACCACGCGCAACCTGGGCACCGAAGGGCAGGTCGAGCCACGGTTTCTCGACATCGCGCGGGTGGAGGTGTTGCGCGGCCCGCAGAGCACGCTCTACGGCGCCAGCGCGCTGGGCGGCACGCTGCGCTACATCAGCAACCAGCCGAAGATGGACGTCTTCGAGGGCAACGTCTTCTCCGAACTGTCCGGCACCTATCACGGCACGCTCAATTGGGACGAGCAGGGCGTGCTCAACATCCCGCTGATCCGCGACCAGCTCGTGCTGCGTCTCGCCGGCGAGACGGGCGGGGATGGCGGCTATATCACCAACGTCAACCCGGCCAACGGCGCGGTCATCAAGGACAACATCAACAGCCAGGGCTTCAACGTCGCGCGCGGCACCCTGCTGTGGAAGCCGCTCGATTGGCTGACCGTCACCACGAGCGCGCTGTTCCAGCGTGCCGACCAGCGCGACGTGGACGCGCAATATCTGTCGCTGCCGAATTTCCAGACACCCAAGACGGTGGCCGAGCCGGGGCGCGACACGCTGATCGTGCCGAGCGTGACGATCAACGCCGATCTTGGCTTCGCCAACCTGATCGCGGTCACCGGCAACTACGAACGCCAGTTCCACCGCACGCTCGACAGCACGATCTACGACAACCTGGCACTCTATCTGTGCGATCCGCTCAACGACGCGGACGGCTCGCCCTTCTGCGGCACGGACGCCAACAACAATCCCATCTACGGCGCGCCGCCCGGCCTGTACAACGCGGTCAACCTGCTGCCGAGCGAAACGTTCTACAGCAACACCGTCCGCCAGTGGTCGGAGGAGGTGCGCCTCGTCTCCAAACCCTACGTTCCGGGCGAGGGTTTGCCGTTCAGCTGGATCGCCGGCCTCTATTACTCGGACGAGCATACCACCGCGACCGACACGGAGTTCATCAACGGTCTGGACCAGACATTCGCGCGTTTCGGCGTCGATCCCAACGACCCCAACGTGGTGGGCGGAGCGTTTCCCGGCTCGATCGTCAACAACCAGGTCTTCCAGGGCATCCAATCGTATGACACCGCGCAGTATGCGGTTTTCGGCGAAGGCACCTACTACCCGTTCCCCAACATGCGGCTGACCTTCGGCGCGCGCTACCAGTATTCGCGTGACGGCGAGGGTTCGTATGAAAACTACTTCTACGATTACGGCACTGGCGGCCCAACCTCCTCGGTCGGCCATTTCTACGCCTTCCTGCCGAAATTCGCCTTTGGCCTCGATGTCACCCCCACCAACACGATCTACGCCAACGTCTCCAAAGGTTTTCGTCTGGGCAGCGAAAATCGGCTGATCCAGTTCCTCCCTTCGGAGGCCAACAACAACGGCACGCCCAGCTTCGACCTGGCGCAACTCGGTCTGCATGCCTCGCCCACCAATTTCGGTCCGGACAAGCTGTGGAACGGCGAGATCGGCGACAAGGCGCGCTTCCTCGGCGGGCGATTGCTCGTCAATGCCGATTTCTTCTATATCCGGTGGAACGACATCCAGACCTCGGTGCCGCTGGTCACCTCCGGCGACGAGTTCGAAACCAATGCGGGGTCGGCGTCGAGCTACGGCGGCGAGTTCGAGATACGCGGGCGCGTGACCGACAGCCTGACGCTCGGCCTGTCCGGCAGCGTGCTGAACGCCTCGCTCGACAACGGCGTCAGCGTGAACGGCAACCGGGTCGCCGGAACGTTCGCCGGCGAGAAGATACCGGGCGTTCCGGAATATAATTTCGTGTTCGACAGCAAGCAGACATTCACGCTGAGCGACCAGGTCAGCGGCTTCGTCTCGCTCACGCCCACCTGGGTGGGCGACAGTCATGGCGACGTCATAACCACCAACCCGGATTACAAACGTCCTGCCTATATATCGCTCGATGCCAATGCCGGGCTTGATTTCGGGCGATGGGAGGTGACGGTGTTCGGCCGCAACCTCACCAACAACAACAAGATCATCCAGCGTCCGGACATACAGGGGTCGGCAGCTTCGGCCTACGGGCTCGACTACCTTGGCACGTTCGTGCGCAACACCCAGGGCTTCACCCTTCGCCCGCTCACGGTCGGCATGAATGCAAGCCTGCGTTTCTAGCCAAGAGTTCCGCCATGCCTATCTTGGGTGTCCGGGTTGCGCGGCGTAGCTATATTGCCATTTGAACATCTCGCGGCCCCGTGCTTCAAGCGCGCATCCCGGACTGGCCCTGGGCTGACCACGCGCATTCGCAAGCGGCGCGGGCGGGGGCGATTCGCGGCCAACACGTAGCTGCCTATGCGGCACAAGGGACAGACCGGGGCTGATGAGTACTCAAGACCAGACCGAGAAGCCGGGCGACCCGCCTCTATCGTCTGCCGCACGGCAGGGGCGGCGGTTGTCGGACAAGATACTGGTGGCTTTCCATCACGCCTGCGACGCACAGGATTTGGCGGTGGCCGAACAACTGCTCAAGACGCTCGAATCGATGCTGACGCACCGCACCGTGCCTTCAGAACAGAACCGTCGCAAATCGCTGGAAAGCCTGGTCGCGGCGCATGAGCGCCTGTGGCATCTGCGGCATCGCGAAACGTCCGGCTGAGACGCCAGCCGAAGACCGGGCGTCCCGACTACATCGGCAGCGCCGTGCCCAGGCGAAGCACCGCTTCGGCGGCTTCGGTGTAGGCACCGTCCGGCCCGTGCAGCACCAGGCCGGGTAGCACGCGGGCCGGTCCACGGCCGTCACGCACGCCCCGGACGATGACCAGCCGCGCCGGCTCCCCAGCATGGGGCCATAGGGGCAGCAGCGCCGCTTCGGCACAGCCGGCCGAGACCAGTGCCGCCAATCCGCGTGCGGTGCTGCCGGCGTCGAGGATCAGGCTGAGGGAACCGCGATGGCGCAGCCCGCGCGCCAGGGCCGCGCACCAGGCGGCCAGCAGACCGGGGGTCGCCATCTTGGCCGCCAGGCGCCCAGGGCTGGGCGACGGCGTTCCGCGCGTGTCATGCCAGGGCGGGTTGGCGAAGGCATGATCGAATGCCTGCGCCGGCCGCCAGCCAGCCAGGTCGATGTCCGAGACGGTCGCCCCTATGTGACCATTGGCCGCAAGGTTCGCGCGTGCCAGCGCCGCCAGCGCCGGATCGCGCTCGATCCCGGTCAGCTCCAGCTCGGGCACCCGTGCGGCCAGGGCCAGCAGACCAGCGCCGGCGCCCGTGCCGGCTTCCACCACGCGCTCGCCCCGCCGCGCCGGCACGCTTGCCGCCAGGAGCACGGGCTCGATGCCGGTGCGGTATCCGGTGGCCGGCTGAGCATAGGCGACGCGGCCGCCCAGCAGCGTGCCTTCGGTCACGCCCGCCTGCGTCAAGATGCCTCCCCAGCCTCACGCAGCACGCGCGTCGCATGCACACGGTCGGTCGCCGACACCGCGAGGCGGCGCGGGATGGCGCCGATGTTGCCCTCGACGGCGCTGACCGCCCCATCCAGCACCATCGCCTCGATCCCGGCATCGCGCAGCAGGCTGATCAGGAAGTTGAGGCGGACGAGGTTGTTGGTCGCGAGCAGCACGTACATGCGCAATCCTGGCTGAACAGCGCCGCCCTTGCACCATGGAAGCGATGGCCGCGCCAAGCGCGCGGGGCCGCCACCCTGCCCGACCGGCCCGCTTCCTTGACCCCCCTTCAAGCGGGCCGATATGTATGCGGGTTGCCGGCCGCCTTGCCGCGTGTCTCGTGTTGGCCGGGGCGCCCCCGCTTCCGCCGTGGACCGGGCCTTCTCCGGGAGTGTCGTCTTTGGTCCCAGCCGCCAGCCTACCGATTGCCGAGCAGCGACCCGCGCTCGCGACGGCCGGCCATGCGCCGGAGGAGGACGCGCTGCACGCGCTGGCCGCTTTGGTGCGGACCGACCTCGCCGCCTGCAACCGGGTGATCGTCGCCCACATGCAAAGCCAGGTCGAGCTGATCCCGCAGCTCGCGGCGCATCTTGTCGCCGCCGGCGGCAAGCGACTCAGGCCGATCCTCACGCTGGCCTGCGCGCGCCTGTGCGGGTATCCGGGTCCCTCGGGCGGCGACCGGCACGTGCACCTGGCCGCCTGCGTCGAGTTCATCCACACCGCCACCCTGCTGCACGACGACGTGGTCGATGAAAGCCGGCTCCGCCGCGGGCTGGCCACCGCCAACGCCGTCTTCGGCAACAAGGCCAGCGTGCTGGTCGGCGATTTCCTGTTTTCGCGCAGCTTCCAGCTGATGACGGCCGATGGCAGCCTGCCGGTCCTGCGCATCCTGTCCAACGCGGCCGCGACCATAGCCGAAGGCGAGGTTCTGCAACTCGTCACCCAGAACGACCTGTCCACCAGGGACGAGCGCTACCTCGATGTGATCCAGGGCAAGACGGCCGCCCTGTTCGCGGCCGCCTGCCAGATCGGCGCCGTCGTCGCCGGCCGCGGCGAGGCGGAGGAGCGCGCGCTCTCCGATTTCGGTCTGGCGATCGGCACCGCGTTCCAGCTGGTCGATGACGCGCTCGACTATGCCGCCGACCAGGCGGCACTCGGCAAGACGGTCGGCGACGATTTCCGCGAGGGCAAGATCACCGGCCCGGTCCTTGCCGCCTACAAGGCTGGCACCGAGTCCGATCGCGCGTTCTGGCGCCGCACCATCGAGCGGAGCGAGCAGACCGACGACGATCTCGACCAGGCGCTGCACCTGATGACCGAGACGGGCGCCATAGAGATCACGCTGCAACGCGCGGTCGGCTTCGCCCAGCGGGCCAAGGCGGCGCTGTCGATGTTTCCGGACGGGCCGGTGAAGAAATGCCTGGCCGACGTGGCCGACTACACGGTGCGGCGCGGCCGCTAAGCTGATATATTGTAGGAAGAAGAAGGGTCTTCTTTTTCGAGAAAAAGAAGCAAAAAGCTTTTGCTCTGTTCGCCTGCACCGCGGCTCGCACCAGTTCTGCCAAAGCGGTTCTGGCAGAACCTGTGCGAGCATAACTGCAGGCGTGGGAGCAGAAGTTTTTTGGTCCTTTTTTTCAAAAAAGGACTGCTTGCTTCGCTTTACGGCTTGGGCGCGCGCGCGAGCACGTCCAGGAAGCGGGCCGCCTTGCCGTCCTCCGCGCGCGCCTCGTCGGTGCCGGCAATGACGAAGCGGGTGGCGGGGCTCGCGCGCTTCAGCTCGTCCAGCGGCGCGCCTACCTGATCGTCGGCGAGCGACTGCGCGGTCAGTTGGAAGAACTGCCAGGTGTGGCCGTCGGGCTGTGCGAGCAAGGTGACGCTGTCCGGCTTTTCCTCGTCCTTGTGAGTGACCAGCTCGACATCCATCGCGGGTTCGGGGCTGCGTGCACCTTCCGGCATCAGCCCGACCTGCCTGGCGAGCTGCTCCACCGCCGCGATCCGCTGCACCCGGTAATCCTCCGCAGCACCCACCGCGCGGTCGAAGGCGGCGCGGCGGGCACGGGCCGCCGGCGTCGAGGCATACAGATCCTCGCTGGCATGCAGCGTGTAGCGCACGTCGATCCGCCACGCGCCAGGGCGGCCCGATTGCGCCGGACGGATCTCGGCCAAGCTGACCTGCCCCACATGCACATAGGCGGGCTCGCTCTGCGCGAGATAGGCGGCGATATCGGCCTCGCTCGGCTTGGGGCCGGATTTCTCGCAGCCCGCAAAGGCCGCCACGGCGAGCATCGCCCAGATCAAGCGCATCGAAGGAGCATCCACATCAATCGGGCAAGCCGCGCATCCGGCTTGCGTCCGGGCCTATCCACGACGGGCGGGCGGCAGGGTCAAGAGCCGGCGCGTGCGGCGTGGCGGGCGGCGATCTCGCGATAGAATGCCTGCTTCCGTTCTTCCTGCTCCGGCGTGCGGAAGCGGCGGACCAGATGGTGGATGTGCGGCCCGCCCCTCGACCCGCCGATGGCAGACGCGTCCAGCGGCGGCAAGCCCACCCGAGCGCCGCGCAACGTCTCATGCACCACGCCGGCATAGGCGATGCTGCCGTCGCGCACGTTGCGGAACAACCGGGTCTGGCGGTCGGGGTAGATCAGCATGGTGCCGTGCAGGTCGGCGTTCGGGAAATTGTAGCGCGGCAAGGCGTAGGCGTCGTGCGTGCCCGACGCGATCAGCTCCAGCAGAGGACCGGCATCTTCCGGCGCCAAGGCCTCGTCCGCGTCCAGCATCAGCACCCAATCTATTTCGTCCGGAACGAGCGAGAGGGCCGCGTTGCGCATGGCGGCGAAATCGTCGTCGAACGCGGTGTGGTCGCGTTGCGCGAGCGCGAAGGGCACGCCGGACGTCTCCAGCGCCGACCGGGCGAGCGCGTAGGTGTCGTCCGCCGATCCCGTGTCGAGCACGGCGAAGAAGCTCGCGACCGGCCGCGCGCTGCGCAGCATGTGCTGCACGCAGGCCGATTCGTTGCGCACGATGGCGGCCACTGCCAGGCTGGGATAGGCCGCGCGTTGGAGGGGCTCGGGCCGCGCGGAGTGCGGCTCGTAGGTGACGGGCAGCAGCCAGCCGCCAAGATGATGCAGATACAGGCCGCGCCAGCTTTGCACCGGCTCGCCGGCATGGGCGGAGGCGACCGACGCGCTGATCGCGGCCGCATCGAACGCATCCCGGTCGCCGCCCACGACGATCAGGCAGTGCTGTGCCAGCGACGGGCGAAGCGCGTCCACCCAGGCCGGCGTCGCGGGCGGGCCGAGCAGATAGAGCGCGTCCACCGGCCGGTCGAGGGCCTGTACGAAACGGGTGACGGCGCCCAGATCGGCGCCCAGGCGGAACGCCGAGGTTCCGTCGTCCAACGTTTGCGCGAGCGGGAGCACGGGCGGAAACGTTGCGGCCACATGCAGCACGGCGGCATGCGGGCTGCCGAGCGGCGCCAGATCGTCCAGGGCCGGCCCGCTCGGCTCGCCCACCGCCACGGCGAAATTCTGCCTTGGCCGGTCGTGGTCCCAGCCGGAGAAGATCGTCTGAAACCCGGCCCGGAGCGCCACGTCGAAGGCGGGCCGCGTCTCGCGCACCGGCACGGCGCCTGCGGCGCGCGCCAGCAAGGCGTGGGCGAGGCTGCCGGCGGCCGGATCGCGCCCGCGCGGGGTGCGGCCGGTGACGGCGCAGAAATGCCGCTCGAACTCGTCGGAGTTGAAGATCGCCCGGCGACCCCGTGCGACGCTCGGATAGTAGCGCCTGAACGACTCGATGGTGCCGGCATCCTCGGGATCGCGGCCCAGAAGGGCGCGGTAGAGCTCGATCACCTCCTGGTCGGTCACCCGCGCCGCTCCGCCGTCACCCGAACAAACTAGACCAGCATCGGCCCGGCCGACACCAGCGGCTCACCAGACTGCCCGCCTTCGGAGCAGGGCGGCATGGCCGGCAGCGCCGTGGCGGTCAGGGCCAGCGTCTCCGGCGTGAGCGGGTCCAGCCTGGGCAGCAGGCCGATGATGGGCACCTGGCCCAGCCGGGCGATCGTGGCCGCGTTCTCCTCCGGGTCAGGTCCCACCAGAACCACGCCCCATACGGGGATGCCACGCGCGCGCAACGCCTCCAGCGAGAGAAGGCTGTGGTTGATCGTGCCGAGCGTGCTGCGCGCCACCAACAGAGCGGGCAGGCCCAGACGCACCATCAGATCGGCCATCGAGGCGCCGCCCCCGAGCGGCACCAGCACGCCGCCCGCGCCCTCCACCACCAGCGTTGCCTCGCCTGCCGGCAGGCGGAAATCGCCGAGCCTGGGCACGACGCTCTCGCGCGCTCCGGCCGCCTCCGGCGACATCGGTGCCAAGAAGCTGTGGCGGGGCGGGTGCAGAAGGTGCGTGGCGGCGCCGGACAGGCGCGCGACCGTCCGGGTATCGGCCTCGTCCTGGGCCAGTCCGGTCTGCACCGGCTTCCAGTAGGCGGCCCCCCAACGCCGCACGAGCGCCGCCGAGGCGACCGTCTTGCCGACGCCCGTATCGGTGCCGGTCACGAACACACCGGGCGGCAAGGTCAGGCCGCCCTGGCGCGGGCCGGCCAGGCGGCGCGCAGCGCCCCGATCAGCCGGCCGATATCGTCATGCGAATGCGCCGCCGACAACGCCAGGCGAAGCCGGCTCGTGCCAGGCGGCACGGTCGGCGGACGGATCGCCACGGCCAGGATCCCTTGCGCGCGCAACCGGGCGGACAGCTCCAGCGCCGCGCGCTCGGACCCCACGATCGCCGGCACGATCTGCGTCGTGGACGGGCCGTGGTCGATGCCCAGCCCGGCCAGGGCAGTGCGCAACCGGCCGGCCCAGGCATGCAGGCGGTCGCGTTCGGCATCCATCGCCGGCGTAAGGTCGAGCGCCGCATCCATCGCACCCAGCACCGGCGGGGGCAGGGCGGTGGTGTGGATGACGCCCGACGCGCGGTTGACCAGCCAGTCGCACAGCGCCCTGCTGCCCGCGACATAGGCGCCGAACCCCCCAAGCGCCTTGCTGAACGTGCCCATGGCAAGGTCCACGCCGCCCGGAACCGCGCCCGACAGCCCCATGCCGCGCGGACCCAGCACCCCGGTCGCGTGCGCCTCGTCCAGATAGAGGAATGCATCGTGCCGGTCGGCCAGCGCGCGCAGCGCGGGCAGGTCGGCCTGGTCGCCATCCATCGAGAACACGCTTTCGGTGATGATGAACCGGCGTCCGGGCCATCCCGCGTGCGCGTCCAGCAGCTCGGCCAGATGCGCCATGTCGTTGTGCCGGAACCTGATCCGCGCCACCCCGGCCGCGTGGCAGCCATGGTTGAGGCTGGCATGGTTCAGCACATCGCAAAACGCGAGCGCGGGCGGGCCGGGCAGGCGCAGCAGCGCGGCGAGCACGGAGGCATTGGCCTGCCAGCCGGACGCGAACAGCAGGGCGGCCTGCGTGCCCTTCCATGCCGCCAGCCTCTGCTCGACGCGCGCGTGCAGGTCGAGCGTGCCGGTCACCAGACGCGACGCGCCCGTGCCGGTGCCGTGCGAGGCGGCCCACTCGGCGGCCCGCTGCGCCAGCAACGGATGGCGGGCCAGGCCGAGATAGTCGTTGCTGGACACATTCAGCAGGCCAGGCGGCGCCGGCCGGGCGGCGCGCCGCCGGCCCCGGCCGGAAAGCTCGCCGAGCGCTCCGGCGAAGACGGCATCTAGGCGCGACATAGCCCCCAGTCGATCACGGGCTTGCGCCTGTCAAGCGGGCACTCGAAGCGAGCTCAGCCACGCGCACCCATCGGGCCGGGGCGGCGTTGTTCGCCTCAACACGCTGATTTTGAGGTGGACGGCATGTCGGAAACTGAGCGCATGCGAAAATGGTGGGCGAAGCCGGCCGCAGCCGACGTGCCGCGCGCCGCACCCTCGGACGGCGAAGCGGCCGTCCTGGACCAGACGGCACGCGCGGCGGCCGGGCCGGCCGATCACGCCCAGGCTTTGCCGGACCCCGATCCGGAACCAGATCCGGCCGGCACGGACGCGGACCTGCCTTCCGCCGAGGCCGATACGCCACCGCCCGACATCCCGGCGCCGCCCACCGTCGAGCAGACCCTTGCTCAAGGCTACGGTTCCGCCATGCAGGCCGCCATCCTCCGGTCCCGCCAGGCGATCGACCGCGTCCTGCAGGCCGACGAGGCGTCGCTGCACGACCGGGCGTTCGTGCTGGACTGCGTGCTGCAGATGGGCCTGGCCTACAACGACTGGCGCGGGCTGGCCCCGTTCACCGATGCGATGAACGCCGTCGATTACGGCATGCTGCAGATACCGACCGAGTTCACCGACTACCTGTTGCTGGTCGGCGCCTCGCGCCCGGCCACCGCCATCGAGATCGGCGTCTATCGCGGCTCGACCGCCTACCTGGCCGCCGCCTATCTGTCCCGCCTGAACCCCGAGCTGCGCTACATCGCCGTCGATCTCGCCGATAACCTCGTCGATTTCGACCATTACGCCGCCATCCTGCCGATCGTGAAGGCGGCGCCCGCCACCAGCGGCCACTTCGCCGGCCAGGCCTTCGATCTGGCCTTCATCGACGCCAGCCACACGTACGACGACTCGCGCCGGGACTGGTTGCATGTCGGGCGCAGCTCCCGCATGGTCGCGTTCCACGACATCAACGGGGCCGAGTACGACGGGGAGAACGGCGGAATACGGCGCACATGGGCCGAGCTGAAGCTGCACTACAGAACGTCGCGTTCGATCGTGGAGATCTCCCATGTGCCGCAATGGATGGGGATCGGCGTGATCTTCAACTTCCAGGCGCCTTGGATGCGACGCCTCGACCCCAGCCCGAAGGATGACGGCTAAGCCGTCGCGATCGCCTCGGCCAGCACACGCACGCCCGGACCAGGTCCGTCGGGATGGCTCCACACCGCCCCGCACACGGCGAGGAAATTGGCCCCTGCGCGCACCAGCGGGCCGCAATTGGCGGAGTTGATCCCGCCGATGGCCACGACGGGCGGCTCCATCAGTTCGGACCACCAGGCCAGCAGGTCGGTATCGGCCTGGCTGCGCGCCTCTTTCGTCGTGCTGGGGAAGAAGGCGCCGAACGCCACGTAGTCGGCTCCCGCCTCGCCGGCGCGCAAGGCCGCGTCCCGGCTGTCGTAGCAGGAGACGCCGAGCTGCATGCGCGGGCCCAGCAGCTTGCGGGCGTCCGCGGCTGGCATGTCGTCGGCACCCACATGCGCGCCGTCGCATCCGGTCTGCACCGCAAGATCGGGCCGATCGTTCAGGATCAGCGCCACCCCGCGCTCATGCGCCACCGGTCGCACCAGATCGACCGCCCGGCGCAGCGCGTCATCGTCCACATCCTTCAGCCGAAGCTGCAACGCGGCAATCTCGGCCGCATCGAGTGCGGCGGCGAGCTGGTCGGCGAAGCCCGGCGGCAGGGCCGGCGGGGTCAGGAGGTAGAGCTGACAGTCGTACGAGGCGGGCACCGGCTCAGGCGCTGGCCGGCTTGGCGTAGATGTCGATGATTTTGGCGAGCATCTCCAGCGCCTCGGCGCGTGGCCGCTGGAAGGTGTTGCGGCCGATGATGGCGCCGTTCGCACCGCCGTCGCGTATGCCCTGGATGGTGTGCAGCAGGTCCTGGGTGTCCTTGTTGTTCTCGCCCCCTGACAGCACCAGGATGCGGCGCCCGGCGAAGCAGGCCTGCACGATGTGGCGCACCCGTTCGGCCATCGTCGCGCGCGGGATTTTCTCCTCCTCATAGACTTTTGCCGCGGCCGGCAGGCTCAGATGCTCGGTCGGCGGCTTCACCTTGATGATGTGGGCGCCCATCAGTGCCGCCATGTGCGCGGCGTAGGCGCAGATATCGAGCGCGGTCTCGCCCGCCTTGTCCAGCATCGGCCCGCGCGGGTAGCTCCACACCACCACGGCCAGTCCGGCGGACTTGGCCTCCTCGGCCAGGCCCTGCAGCTCGTTCATCTGCTTGAACGCGTATTCGCTGCCCGGATAGATCGTGAAGCCGATCGCCGCACAGCCGAGACGCAGCGCGTCCGAAACCGACCCCGTGACCGCCTGATCCTTTTCGGTCGCCAGCGAGTTCGACGAGTTCAGCTTGAGGATCGTGGGAATCTGGCCGGCAAAGGTCGCCGCACCCGCTTCCAGCATGCCGAGCGGGGCCGCGAACGCGTTCAGCCCGGCATCGATGGCGAGCTGGAAATGATAGTGCGGGTCGTAGGCGGGCGGGTTATGCGCGAAGCTGCGCGCCGGCCCGTGCTCGAACCCCTGGTCCACCGGCAGGATCACCAGCTTGCCGGTGCCTGCCAGCTTGCCTGTGTCGAGCAGCCGGACGAGGTTCGCCTTGGTGCCGGGATTGTCGCTCTCGTAGCACTCGATGATCTTGCGGACTTCCGGTGTCAGGCTCATCGCATCACTCCCCGTGCGGCTGGGCGGCGGCTTACCGGAAGGCGGCGCGCCTGTCACTGATCACGCCGCAGCTCGCCACGCGGCAGGGCATACAGCACGGTGTAGATCGCCTCGTGCGAGACCGGCAGGCCGGAGTGTTGCACCACGTCACCCTCCCTGCGCTGGCGTCTGCCCGCTATCTGCTCGGGCGACCAGCCCAGCCGCAACAAGCG
>CAXUNK010000038.1:0-2046 GCA_964252425.1 uncultured Acetobacteraceae bacterium
TCGCAGGCCGAGCGCCCGGTCGCCACGCCGCGCAGCGCGCCCTCGCCGTTCGGCACTCTCGCGATCAGCACGCCCATGAAACTGCCGGCGAACGGGGCCGCCAGGACCGGACCCAGCCAGCCCCAAACATTGTTTAACTCGACCGTGTCCACGCTTGGCCTACATAGGGCTAGGATACCTGCCATAGACCGCCCAGCCCGACCCGGCGACGGGCGAGAGGAGTTTTTCCAGCGATGACGGCACTCGGCGCACGCACGCCAGCCCAGCAGGCGGGACAGACCAGCACCCCGTCCGAGATGGACCGTCAGGTCGATCTGCTGGCCAGCATCCTGTTGCGTCAGGGCCAATGCGACACCCAGACCATCGAGCGCGGCCGGCGCGTGGCGGCCGAGACCGGGCAGCGGCTGGACCTTGTGCTGCTGCAACTGGGCCTGGTGACCGAACGCGGCCTGGCCGAGGCCTACGCCACGCTGACCGGCGCGCCGCTGGCCGGACCAGCCCGCTTCCCCGAGGCGCCGCTGTTCCCCGAGCGCCTCTCGCCGCGTTTCTTGCGCACCGCCCGCGCCTGCCCGCTGGCCGTGGAGGACGGCGTGCTGGTGCTTGGCGTGGCCGACGCGCTGGACGATTTCACCCCGGCCGCGGTGCAGGCGGCGACCGGCCACAAGGTGCGCATCGAGATCGCCGTGCCGATCGAGCTGGAGGCGGCCTATGGGCGTCTGTATCCGGAGGACGGGTCCGCCGACGCGCCGGGCGATGCCGAGGGCGGGCTGGGGCTGGAGGAGGACGCCGAGCGGCTGAAGGATCTGGCCAGCGAGGCGCCGGTCATCCGCCTCGTCAACCAGATCATCGGCCGCGCGGTGGAGACGCATGCCAGCGACATCCATGTGGAGCCGTTCGAGGACCGGCTGCGCGTGCGCTACCGCTACGACGGCGTGCTGCACGAAGCCGACAGTCCGGCCGCCAGGCTGGCGCCGGCGATCATCAGCCGCATCAAGATCATGGCCAAGCTGGACATCGCCGAGCGGCGCCTGCCGCAGGACGGGCGCATCAAGATGGCGGTGCGCGGCACGGAGATCGATTTCCGCGTCTCCACCATCCCCTCGCTCTATGGTGAGAAAGTCGTGCTGCGCGTGCTCGACCGCAGCAGCGTGTCGTTCGACTACGTCAAGCTGGGCCTGCCCACCAACGTGGTGGCCGCCTGGTCGAAAACGCTGGAATTGCCGAACGGGATCTTGCTGGTCACCGGCCCCACCGGGTCCGGCAAGACCACCACGCTCTACACGGGCCTGACCGCGATCAACGCGATCAGCCGCAACATCGTCACCGTCGAGGACCCGATCGAGTATCAGCTCAACGGCATCAACCAGATCCAGACGAAACCGCAGATCGGGCTGACGTTCGCCGCCCTGCTGCGCTCCATCCTGCGCCAGGATCCGGACGTGATCATGGTGGGCGAGGTGCGCGACCTGGAAACGGCGCAGATCGCCGTGCAGGCGGCGCTCACCGGCCATCTTGTGCTGTCCACGCTGCACACCAACTCGGCGGCCGCCAGCATCACGCGTCTGCGCGACATGGGGCTGGAGGATTATCTGCTGACCGCCGTGTTGCGCGGCGTGCTGGCGCAACGGCTGGTGCGCCGGCTGTGCGACCACTGCAAGCGCGAAGCGGACGCGCCGCCCGAGCTGGTCACGCGCTTCGGCCTGGAGCAGCGCGCGCGCGGCGAGCGTCTGCGCCTGTGGCACCCGGTGGGCTGCGCGCAATGCCGCAGCACCGGCTATCGCGGCCGGCAGGCGATCGCGGAGTTCCTGCAGCCCAACCCGGAGATCGAGCATCTGATTTTTTCCAAGGCGGATCAGAGCGAAATCGAACGCGCGGCGGTGTCGGCCGGCATGGTGACCATGTTCAACGCGGGGCTGGACGCGGCCTTGGCGGGCACGACAACCATCGAGGAAGTCGTACGCAGCATCCGGGCGGAAGCGTGATCCGGTCGTGGGGGGGGGGGGGGGGGGGGGGGGGGGGGGGGGGGGGGGGGGAGAGGGTCTGGGT
>CAXUNK010000038.1:2056-18287 GCA_964252425.1 uncultured Acetobacteraceae bacterium
GGGGCGGCGCGCGCGGCGGCCCCCCCCCCCCCCCACCCCCCCCGCCCCCCCCCCCCCCCCCCCCCCACGACCGATAGCTGACGACTGACACATGCCCAGCTTTCGTTACACCGCCATCACCGCCAGCGGCGAGACCGCCACGGGCCTCATGGAGGCGCCATCCGAACAGGCGCTCATCGAACTCCTGCGCCGCCAGGGCAGCCTGCCGATGCGGGCGGAGCCGGCGGACCGTTCGCCGGGCCTGTTGCAATCGCTGCTGGGCGCGGAGTTCGGGCGCGGCGGGCGCCTGTCGGGACAGGACCTGGCGGAGGTGACGCGCGAGCTCGCCGTCATGCTGGGCGCGGGCCAAGACCTCGACCGTGCGCTGCGCTTCCTTGTCGATACGGCGCAGAAAAAACAGGTGCGCACGATCCTCACGCAAGTGCGCGAGGCGGTGCGCGACGGCAGCCCCTTCGCGGCCGCCTTGCAGCAGCATCCGGCAAGTTTCCCGAACCTCTACATCGGCCTGATACGCGCCGGCGAGGCGGGGGGCATGCTGGCCAACACGCTGGACCGGCTGGCCGACCTGCTCGAAAAACAGCGCGCGCTGCGGGCCAGCGTCGTCTCCTCGCTGATCTATCCGATCATCCTGCTGGTGGCCGGCATCGGCTCGATCGTGCTGCTGCTGACCCAGGTACTGCCGCAATTCGTGCCGATGTTCCAGCAGGCCGGCGCCGCCCTGCCCAGGCCGACCCAGATCGTGATCGCGCTGGGCGCGTTCGTCTCCGGCTACGGGCTGTATGTGGCGGTGGCACTCGCCGTGCTGTTCGTGGCCGGGCGGCAGGCGCTGGCCCGGCCCGGCCCGCGTTTGTGGTGGGACCGCAACCTGCTGCGTCTGCCCATCATCGGCACGCTCTCGCGTGAGGTGCTGGCCGCGCGGTTCGCCCGCACGCTGGGCACGCTGCTGCAAAACGGCGTGCCCCTGGTTGGGGCGCTCGGCATCGTGGCCGACGTGATCGGCAACACAGCGGCCAGCGCCGCGGTACGCGCCGCCACCGAGAGCGCCAAAGGTGGGGCGGGGCTGGCCCGCCCGATGCAGCAATCCGGCCTGTTTCCCGTGCGCACCGTGTACCTGCTGCGGCTGGGCGAGGAGACGGCGCAGTTGGGCGGCATGTCGCTGCGCGCGGCCGAGATCCACGAGGAGCAGTCGCGCATCGGCATACAGCGTCTGACCGCGCTGCTGGTACCGGTGCTGATCCTGACCATGGGTGTCGCGGTCGCCGGCATCGTCAGCTCGCTGCTCCTGGCCATGCTCAGCCTGAACGACCTGGCGCAGTAGGCATCCCGCCCAGGACGCCGGCCCCGCCGGTGCGGCGGTCCGGCATCGTAACATCACCCGAGTGTCATCGTCAGGAAACCGTCAGCCTGTATGAGGCCGCGCTGTGCCGCGCCGGCAATGACTGGGGAGCCCTCATGCGACTGATCCGCCGTTCCGCCATGCTGCTGCTGGGCGGCGCCACGCCCGTCCTGGCCTGGGCCCAGACTGTGCCCGCGCCTGACGTGCTGCCCGACGTCAACGTGGTGGCCAGCACGCCGCTGCTCGGCTCCGGCATCGATCGCGACAAGATACCGGCCGCGACAAACATCCTGACCGGGAAGGATGTGGACCGGACCGACATCCCCAGCCTGACCGGCGCGATCCTGGACAACATCCCCGGCGCCACGGTCAATGACGTGGAGAGCAACCCGTTTCAGCCCGACATCCTGTTCCGCGGCTTCACCGCGTCGCCGGTCGCCGGCACGTCGGAAGGCCTTGCGGTCTATGTGAACGGCATGCGCTTCAACGACGCGTTCGGCGACACCGTGAACTGGGATCTGATCCCCTCGGTCGCGATCGGGACCGTCAACGTCGAAGCCTCCAACCCGGTCTTCGGGCTCAACGCCTTGGGCGGCTCCGTCAACGTGCGCTTGAAGAACGGCTTCGACACACAGGGCGGTGACGTCACCGGCTATTACGGATCGTATAATCGGCAGTCGGGAAGCGCCGAATATGGCGGGCAGGCAGGTCATTTCGCCTACTATGTGTCGGGCGAAGCCATCCACGACAACGGGTTCCGCCAGACCCAGGCCTCCAACATTTTCCGCACCTACGACGATCTCGGCTGGCGCAGCGACGTGGCCGAAATCCACCTCAACGTCATCGCCGCCGACAACAAGCTCGGCAATCCTGGCGCGTCGCCGGTGCAGGCGCTGGATACGAGCGTCGGCTACATCTTCACCGCGCCCAACACGGTCTCGAACCGATATGTCGCCGTCAACCTGAACGGCACCTACCAGCTCAGCGACAGCACGGCACTGCAGGGCCTGGCCTATTTCCAGAACCTGACGCAACGCGTGCCCAACGGCGCCACGATCGAGGTCTCGCAATGCGACCCGCCCTACAGCCCAGCTCTGCTGTGCAACGAGGAGAGCGGCGTGCCGGTCACCGGCCGCGGCGGCGTGCTGGTGCCGAATTTCGTCGCAAGCGGCCTCTATTCCGCGCTCAGCTCGCAGGGCCTGGACAGCCACTCCTACGGCGCGTCCGCGCAGATCACCAACAATGCCGAGGTGCTCGGTATGAAAAACGACCTGGTCGCCGGCGCCAGCTTCGACGGCTCGGACAGTGTGTTCGACGGTTCCACAGCGATCGGCGGGTTCGATCCGATCACGCGCGAGTATATCGGCCCCGGCTCCGTGCAGGATCAGCCGAGCGAAAGCGTCAATCCGGTTCGTGTCGCCACGACGACGCGGTATTTTGCCGTCTTCGGTCAGGACATACTGACGGTGCTGCCGAAACTCGACCTCAGCCTGTCGGGACGTTTCAACGATGCCGAAACCGATTTGTCCGACAAGCTGGGCGGCCCGGTCAACGGCAATCACAGCTACAACCGGTTCAATCCGGGTGTGGGGCTGACCTATCACTACGCCCCCTGGCTGAGCGTGTACGGCAGCTACTCCGAAACCAACCGTGTACCGACACCGCAGGAGTTGTCATGCGCCAGCCCAGCCATCCCGTGCTCTCTGCTTGCGTTCTTCGTCGGCGACCCTGATCTGAAGCAGGTCGTCGCCCGCACGTTCGAGGTCGGCGCGCGCGGCCGTGTCGCGGATCTCAGCCATGGCAGGCTCGGCTGGAACGCCGATTTCTATCACACCAAGAACCATGACGACCTGATCTACGAGACCACCGACTTCAACACCAACCTCGCCTACTACACCAACGCCGGCGCCACGTTGCGGCAGGGAGTCGAGGCCAATCTTCGTTACGACACGGCCCGGCTGCACGCGTCACTCGGCTACGCCTTTACCGACGCCACCTTCCAATCCCCGCTACTGCTCGGCAGCGGCTCCAATCCCCGCGCGGATGCGGACGGCAACGAGCATGTCAGGCCGGGCGACCGCATTCCGGGCGTCCCGACCCATCGCGGCACCATCGTGCTGGAATACAACCTGACCGACCGGTGGGAGATCGGTGGCAATGCCATCCTGCAGAGTTCCGCCTACCGGTTCGGCGACGAGGCCAACCTCACCAAGCCGGTTGGCGGCTACGTCACCATCGGTTTCAACACGGACTACAAGATCACCAGCGCCATCACCGTGTTCGGCGTCCTGAACAACGCCTTCAACCACCGCTACGACACGTATGGCACGTTCGGCCCGATCGCGGACGTCCCCTGGCCGAACGTGCCAGGCGGCGTCACCGACCCCAGAACCGCCGTGCCCGCCAGCCCGTTGACCGGCTATGGCGGCATCAAGGTGCGGTTCTAAAGCATCCCGACCGGGTCGGGCGTAATACCGGCCGGCTTTGAGCTGTGACACTCTTGAGCAAGCGGTCCTTTTTTGAAAAAAAGGACCAAAAAACTTCTGTCTTCCACGCCTGCAATGGTGCTCGCGCAGGTTCTGCCAGAACCGCTCTAGCGGAACTATTACGAGCCGTAGTGCAGGCGAACAGAGCAAAAGCTTTTTGCTTCTTTTTCTCGAAAAAGAAGGCCTTTCTTCCCGCCTCGCCACGATCTCAAGGCTCGCCTAGCCCGCTGATCTCTCCCAGCCCGGCAGCGCCGAGAGCGTGCGGCAACGTTTGGACCAGCGCGGGATCGAGCCGAATGTGCTCGTCAACAATGCCGGGTTCGGGTTGAGCGGTGCCTTCATCGGGCACGATCCTGAACGCTTGCGCGCCATGCTGCAGCTCAAGGTCATCAGCCTCACGGAACTGAGCCATGCGTTCGGCCGCCGCATGGCCGAGCGGGGTGGCGGACACATTCTGCTGGTGGCGAGCCTCGCCGCCTACCAGCCAGACCCGCTGCGGGCCGCCTACGGCGCTTCCAAGGCGTATGTGCTGTCGCTGGGCGAGGCGCTGCACGTGGAGCTTGCTCCCAAGGTCGGTGTGACCGTGCTCTCGCCGGGGCTGATGGATACCGGTTTCAACGCGGTGTCCGGCTTCCAGGTGTCGTCATCGCTGAAACGCACGGAGATGCTGCCGGCCGAGGTCGCCCGGATCGGTTTGGATATGATGTTCGCGGGCAAGCCCAGTGTTGTCGCCGGCCGCCTGAACAAGGCGATGGCATTCAGCAGCCGCATACTGTCGCGGCACTTTGCCGCTAAAACATCATACAACATGGCGAAGTCGTAGCGGCGGCATGATGCTGCTTGAAGACGCACGCCGGCCACCACCCGCACGCCCTTAAGCCAAAGTCTTCTGCTTCTTTTCTTCAGAAAAGAAGGCCTTCCCTTCGAACCTGCACCAGGCCGCGCCCACGCACCGCCAGCACTCCGGCGCCCGCGCCTTGCACACGTATCGCCCGTGCAGGATCAGCCAGTGATGTGCTGGCCGCAGCATGTCGGCGGGAATGCGCTGGACCAGCCTGTCTTCCACCTCGCGCGGGGTGCGGCCCGGGGCCAGGCCGGTGCGGTTGCCGAGCCGGAAGATGTGGGTATCGACGGCCATTGTCGCCTCGCCGAAAGCCACGTTCAGCACGACGTTGGCGGTCTTGCGCCCCACCCCGGGCAGAGCCTCGAGCGCGGCGCGGTCGTGCGGAACCCTGCCCCCGTGTTCGCCAAGCAGGCTTTCGGACAGGGCGACCACGTTGCGGGCCTTTGCCTGCCACAGCCCGATCGACCGGATGTGACGCGCGACGCCGTCCACCCCCAGGCGGACCATGGCGGCGGGGTCGGGCGCCTCGGCAAAGAGGTGTTCCGTCGCACGGTTGACCGACGCGTCGGTAGCTTGCGCCGAGAGCACGACGGCGACGAGCAGCGTGTAGGGATCGGCAAAGCGCAGCTCGGTCTCGGCATCGGGGCGGGCGGCGGCCAGCGCCTGCAGGAAGGCACGGACGTCCGCGCGTGTCATGGCTCGTGCGGGGCGTGTCGGCTTGGCGTCGGGCACGCAGGCGTAGTGCGCGACGGATTTCGGTGGCGCAACCCCGTTCCGCTCGGCGGGCCGCACACCACATGCCGGTGCATGAGCGAAACCGACCCCACCCTGGCGACCGTGTTCGAGGCGGAGGTGACGCCGTATCGCAGCCTGTCGGCGCGTGGGATGCGGCTGGTGATCGGCTTCGTGTGCGCGATCAGCCTGTGCACCACCACCCTGTTCTGGCGCCTGGGCGCCTGGCCGATCGCCGGCTTCAACGGTGGCGAAGTCTTGCTCGCGGTGGTGCTGTTGCGCGCGCATGCGCGCTCGGCACGCGCGCGCGAGCAGCTTCTGCTGTCGCCGGCGGCCTGCCGGGTGGTGCGGACGGATTGGCAGGGGCGCGCGCGGGAATGGCGCCTGCAACCGGCCTGGCTACGGGTGACGCTGCAGGAACGTCCGGGGCGCGCGCCGGGCCTGTTCCTCAGTGTCCGACATCAGCGCCTGGAGGTGGCCGAGTCGCTGGGGGAGCATGAGAAGCGGGACCTGGCCCAGGCGCTCAGCGAGGCGGTGCACCGGCTGCATCACCCGGTGTTCGACAACCCTCAGCTACGCGCCGACGCCGGCTGAGACCACTTGGAAAGCGGTCAGACCATTCCTTCGACGGGGCCCATCGACTTGATCAGGTCGAAGACGCGCTTGCGCACCGACGGATCGGTGATGCGGTAATAGGCCCGGACCAGTTCGAGGGTTTCGCGTTTGGCCAACGGATCGTCTCCGTGGCCGCCGAATTCGTTGCGTTCCGCAAAGCCGGCGACGTGGGTGGTCTGACCGTTGCCCTGGCCCGAGCCGTCCGGCATGTCGTCGAAAAAGAAGCTGATCGGCACGTCGAGCACGCGCGAAAGATCGTAGAGGCGGGAGGCGCCGACCCGGTTCACGCCGCGCTCATATTTCTGGACTTGCTGGAACGTCAGGCCAAGCGCCTCACCCAAACGCTCCTGCGACATGCCCATCAGGGTGCGCCGAAGGCGGATTCGCGACCCAACGTGCACGTCGATCGGGCTCGGCCGGCTTTCGACGGGTTCGGGCGCGGAACCTTCAAAAACAGCAGCGTTTCGAGACATTCAGACAACTTTCACACCGGGACCGGATGGCCCGGCTCGTCCGCTGTAGTCGTGCAACCGCAAATAGTCAACCAAGTTTTCGCATTTCGAAATCAAATTCTCTTTTTTTCAACACGCGTTAACCTATTGGCGGCGCCTGTTATTCCACTCAGAAGGCACGCCGACGCCAAGATTAACGGAACTGCCAGGCCGAAACGCGAAAACAGCGTGGGCGGCAGGGCGCCTGGCACGGCCGCGACCAGCACGCCCTGGCGCTCGAGTCCCAGGCTGGCGAGCACCCGGCCATGCGAATCGATGACGGCGGACACGCCGGTGTTGGCGGCGCGCAGCATGGGCAGACCCTCCTCCACCGTGCGCAGCCGGGCGGCGGCCAGATGCTGGCGCGGACCGGCCGACTCGCCGAACCAGGCGTCGTTGGTGATGTTGACCAGCATGGCCGGGCGGTCGCCTGGCTGCACCACCTGGCCGGGAAAGATCGCCTCGTAACAGATCAACGGCCCCATCGGCGGAAGCCCCGGCAGGTGCAGCGTGCGCAGACCGGGGCCGGGCACGAATCCCTGTTCGCCCAGCAGAAGGTGCGCGTAGGCCGGCATGTACTCGCCGTAGGGGACGAGGTGGTGCTTGTCGTAGATGCCGGCGACGTCGCCGTGCGGCGACAGGGCCACGAGGCTGTTATGGGCCACCGTCTCGCCCTCGAACCGCACGGTGCCGGCCAGGGCGGCCAGCGCCGGGGCGGCCGCGTCCATCAGCGCGAGGCGGGCTGCCTGGTCCTGCGCCAGGGCATACGGGCTGGCGGTCTCCGGCCAGATGACGATCGCGGGGTGGCCTGCGGCCTGCGCCATGCCCTGGCGCGTCAGAGACAGGTAGCGGTCGAACACACGGCTCGCCCAGGCCGGCTCGGCGCCGTGGTCGCGATGCTCGATTTCGGAGACGTCGCCTTGCGCGATGACCGCGGTCAGTCCGGCAGGCGAGGCGGGCGGCGGATCGCGCGCAAGCAGCACGGCGCCTGCCCCGGCCCAGAGCAGCGTCGCCGCCGCGCCAGTCAGCCAGCCGCGCCGGCCGAAGATCGGGCAGGCAGCCAGGAGCAGGGTGGCGAGCGTAAGCCCGTGCGCGCCGACCCAGGCCGCGGGCTGCATGAACACCAGCCCAAGCGTGCCCGGCATCTCCCACGCGCTGCCGAGCAGGTTCCAGGGAAAGCCGCTCAGCACGAACTGACGGGCAAGGTCGCCCAGCACCCATGCGCCGGCCAGCACGGCGAGGCGCGGCCAGCCGGCAGGCATGGCCCAGGCCAGCGTGCAGGGGACGGCGATGAACAGGCCGAGGACCGCCGAGAGCAGCGGCACGGTGATCGGCACCGCCCACCAGAACTCGGCCGCCATGACGAGCACGGCTTTTGTCACCCAGTAGAGCCCCACCAGATTGTAGCCGAGGCCGAAGGCCAGCCCGGCCAGCCCGGCCGCACGCGCGCTTCGGGCGCGGCCGATCGTTCGCATCAGGCCCGGTACGGTGAACAGCAGCACGGGGAGGAAGGTGAATGGCGGCATGGCGAAGGCCGAGAGCGCCCCGTAGAGCAGCGCGGGCCATATCGTGGCTGGCTGCTTGCCTCTCCCTTCGAGCGGAGAGGGTCCGACGTTTGCGTCAGTCAAGCGCGTCGCGAAGCTGACGTTCATAGTGCCGGTAATACTTGTCCGTGACGAGGTCGGTTTTGACGATGATGGCCACGTCGGTCGTGTTGAACTGGTGATCGACGACCGCGCCGTCGCCGATGAAGCACCCCAGGCGAAGGTAGCCTTTGATCAGCGGCGGCAGGGCGCCCAGCGTGCGCCGTGAATCCAGATCCTCCGGGTCCATGCGACGCATCTCGACATAGCGCTCCGGCAGCGCACGCGGCCGCAGCGCCGGCGGGGCCAGGTGGTTGTAATAGAGATAGGTGAGCTCCGCCGCCCACTCGTCTGGGTCGGTCGAGGGCAGGCTGGCGCAGCCGAACATCAGGTCGATCTGGTGGCGGAACACATAGGCGGCGATGCCGCGCCAGAGCAGTTGCATGACCGCGCGGCTGCGATACCCGGCATCCACGCAGGACCGGCCGAGCTCCAGCAGCTTGCCCTGGAAGCCGCCGACCAGCGGGGAGATGTCGTACTCCTCGTCGGAGTAGAACCGGCCGATCTGCTCGGCCGCGCTCTGCTGGATCAGCCGGTACGTGCCCACGACCCCTTCCGGCCCCGGCCCGATCGCGTGGTCGACGACCAGCATGTGGTCGGCGACCGCGTCGAACGCGTCCACGTCGCGGCGCGAGGCGGCTGCCGCCGCCGAGGGTTCGGCGCGCATCTCCTCGTAGAAGACGCGCCAACGCAGCGCCTGGACGGCATCGATCTCGGCTTCGGTGGTGGCGATCCGCACGCCCAAATGGCCGGCGCGCAGTTCGCCGAAGCCCGGGCCGTCATCGGGGCCCAGCGGCGGCCCTTGGCGCTTGAGGCCGCCGCTTGTGCCCGGCTTGGCCGGCGCGATTTTCTGCTCGGCGGTCATGGCACTGCTCCGTTGGGGTCCGGTTCGTGACGGCGCGGGTCCGGACCGGTCCGGCTGTGGACCGGCTCGGCGGCGTCGGTCGCCGGACGGGGCGCGGCCTTGCTGCGGCGGGCATAGATCTCGAGCCGGGTGGAAACGAGGTCGAAGCCCAGCCCGGCGGCGATCTGCTCCATCAACCGCTCGTGCTCGCCGCCTTCGAACTCGATCACGCGGCCGCTGTCGATGTCGATGAGATGATAGTGCCGGCCGTGCTCGGTGGGTTCGTAGCGGGCCCGGCCGCCGCCGAAATCGCGACGCTCCAGAATGCCACGCTCCTCGAGCAGACGGACGGTGCGATAGACGGTCGCGATCGAGATGCGGCCGTCGAGCGCGGCCGAGCGGCGATAGAGCTCTTCGACGTCCGGATGATCTTCGGCGTCCGACAGCACGCGCGCGATGACTCGGCGCTGGCCGGTCATCTTCAGCCCATGCTCGACGCAGATGCGCTCGATGCGCGATTCCATGGGACCCCGCGTAGCCGATCCCTGGTCGCGCGGTCAAAGCGGGCCGGATCGGGCGTGCGGGCGTTCATCGTGCGTTGAGGTTTTCGGGGCAGATTGGCGCGCGACACTGTCCGGACGGCCGCCCATGCACGGACCGATGCTGAGCCTTTCCTGTGCGTGCCCCAACCTGGCCTGCCCAAGCCTCGCCAGCGGCTGGGCGGGCTGGGTGGCGCCGATCCTGTCGGTGCTGCTCGGGCTGTCCGCGCTCGGATTTCTCGGCGCATCCCTGCGCCTGGCGCGGCGCAGCGCGCCCCGGCGGCGGCTTGGGGTGGATCAGCTCCGGCTGGCGCAGAGGGACGCGTTGACGGGATTGGGCAACCATCAGGGCTTTGTCGCCACATTGGCCGACCGGCTGCGGGCAAGCCCGGCCACCGCACTTCTTCTCTTGGATATCGACGGGTTTGCCGCGATCAATGCCTCGCATGGCCACCGGGCGGCGGACGACGTGCTGGTCGCCGTGGCGGACCGGCTGCGCACCCTGGTGGCGGACGCCTTTCACGTCGGCCGGCTGGGCGGCGACACGTTCGGCGTGCTGCTGGAGGCGGGCAGCGACACCGATATCGTCGAAGCGGCGGCATTGCGACTGGTGCGTGCGCTGGCCGTGCCGTTACGTGTCGGGGTGGAGGAGGTTGTCTGCACGGCCAGCCTGGGTGCTGCGATCGCGCCGGGGCATGGCTCGGATACGGACGCGCTGCTGCACTCGGCGCAGACGGCGCTCGACGCGGCACGGCGTGCGGGTGGCGGCACCTGGCGGCTGTTCGAGCCGGAGCGGGAGACGGCAGCGCGGACCCGCTCCAGGCTCGCGGCCGAGCTCCGCGACGCGCTCGCGAGCGGCCAGGTGGTGCCGAATTATCAGCCTGTGGTCGATCTCGGGACTGGTGCCGTCGCCGCCCTGGAGGTGCTGGCCCGCTGGAACCACCCGGTACACGGGCTTCTGACCGCGGATACGTTCGTTGACATCGCCGAGGCGGAGGGGCTGGCGGCCAAGCTCACCGAACGGCTGATGCGCCAGGTTCTGGCGGACATGCGCGACCTGCCCCCTGCCCTGCGCTACGCGTTCAACGTTCTGCCGGGCCAGTTGCGGGAGATCATCGCCATGGTCCGCGAGCCGCCGATCTGGCCGGAGGGCGTGTTTGATCCTGCGCGCATCATCGTGGAGGTGACCGAACGGGCGTTGCTGGAGGAAGTGGACGTGATGCGCGAGGTGATGCACGTGCTGCACCAGCGCGGGACGCAGGTGGTGCTCGACGATTTCGGCGCGGGCACGGCCAGCCTGGCCCATATGCGGACGCTGCCGTTCGACGCGATCAAGATCGACGGTGCGTTCGTGGCCGGAGTGATGGAGGATGAACGCTCTTCCGCCTGCGTGCGCGCCGCGCTGATGCTGGGCAGGAGCCTGCGCATCGACGTGATCGCCGAGGGCGTGGAAAGCGAGGCGGTTTCGGACTGCCTGGCCGGGATGGGGTGCCGCTTCGGCCAGGGGTTTTTCTACGGTCGTCCGGTGCCGGCCCGCGAGCTCCATGGCCTGCTGCGGCGTATCGCGAGCACTCCGCCCGGCCGGACCGCCGCAATGCGGCCGCTTGTCTGTGGCGGCGCGGCATCTAACTAGGGACGCCATGCAACAGTTTTCTGCGGGTCCCGCCCATGATCCGGTGGGCTGGCACGGTACAACCATCCTGTGCGTGCGGCATGGCGGCCAAGTCACCATGGCCGGCGACGGCCAGGTGACGATGGGCCAGACCGTCGTGAAGGGCAACGCGCGCAAGGTGCGGCGCATCGGCACGGATGGCGCCGTGCTGACCGGGTTCGCCGGCGCCACAGCCGACGCATTCACCCTGCTGGAGCGGCTGGAAGCCAAGCTCGAACGCTTCCCGGGCCAACTCGAACGCGCCTGCGTGGAGCTGGCCAAGGATTGGCGCACCGACCGGTACCTGCGGCGGCTGGAAGCGATGCTGGCGGTGGCCGACAGCGCGCACAGCTATACGCTGACCGGCAATGGCGACGTGCTGGAGCCGGAGGACGGGGTGATCGCCATCGGCTCGGGCGGGAACTACGCGCTGGCCGCGGCGCGCGCGCTGATCGGGGTGGAGGGGTTTTCCTCGGAGGAGATCGCCCGACGCGCCATGGGGATCGCCGCCGATATATGCGTCTACACGAACCGCTCGCTCATCATGGAGACGCTCGGCTGAGCTGCCACGCCCCGAACTCCTGACCATTGAAAGCTGATTGCTGACTTATGGCTGACCACACACCCCGCGAAATCGTCTCCGAACTGGACCGCTTCATCGTCGGCCAGGACGACGCGAAGCGCGCCGTCGCCATCGCGCTGCGCAACCGCTGGCGGCGCGCGCAACTGCCCGACGCGTTGCGCGACGAGGTGGTGCCGAAGAACATCCTGATGATCGGGCCGACCGGCTGCGGCAAGACGGAGATCGCGAGGCGCCTGGCCAAGCTGGCACAGGCGCCGTTCCTGAAGGTGGAGGCCACGAAGTTTACCGAGGTCGGCTATGTCGGGCGTGACGTGGACAGCATCGTCCGCGACCTCGTCGAGATCAGCCTGAACATGCGGCGCGAAACCAGCCGACGCGAAGTCGCGGCCCGCGCCGACCAGCTTGCCGAGGACCGGATCGTCGATGGGTTGGTGGGCGCCACTGCCAGCTCGGAAACGAAGAACAAGTTCCGTCGCATGCTGCACGCCGGCGAGATGGAAGACAAGGAGATCGAGGTGTCCGTGGCCGATACCTCCAGCGGCATCGGCCAGATCGACCTGCCGGGCATGCCGCCGGGTCAAATGATCAATCTCAACGAGATGATGCGCGGGATGATGGGCGGCCGCACCGTACAGAAACGAATGAGGGTCGCCGACGCGCGCCCGGTGCTGGCGCGCGAGGAAGCCGACAGGCTGGTGGATTCGGAGCGGCTGACCAAGGAGGCGGTCGAGAACGCGGAGGATAACGGAATCGTCTTCCTCGACGAGATCGACAAGGTGTGCGCGCGCACGTCCGAAGGCGGGTTCCGCGGCGGGGACGTCTCGCGTGAGGGCGTGCAGCGCGATCTGCTGCCGCTGATCGAGGGCACGACCGTTTCGACGAAATACGGACCGGTCAAGACCGACCACATCCTGTTCATCGCCTCCGGCGCGTTCCATCTGGCCAAGCCGGCCGACCTGCTGCCCGAGTTGCAGGGGCGGCTGCCGATCCGCGTCGAGTTGGCGCCGCTCTCGCGCGCCGATCTGCGGCGCATCCTGACCGAGCCGGAGCACAATCTGCTGGCCCAATACGCCGCGTTGATGCTGACCGAGGGCGTCAGGCTCGAGTTCGCCGGCGACGCGATCGACGCACTGGCGGATCTGGCGGCCGACATCAACGAGCGAGTCGAGAACATCGGCGCGCGTCGGCTGGCGACGGTGCTGGAGAAGCTGCTGGAGGAGATCAGCTTCTCGGCGTCGGACCGGACAGGCGAGACGGTTCGCGTGGATGCGGCGACGGTGAAGGAGCGTGTGGCGCCTTTGGCGGCGCGTGGAGATCTCAGCCGGTTTATTTTGTGATGCACTTAAAAGTAAGAGCTTCTTTTCTGAAGAAAAGAAGCAAAAGACTTTTGCTTGGCTGTCGCGGACTCGACTGGATAGGCCTCGTTTGACGGCCCTGCCGCCGTTGCGGGAGACTATTGCTCGGTTTCGGCTTGATGCGCGGCGAAAACTTGGCCAGCACTTTCTGCTGGACGAGAACCTGACGGCGAAGATCGCGCGCCAGGCGGGCGACCTGACTGGGCGGCATGTGGTCGAGGTGGGTCCTGGACCCGGCGGCCTGACACGCGCGCTTCTGAACACCGCGGCCGCCTGCGTCACCGCCATCGAACTCGACCCGCGCGCGGCCGAGGCGATGCGCGCTCTGGCCGCCGCGCATCCTGGCCGGCTGGAGGTCGTCGAGGCCGATGCGCTGGCCACCAACCTGTCCCAGCTCGTCGCGGCGCCGCGCCAGATCGTCGCAAACCTGCCCTACAACGTCGCAACCCCGATGCTCATCGGGTGGCTGCGCCAGGCGGCATCGTGGGAGCGGCTTACCCTGATGTTCCAGTTGGAAGTCGCCGAGCGCATCGCCGCCAGCCCGGACACCGGCGCCTACGGCCGCCTGTCGGTGCTTGCGCAATGGACGTGCACGACGGCGCTGCTGATGCGCGTGCCCCCCGCCGCGTTCACACCGCCCCCCAAAGTCTATTCCGCCGTGGTCGGACTGGTTCCGAAACCGCATCAGCCCGATCCCGGCTTGTTCTCCGCGATGGAACGGCTGACAGCCGCGGCCTTCGGGCAAAGGCGCAAGATGCTGCGCGGCTCGCTGCGCGCTCTGGGCGGGGAGCGGTTGCTGGAGCAGGCAGGCATCGCCCCGGAACGCCGGGCCGAAACGCTGACCGCGTCGGAATACGAGACGTTGGCGAAATTGCTTTAGGAGAAGGCCAGGGGCGCTACCGCTGAACCCCAGAAGATCGACGGCATGTCGCGCGCGCTTGACAGCATCGTGCAGCAGAACAGGATGGCGGCCACCACGGCAAAGAATGCGGTCTGCAGGTCCTGCACACGCACGCCGAGCCTGGCCCGAAGCAGCCCGCAACAGATCACTCCAAGCGGGATCGCCGCGCCAAGCCACAGGCGCACGATGGCGCCATGCGCATCCGGCATCAGCCGCCAGAGCAGCGGCGTCGGCAGAGTGCCGGCACACGCCGATCACGGTGGCCACCTTCAACCCCAGCAGATGCGACGCTGCCGACTCGGCCTGGAACATCGCCTCCAGCTCGCGGGTGAAGCGTGGATCCAGGATGCGCCTGTTCCCCAGCCACCGCTCAATCCGACACTCAAGCGAGGCCCGTTCCAACCATCACCCCATCTGTGCAACGCGGCGGTCACCGGCTGGCGCAGACGTCGCGCACCGCCACGCGCCGTGCCATCACGCCCAGCTCGCGCCTGTCGCCCGACAAGCCCAGGCAGTGCGGCGACGGGTGGACGGGGGTGTGGATGGTGACCGCAAGCTCGTCCGAGGCCAGCAGACCGGCCGGAACCAACACATGCGCATGTATCTGCTCGCCCGCGTCGAGATCGGCCAGACGGACTCCGTTCACAGACACGCCGACCGGGCGACTGACCAGATGCGGCGGCGCGGTCAGACAGGCGGCCTCGATCTCCAGCCAGACCGGGCGGTTTTGTGCCGGGCACGGCAGGCGCAGCTCGCTCTCCCGGCCGACCGACCACGTGCCGCCCGGCTCGGGTGCCGAAAAGCCCGTCCGCAGAGCCGGTTGCGCGTCGCCACCCACTCCGAATGTCAGCTCGGCCAGCACGGCCCCGAGTGCCGGCGCCACGATCCTGCCATCCAGCCGCCTCGCGGCTTGGCCTGCCGAGCCCATCGCGTCACGCAAGGCGGCCAATCCCGCCGATACGTCCGTCGGGTTGACAATATAAGGCGCGTGCTGGAGCGGCTGGCCCGTCGCCGGCAGGGCGTGCCCGCGCACATCGGCCTGCAGCACGCC
The DNA here is from genome assembly GCA_964252425.1 of uncultured Acetobacteraceae bacterium. Lineage (GTDB taxonomy): Bacteria > Pseudomonadota > Alphaproteobacteria > Acetobacterales > Acetobacteraceae > BOG-908. The sequence continues at coordinate 17,128 of CAXUNK010000038.1, forward strand.
CAGACGCTGGAACAGTTTCGCAAAATAATCGTCCTGCCAGCCGGTCGGCGCCAGCGTGACCAGCCCGGTCGCGGGCCGTGCGTAGATGGCGGCCGCCAGGTTCGAGCCGAGATCGCCCACCACGATGTCCGCCGACCTGAACGCCGCAGCCTGCCCGGCAAAGCGAGACGATCTCGGGTCGAGGAAGACGCATCCCTCAGCCGCCAAGACGTCGTGCACCGCCGGCGCGTTCACCAGCCAGCGTGTGCTGGGCGGCGCGCGACAGACGCCCAGCAGCGGCAGGGGCGTGACGTCCGGCAGCTCGACCTCACGCAGAGCCGCCAGCACGCCGGGATGCAGGTGCTTGCCGCTGATGCCGGTTACGTCGAACAGTGCGGCGCAGCGATAGGCGGCGTCGGCTCGCACGCGCAGCAGCCGGCTGGGCGCCACCCCATATGCGGCCAGGCTGTCCAGCACCGCGGCTGCGAAACCGCCACCCACCGCCGGATCGACGATGCCGGCCGGCACCGCATATGTGAACTGCTTCGGCGCGGCACGCTCGGCCATCACGATCTTGGGCAGCATGTCCAGCAGCCAGTGCCCCCATGTCCACTCGCCAGTGCGGCAGGCGAGCAGGCAGGGCCGGTCTACCTCGACCGCCGTGCTTGCACGGCGGCGCAACGATGTAAGCGTGTCATCCAGCTTCTCGCCTGGATAGGGCGGCTGATCGGCCACGCGGCAGCCGGACAGGAGGAGCTGGAACGACCCCTCGCCATCCAGCAGCGCCCCGCGCGGATAGCGTCCGAGCAGCACGGGGGAAGCGACCGCATCGCGTGCCGCGTGGCACCAGTGCAGCCAGCGCGCATGGGCCGCATCGCCGATCTCGCGCGCGTTCATGAAGACCAGCGGGTTGGCCAAGCCGTGGCGGCGGCCTGGCAACAGGGTCTGCACCTCGTGAAGCAGCGAGGCGGCGGACCGGTCTTCGTAGAGCCTCAGGAGCGGCGCACGGTTGGCAGGAACCACGCGAGCAGCCCCAAGGCCGGCAAGCCGGCACAGAGCTGAAAGACCAGGTTGATGCTGGTCCGGTCGGCCAGCATGCCCAGCCCGGCGGCGGCCCCCCCGCCCCCCCCCCCCCCCCCCGCCCACAACCAGCCCGCCACCCAGCCCCCCCCGGCCGGGCC
>CAXUNK010000039.1:0-18139 GCA_964252425.1 uncultured Acetobacteraceae bacterium
GCCGGGGCGGGCTAGGCCACCGGATCAGGGGCGGATTTCAAACTGAGACACTACCTGGGAATGATCGGGTTAACGTAGCAAAGGCTAGGGATGGTATGTGCGAGAGTGAGAGGTTGTCAGTCATAGAAATAAAGGTTGCGACTTTGAGCGGAGTTCGTGAGTATGCAGAAGGCGATGCTGTCGAGGTCTGGGTGAACCGTGACGGCCGGATCGTTGTGCGAGCATACAATGAGTGCGGTAACAACCATACGGACGTGGATTTGTTTGATCTCCTTTGCTGGTCGCGCTGCGGTGGTGTAGTCTTTTCCGATGTCGTCCCATCTACCTCCGCTCACCCCGCTTCATCCGCTTCTGGATGAGATAAACGCCGCTGCCACTCACGGTCTGCCGTTCATGGCGGTAGCGATGGCTGTGGCTCTGCCAGATATTTGTGTGTCGTTGTCTTCGATTGATGGTCGAAGCGACGCGTCGCGATACAAGGACTGGTGCAGAAATCATCTTGGGTCGGAGTTCGCCTATCTTACTCCGGAAGACTTATGGTCTATGCGGTGTGGTGTTCTCCATAACGGCAGGTTCGGAGACATGAAGCACAACGTTCAGCGGGTCATTTTCGCGTTGCCTGGCAACGCGACTTGGACAAATGCGATCTTAGACGACGTCTACTTTTACAGCGTAGATGCGTTTTGTCGAAATCTTACCCAAGCTGTTCGCCAATGGCTTGAAAGGCATCTTTCTGACCCCACAATCCAAGCGAACATGCCGAGGCTGATGCAGTATCGTCCTGCGGGGTTGGCTCCGTATGTCGTTGGTGTTCCAGTCTTGGCATAACAGCACCTTCGCCGGAAGAGCAACTGCTCAGAGACAAGTTGCTGCTATGTCTGCTCAATGCACCAATCCAGCCGCGCCTGAAGCGCGGCGGGGGTATCTCTGTCTTGCCGTGATAGGTTTCGTCAGCCTCGACGATCTTGCCAGGGCCGCCGATCGGCGGGGGCTCTAGGTGACGGCGATCGTGCGGGGGAGTTGGTGGGCCGAGAACCTTTCTTGCCCGCGGCCATAAGGTGAGACGCAAAAACCCATATGTGTGCGCCTGCTGTGTCGAAGGGGTAATCGAACTGATTAATCATGGTCAGGGCTGCGGTCAGGGGTAGCCCTGACCGGACCGCTCCCCGGTCAGGGTAACCCTGACCGCCATTTCATGGCAGTTTCTCTAAGCAAAAACCGCCTCACTTCCGTAATGGTCAGGGTGGTCACCCCAAAACAGCAAAAATTGCTGCGCAAAAATCCCGGCGACAATCTTGTTCTGTTGTGGACCTCGGAATGCCAGCGTCCCTCTCACGTATGGTTTTAATACCCTGACCACCCTGACCACCCTGACCAGAGATAATAAATCAATGGTTTAAGGGCTGATTTCCGGTCAGGGTGGTCAGGGCAAGGGGGTCTAGCCCTGACCACCTGCAGAGGAATACCAACAGCTGATCGGCAGCATCAGTGAGAGACCCGACGAGGCGAGGCCGCCAGCCACACACGCGCGTGTATCGGTCCGCAGGGCAAAAAATCCAGATGTGGCGGATTTAGTGAAGATGTAGCAATCTAAGCCAATGAGAGGCGCGAAACCTGGTGAGCGGCGCGGCGGTCGTGCGCGCGGCACCCCCAACAAGGCCACGGTGGATCGGGAAGCTGCTCTGGCGGCCGCGCATCGTCGCGCAACGGACGGCATGACCGAGGCGGAGAGGGCCAGCCTGTCCCCTTTGGACGTGATGCTTCTGGCGATGCGCATTGCCGTCCAGGAGGGGGATTGGCGCTTGGCTACGTCGGTCGCTGCCGCCGCCGCCCCGTATGTGCATCCAAAGCTGGCTGCGACCTCGGTCACACTGGAACCGCCGGACGACGCCAAGCTGACGGATGAACAGGTTGAGGCGGAACTGGCTGAGCTGGATCGGCGCCAGGGTCTAGTCCACTAAGCTGGCCGTCCGCCCGTAATGCCGCGCGCGCGTAAACGACGGCGGGGAGCGTGGGTGATGGTCAGCAGCCAATGGCTGGGCGGCGCGGGCCTGCTCGCCACCGCGGTCGTTGCTGACTGTCAGCGCGAAGCTTGGCGTCTCCGAGCACGAGACAACGGCGCCGTAATCCTCATCAATATGTTCGCAAGCGTTCGCCTTTGTTCTCCGATATACTTTCTCGGTTCCGATTTAGTCGTGAGATAACTGTGGTGTTCTGATTGAGCCATCGTGCTATACTGCGGGCACGCCGGACGCGAGCATGTTCATGGGTCAGCATTACACCCGCCACGAGTTTCAGCCGGTCTCTTTGGGGGCGGCGATGGGCGGCGGTGTGTCGGTAGTGCCCACGCGATTGCCGGTTGCTGGCATGATCGTTCCTCAGCACGCCCACAGCCGTGCACACCTCTCCTACGTGGCAACGGGCGCCGTGCGCGTGTGGGCCGACGATGCGCCTCTGGGTGACTTCCACGCGCCGGCCGGTGTGATGATCCCGGCGTTCGTCCACCACCGCTTTGAAACGCTGGCCGACGACACGCTGATTCTCTGCATCTTCGCGGGTGAGGATGAGTGCGACGCGTGTGGTCGGTGCAAGGGCGCTCTGGACGCCGTGCAGCTTGAGGGGGTCCAGTAGGTGCCGTTTGCAGTTGCAGGCGCGGCGATCAGCGCAGGTGCCTCACTCATCGGGTCGTCTAATCAGGCCAACGCCATCACGTCCGGTCAGAACGCGGCGGACGCGACCCAACTCCAAGAGCAGAAAAACGCTGAGAAGATCGAAGCGCCGTATGTCACGGCCGGCAACACGGCCGAGACGCAGCAACAGAACTTGCTTGGGTTAAACGGCCAGGATGCCGCCACAAAAGCGATGGGTGAGTTTACAGCCTCGCCCGGCTATCAATATCAGGTTCAACAAGGCCTGTCGGCCATCGACAACGGGGCTGCCGCGTCGGGATCGTTAAACAGCGGAAACACGTTGCGCGCCGAGGAAACCCTTGGCAACAACCTGGCCAACGAGGACTTCGGCAATTATTACAATCGGCTTCAGGCATTGACCAGCGTGGGCGCGAGCGCCGCAACTCAGACGGCGAACCAAGCCGTTACTACAGGGCAGGGTATTGCCGGCACGGATGCCAGCGCGGCGAACGCGCTCTCTGGTATTTACGGCCACGAGGCGAGTGGCGTGGGTTCATCGATCAACAATGGACTGAACCAGCTTGCGACGCTGGGCGCGACGCAAACGATGGGCTCGGCAAGTAGCGACGATAACTGGCTTGCCCAAGCCCCGTCTGTGACCGTGCCCGCTTACACAGGGCCTAGCATCTGATGGCTGAGTTCGAGTCTTCGCCGGTTGTCGACTCTACGCCCACAACCCAGGTTGATCTGGTCGGCGATCTGCTGAACGCGCAGAAACTACAACAAAATGCATTGGCCGCGCAAACGACCCAGCAAGATTTGGCTGACCGCGCGACGTTTCGCGCCAATGCGGCTGGCCTGGCGCAACGTGACCCGACTGCGACGGCACAGGCGCTCGGCGCGAACCCCAGTGCCGCGTTGAGCTATCTTCAGACAATTCCGACGATGGATCAGAACACGCGGTTGCAGGCTGCAAGCGATTTGGCGGCCAGTGCAAGCCTTGCTGGTTCGATCCTGAACGCGCCGGCTAGTCAGCGGCCTGCACTGTGGGCGCAGGGTCGCCAGCAGCTTATTGCGGGCGGGCACGCGAATGTGCCCGGTGAGGATTACCCCGGCGACTCCGCCATGCTGATGATGCGCGGCCTGGGTCTGACCGCCGCCGAGCAATTCGAAAAGCAGGGACAGGCGCTTACCACAACCCCACAATATCCTCTGCAAACCATTCCTGGCGGAGGCTCGGTCGGGCCGGGCGGCACTACCGCTGGCCCCGGTTCCGGTGAGTCTGCCGCCCCTGCTGGCGGGCCACCTGGCCTTGCGCAATCGGAGTCGGGTGGCGACCCGTCGGCAGTCAATCGGCAAGGATTTGCGGGGTCCTACCAATTTGGGTCTGGCCGCCTTGCGGACCTCGGCATGTACACGCCGGCTCGGGGGGAAGATCCCAACAGCAACGCTTGGACCGGGCAGTTCAACATCCCCGGTTTTCCGCAGGTCAAAACGCTGGCGGATTTTCTCGCCACGCCTGCCGCGCAGGATGCGGCATATTCGGCGCATGTGGATGATATCGACCACACGATAGCGACCACGCCCGGCGCACAGAATTACGACCAGAACGGCTTGGTTGCCGTGGCCCACCTTGGTGGCGTCGCCGGCATGCAGCGCTTCGTGGCGACCGGCGGAAAGTATAATCCCGCCGATGCCAACGGCACCACACTCGTGGACTACTATCAAAAATATCGCAGCAATGCGCCGCCAGTGCAGGTTGCGGCAAACACCGGCACGGCGGGCGTGCAACCGACAGCTACCGACGCGTCGCCGTCCCCCTCCGATGCAGGTTTTCAGGCCATGCGTGTGGGCCTATATGCACCGCCAGCGCCCTTGGTTTCTGGACAGCCCGCGCCGCCTGTGACGGGTAGCGCATCCCCCGCAACCGGTGGTCCCGTCAACGCCGTTCCTGTGCAGCCCTCCTCCACTGCGCCCGCGGTGCCGCGCTCGATCGCGTCAAGCGACAGCCCGAGTGGGACGAAATATACTCTAGCTAACACGTCGAACGGTCCAACTCCCAACATCTTGGCAGCCGGGCCGTCGATGGCGCCCGTTACGGGTCAGCTCGCACCATCACCGCTTCCTGTGGCGCCCCCGCCCAACGCGTTGGCGACCATGCCCACGCCGTCCGGTCAGCCTTCTCCACCGGCATGGAACGCGCTTGCTGGGCCGCCTCCGTCTGGCGCTCCGGCCAGCGGCATGCAGCCTTTGTTTTCCGGCAACACGTATGTCCCGGCACCAAATCTGCCCGGCTATATCATGGGCGTCGATGCGCGGGGCCAGCGCGGCGTTATGCGGGTGCCGGGTGCGCCACCGCCTAAGGCGCCAGACACAAAGTTCGTCGGCGGCACGATGATCCAGACCGATGGCAGCACGGGTGACGTGCTCCGTGTCGTGCCGAACATGGTGCCTGACCCGTCCCGTACGGCGCAGGTGACAGGTGCCGGTCCGAACGGCCAGAACGGCACGACATTGTTTCAGGACGGCAAGCCAATCGGATTTGTCCCGGCATCGACGCAGCCAATTCAAATGGAGGCCTACAAATCCGACCTTGCGCGCGCGGGACAGATTGCGCAGCAAGCCACCGATTCCGAACAGCAGGTGCAGCGTGCGTTGGAGGCAAGAAACTACGCGCAAGGTCTTCCGACCGGTGCCGGCGGCGAGGATCGCGCTGCGCTCTCGACGTGGCTCAAGACGTACGCGCCAGACCCGGTTTATCAGGGTTTCGTGAAGAGCGGCTATCTGCCGGACGCGCCTCAAGCTGAGTCGGCGGCCAAGGTGATGTTAGCGCAGGCGGCGCTGGATGAGAAAACCATGGGCGGCAGCGGCGGCCTGGGACTGACGGAAAAATACGCCAAAGCAAATCCGTCGCTGAACATGACGCCGCAAGCCATACAGGCGATGTCGAACCTGAAGGCGGTTACCGCGCAGTCGGCGAAGGATTACGCGGACGGCTATCTTCAGTATTTCAACAATCAGGCGCAGACCTTCGCCAAGGCTGGCGGTTCGTATCAGCCTGCCGCGGCGTTCGATGAGGCATGGCACAGCCAACCCAATGTGCAGAGATACATGGCGGCGATCGGCGCGATGAATGGCGAGCCCTACTCGGTTTGGAGCAAGGGGTTGTCACCGCAAGTGCAGCGGAGTGCTCTTGGCGTGGTGTCGCGGGTTGATCCCACCTCAATCGTAAATGGAGCGAACGGCCGGATACGTGTTGACGGCCAGCCGCAGCAACCGGGTGCTGGCGGCCAGTCCGCTGCGCCCTCTGCGCCCTCTGCTCCTACCGCCACTGGGCCGAATGGTCAGAAGCTCATTTTGCGAAATGGCGCTTGGGCGCCCCTGTGAGCGGACTGGGCCTTTTGTCTGGCAGCGCTGGCGATCCCGTGGCGTCATATGGGTTGGCTGGCCTTGCGGGTGGCCCAAGCGCCGCGCCGTCGCCTGCGCCGTCTCAGATCCCGGCCCCAACCTCCCCAGGGCCGTCGGGTGGCCTTCCGCCCTTGCCGCAAGGGTTCACGTTAGACGCCGCACCGCAACAATCTGCGCCGGCCGCGGTTCCTCCGTTGCCTACGGGGTTCACCCTGGATGCGCCGCAGCCGTCTGGTGTCGGCATTGACGCGACCGGGTATCCGCTGGTGCCGGATGAGCCGAAGCCTGCTGCTCAGCCGGCCCAGCCGGACGGATTCTTGGCTCGTGCGGATAACGTTGTCCGCACAGCTTTTGATCAGGTGACTATGGGTGCGGGCAAGTACATCGACGCGGCCGAAACAGCGGCTGAACAGCCCTTGTTTCATGGCGGCAGCAATGCCCCCAGCTTCGGGCAACGATACTCCGATGATCTGGCCGCAGAGAAAGCGCGCCTTGCATCGGTTCCTACGGCCGTCAAAATAGCCACAGGAATCCCGGCAGGTTTGGCGACTGTCTCTGGCGTGGGCATGCTGGGCAAAGCCGCGCTGGCCGGCGCCAGATACATCCCGGGCGTTGGCGCCGCGTTGGACGCTGCTGGGAGCGCGATTGAGCCGGCGAGCAATCTGCTCTCCCAAGTTCCTGGCGCGTCCGTTGTGGCGCCCGTGGCGAAATCTGCGGCAATCGGCGCCGGCTATGGTGCCGCGCAGGGGTTTGGCGACACTGACGGGGGGTTTCAAAACCGTCTTGCGGGCGCTTTGCAAGGCGGCACCGTGGGAGCAATTGCCGGGCCGCTGGTCGAAGGCAGCATCAACCTGCTGGCGCGCGGGGCTGGCGCGGTGGGCAACTATTTCTCGGAGGCTGGCCAGGGCGCGAAAGTGCCCCTGCTGGACGCGGCCGGGCAATCGCTCATCGGCAGCACGGGGCAGGCGGTTGCGGCCACGTCGGGGGTCACACAGGCGGCGCGCAACAACCTGCTGAGTTCGGTTTCTGATCTTCCGGCCGCACGAGCTGCGCTGGATCAGCCTACGGAGTTCGTGCCGGGTTCGCAGCCGACCACGTTCCAAGTCACAGGCGACACCGGTTTGGGGCAAAAGGAACTGGCGCTTCGGAACGCGCCCGGCACCAGCACCGCGTTCATGGATCGCGCGAACCAGCAGAATGCAGCTCGCGTGGGTGCCATCGCGAGTGCGGCGCCGGCCGATGCGTCGCCTCTTGATCTACTGGACAGCTTGAATGCGCAGCGCACGGCGCTACAGGCGCAACGCGACCAGGCAGTCGGGCAGGTGCAACAACAAGCCACACAGGCGGCGGACGCCCTTGGGAGCATTCCTGGCGGCGATGCCAGCACCACACGGCAACAGCTTGGCCAAGCGCTTCGGGCGCCCCTCGCGGCCGGCGATCAGGCGGCAAAGGCCAATGTCTCAAAGTTGTCGGACGCAATCGACCCGAACGGCACGCTGGCCGTTGATATGACGCCGATACGCGATCAGGCGCAGGCGGTCTTGGCGAGTATCGGCCCAAACGCGGCAAAGCCTGCCGGCGCTGAAGCGTCAATTTTGAATATCGCGGCAAGCCTGCCCGATGTGCAGTCGTTCCGTGATCTGGCGGACCTTCGTCAGCAAATAAGCGACACGATCCGCGGCGCCCGGCCGAACCCTGAGCGGGCGCAGGAAGTGCGCAGGCTGAGTATGCTGCTCGATGGCGTGCATGACGCCATGTCCGGCGCGGTCAGTGATCCCAATGTGCCGATTCCGACCGCCACGCCAGTCTCGGCGCCTGTCGCTGCGCCTAATGTGGGTTCCGACGTTTTCACGCCGTCCGGTGAGCGTATTGGTGTAACTTACGAGTTGGCGAACGCGCCCGATCTGGTGACATCGCACAATGCGGACATGACGCCGAACCCGGCATTTCCGCCTGAGTTGCAGCCCCGCGATCGAGACAGGGCGGCGAGTGCGGTGCAGGTGGCCAACATCGCCTCTCGCCTTCAGCCCGAGCGCCTAGGTGCGTCCAGCACGGTGGCGGACGGTGCACCGATCGTTGGGCCTGACAACGTGGTCGAAAGCGGCAACGGACGGGTTCTCGGGTTGCGGCAAGCCTATCAGGCGAATGGACCACAAGCGCAGGGCTATCGTGATTGGTTGGCCTCACAGGGGCATGACACGGCCGGCATTGATCAGCCGGTGCTTATTCGCCGTCGCGTGACCGATCTGACGCCTGGTCAGCGGGTTGCGTTCGCGGCTGAGGGCAATGCGCCCACTACTCTTGCCCTGTCAGCGCCGGAGCAGGCCGCTGGAGATGCCCGGCGCTTGACGCCTGACGTGTTGGGGCAGGTACAGCCCGGAGATGTGACCGACCCGGCCAATCGAGACTTCGTGCGCAGCTTCGCTCGCAACGTGGTCGATCCTGCGCAATCGGGATCGTTTGCGGCGGCCGATGGCTCACTGTCGCAGCAAGGGGCTGGTCGGGTGCGGGCGGCTCTTGTGCATCGCGCCTACGGTGATGACGGTTTGTCGGCCGCTCTGTCGGAGTCCACGGACCCGCACGCCAAGGTGTTGGCCGGAGCCATGCAGGATGCGGCTGGACCGATGGCGCAACTCAAGGCGGGTATAGACGCTGGCCGCGTTGATCCGGCCGTGAACCTGGCCCCGCACCTGGTAGAGGCCGCGCAGGCCGTCCAGCAAGCCAGACAGCGGGGTCTAAGCCTGGCGGACCACATCGGGCAGGCCGATGTGTTCAACCCGATATCTGCCCCTGCGCAACGGCTGTTGCGCGCCGCCTACGGGCCAAACCTGTCGGGTCGTATGTCGCGGGAGCAATTCGGGTCTATGCTGGGCACGTATGCCAAGCACGCGGCGGAACAATCTACCTCTGGCAACCTGTTTGGTCTTAATCTGACGCGCGACCAACTTTTGGATGGGGTAGAAGCTCGTTATGGAAAAGCCGTCACCGGTTCCGGACAGCCCACTCATGCAACACCTTCTCGGCAAGGCGCTGGTGGAGACGGGTATCAAACACAGCGACCTCTCAATGGTGCGGGAGGGCAAGCAGCATCAAGCGGACGCGGCGGCGAGGGCGGGCAAGCCAGTGCTCGTATCCTCGAACAACCACCCTCGGCGTTAACACCTAACTTCGACGCTTCTGCGGCCGCCAGGTATGACGCTATGCGCGCAGCTCATGCTGACCGCAAAGCCACATATGGCGACCGCGCGCCCGGTGTTGGTGCGGTGCTTGCACCCGGCCCTACCTCGGGCAGTTTCGAAATGGCGGACAGCGCGGTGCCAAGCGCCATTTTCGCCAAAGGGCCGGGCGGCGCCGAACGGGTCCAGGCTGCGCTGCGAGCTGGCTTGACGCCCCGCCAGATTGGCGATGCTGCTGCCTTTGATCTGCGCCAGTCGGCGGCCCGAGACGATGGTGTGATCGACCCGGTGAGGGCTGGCCGCTGGCGTCAGCAGCACGCCGATGCTTTTAGCGCGCTCGCGCAGGCGGACCCGAAAATCGCTCGGCAGTTCGACACTGCGCAGCAGATGGGTGCCCGGCTGTTTGATCTTCAGGCAAAGCGGGCAACCGTCGAGGCGACAAATCCGAACCGGCCCGGCGCGCCGGCACCGGACAGTGCGGAGGCGCATGTTCAAGCGTTACGTGCATTTGAGACGTCAGCGGCCCGCCATTTTCTAGGCGAGCGGGTTGATCCCGCCCGCACGATCGGCGCCTTGCTGATGAAGCAGAGCAGTGTGGCCGATATGCGTAGCCTGGCGCGACTGACCGCAAATGATCCCGCGGCACAGGCCGGCATTCAACGCGCGGCTGTGGACCACATTTTTCAACGCCTGCAAGGCAACAGTCTTGCCGGTCAGACAGGCACGGAAAAGCTGAAGTCCGATCATTTTCAGACGTTCATGAAAACGGCCGCTCCTGCACTGCGCGAGATCATGACGCCGAAACAGGTCGAAATGCTGCAAGCTGTGGCAATGGACCTTCAGCGGGCCAACCGGTCGGTTGATGGAACGCGCGTAGCCGGTGGTTCCGACACGGCGCAGAAAGCCGCGCTTCTGGCCGGCGGCATGCGCTCGACCTTACTCGGGTCTATTCGGGACACCGCCGTTGCCGGTGGAATTACCCTTGCGGGTTATCTAAAAGGCGGTCCGATCGGCGGGTTCATTGCCAATAAGGGTGCGGCGCTTTTGTCCAACATGCGTGCGGCTGGAATTGCACAGACCGAAGACTTGGTGAAGGAAGCGATGCTGAACCCTGGCTTGGCCCGCGTGCTGCTGACCGAAGTGACGCCGGCCAATGCGCATAATGTGGCGTCTGCCCTGTCAGCCCAAATCGGACGCATCGCGGCTGCTCGGGCTGCGCATGTCGCGGGTGCTATCAGCCCACCGCAGCCAGCGCGGCAATAGCGTCATGCTGAACCCGGAGCTATGGGCAGAGCAACTATACGACGGCACAGGAGCGCATCATGCCGGTGTGTGGCCGCCGCTGATGATCGAGAACAAGCTGACGGACACGTTCGCCATGGAGAAGGCGATGCGGCCGCATCATAGTGTTTTCGCTGTTGACGACTATGGGCAAAATCTCGGCTGGGTATGGATGATGCCGCTCGGTCTGAAAGCCGGTCTGCCATGCCCCAATTTCGGCTATGTGCTCGGCGCGTTGGTCCAGGCGGTAGATGCTGGGCAGGGAGTCATCGTCCATGCCGACGATCCCGAAATGGCGGCTTTCGCCATCGACCTAGTGTGCCGTTTTTCAGGCGGAGGGCACGCGTGACGGCCAGCCATTTTCGCACGCTCGCGCAAGGTGTGGACATACGGAAGGTCAATGCGGAACTTGATGCGCACCCGGAGTTGTGGGGACAGAACGGATACAGGACGGTGGCTGAGGACAGCCCCCATCATGGAGTTCCTGACATCTGGCTGCGGTGGCGCGCGGCCGGCGAGCTGACGACGCCCCTTGCCTTTGCCGAGCCGCATTTTTCGGCGTTCTGGCCAGCCTGGCACATGCTACCGTCGCTGCACCCGATCATCTACAACCTGGCGGCCGTCGTTCGCGCCACGATGATAGGCGGGATACTCATTACCAAAATCGAGCCGGGCAAATCCGTGGCACCGCACACTGACAATGGTTGGCACGCCAAGTTTTACGATACGAAGCTGTATCTGGTGCTCAAGGCAAACCCACTTTGCCTCAACTGGGTAGAGGACGAGCCGCTCAACCCGCGCGAGGGTGATGTGTTCGAGTTTTCGAACCAGAAGGTTCATTCGGTGGAAAATGCGGGCCGCACGGACCGGGTGACGGTGATTGCGTGCTTCAAGACTGAAGGTCGTACTGGCGCATAGGTTTATCCCTTCTGCTCAGGGTTCGCTGCACCAACTGGTCGGGTCGTGTAAAAAACCAGCATCGCCGTTGGGAGATTGCGGAGAACTTGCACCGAGCCGAGCTGACGGTGTTGGAGCGGTCGGAGCATGTGGCGGAGTGGGTGCGATTGGCGGAAACTAAGGGTGCGCAAGTTGCGCACCCTGGTGGAAAACAGCCACACTGTCGCGGAATTAGCGAAGCAACCCGCGATTTGGGGATCGACCGCACAGAAACCCAACGTGCCGTCAAGGTGTGGACAGCCTCGCACCAGAGGCAAAGCAGGCGGCGCGCGACGCGGGTTTGGAGCGCGGCCAGGCGGGCGACTGGCCGGGCGCCCGGCACGGCGGCAACGCTACAGCCTCGCCTTTTGACTGGACGATGACGAGGCGAGCGCGATGCGAACGTCAGCACTCAATCAGACGATGAGATAACCCCTCAGTGGCTTATTGGAACGGCAATGAAGTTGAAGATGACATCAGTAGGCTGGCTAGTATTTGGATTGTAGAATTGTACCACGCACTCACCTGTGCCTTCGCCTAAGTCCGAAACTACAACGTCTCCAACCGGCGTGTAGAGGCAAATTGGAGCAGGGCCGAAATTGCCCGTAAACTTGAGGGTGTATGTGCCTGTTCCGGTGTGAGTGACCGTATACTTGGTGGATGAGACTTGTGGGGTTCCATTGGCATTTATTCCGCCGGAAACAACGGCGGCGCTTGCGGTTCCAGATACTGCGGCGAGAACGCCGGCAAAAATAGCGTTTCGCGCGTGAGTTAGCGTCATTTCATCATCTCCCCAAATTGCGACACGCACACAATTGCACGATGGCCAGACATGCAAAAGGCCGAAGTGTCATCTCCGGCCTCTCACAATGCCCCGGCGCTGGGACACCCTAAGCCTACCTATGAACCGCAATCCCCCAGCTCAGCGGGGCGTCCAGACCGCTCTCGCGGCAGGCATCGGCATAGGCGTCGTGCGCGTCTGTCAGTGAGTTCCCAAGGAAATCCAGCCTTACGACGAAATCTCGAATCTCGCATTTGGGGATATCGCCTTCGCCCTCGACCTCGGTATGCAACGCCTCCACAACGTCGCGAAGCAGGGGCACCAGGCCGTGAACGTGCCAGAGCAGCTCAGCCCCGCCCATGGCTTGCATCACACGGCCTTCGAGTTCTGATCTTTGCATCGGTCAGCACTCCCCCAGCAGGTCGCGCAGCAGCCCGAGCGTATGCTGGGCGAGAGGATCAGTCTCGTCCTCCGCCATCTGGCCATGCAGCGCGCGCAGCAGCCGCGCCTTCGCGATTAGGCCCTCGCGGGTGCGCGCGGGGGTGCTGGCTATCTGGTGGCCCACCTCGTTCTGCCGGCCGAGTAGATCTGAAAACTCCGACCAGTTGCTCCCGTCATCCGCGTGCGGGAACGTATCCGCCTCCCGTTGCAGGGCGTGCCACCGCGCCACCAGCGCCAAGAGTGGCCCATCGTCGCCCGCAGCCATGGCAGGGCGGCCCGCAGCCGTCCCCAGCGCGAGCACAGCCATCGAAGCGCCGAAGACCGCGCGGCGGGTTGTGGGGGCGCTCACGTCCCACGCTCCGCCACCACCAGGATGCCGGGTGCTTCCATACAGGTGGCGTCCGATACCGTCCCGCCAGTCAAACCGCGCAACAGCGAGACAACGATCCGCCATTCGGACAGCGAGAACCCCAGGATGTCGAAGTCCGCGCGCCCTTGCACCGCATCGCGCACGTCGCCGGCAGAGAGCAGGATGCACCGGGCAACGGCCTGAAACCCGTCCAGCGTGACGGGCGGTGTGTCGAGTATCGCCTCCGCCATCACGTCCATTCGGCTATCGAACGTCTCCCCTGCAAGCTGCCTTTCGTCGTCGTCCTCGATGTAGCTAGGGCCTTGCAAGGCATGGTCAGTGCCCCAAACGCGCCAGCGCCAGATGCCGTTATACGAGCGGGCGGCGGCCTCGAAATCGGCGCAGGAGGCCAGCAGAGCCGCGTCGGGGTGGGGCGCGGCGGACGCAGCGCGCGGGGTCAGGCAGGGCACAGCGGCGCCGGACAGGCCGGCCATCGCGAGGCCGGACAAGATGCCGCGGCGCGTCGGCTCTGCGTCCGCCGCGCGTGTCACCGTGTCGTCATCGTGGAGCACCGATCCCAAGGCCGCCAGTGTGGCGGCAATCTCGGCGCGGGTGGCGGTCACCGGGAAGGCGCGGTCAATCGCGCCGTCGGCGTTCAAGAGCGCGTAGGCATCAGGGTTGCGCGGACGTCTGCCGAGCCGGGCGGGCACGGGTGTGGTAGGTGTGTCGTCGGCTTTACGCATGGGTCGGTCCCCTGCTTGAGGCTAGGTGCGGGCGGGAACGGCCATCCCCACCCGCACCGCTACCCGGAACTGCCGGGCGCAGATGGCGCAGACCATCTCGGGCCCGCGCAATGGGTGGGCATCACGCGGGCGCTTGGTCGATCGCCAGCGCAGGGTGAGCCATCGCGGCTGTCAGTGCCTGCCGGGCTGCGCGTATCTGCCGACGGGCCGAGTTGATGGTGCGGAAGGCCTCGACCTGATAGCGACGTCGAGCGTAGCCCTTCAGGCGATTGGCTTGGCCCAGCGCGGCGCAGGCGGACCTGTAGCGGCCTTGGGCGGCATCAAGATTGTTTCGAGCGATCGTCAGCGCATAGGCGGCTCGCTCCGCATCGGTCCAGCGATGGGCCGGACCGGCTGAACCGGCAAACAGGTTGAACCGCGAGGAGGTGGCTGTGGTGCAGTTCTGGTAAGCGCGCATCGTAATCAGTCCCACTTTGCCCTAGCACAAGTTGTGCTCTTGGTGCATCATGTGCCAACGGCGCGCTGTGCGTCAAGCACATAATGTGCTTAATGTGCTTGGGTGTATGAGAGTGATGGCGGATCAGGAACAGGTGCGAGTGCCGGTATTATTCCCGAAAGAGGAGCTTGCGGCCCTAGATGATTGGCAGTTCGCAAACCGGGTGAAAACGCGCAGCGAGGCGATCCGCGAACTGGTCCGCCGCGGAGTTTCCAAGACGGCGGAGCGGTGACTGTGGCCCGACCGCCGGTGCGCATCGCCACCTCTGGGCGGCGGCTACCGGATTGGCCGCGTGCGATGGGGGAGGATTTGGCTGCGGCGTACGTGGCTCTGTCCCCCGCCACGCTGCGGCGCCGGGTGCAGGCCAACGACGCCCCGACGCCCATCCAACTGACCGAGGGACGCCGGGTGTGGCTGCGCGAGGATTTGGACGCATGGCTTGACCGCAAGGCCGGACGGGTTTCAGCCTCTCAGGGAGCGTCGATCTTTGAGACAGGGTGACATGCCGCCGCCCGGGAGCAATGGCGATTTATTGCTGGTGTCGATCATCGCCCCGGCCAAGGGTTGGCCCCTGGTGAACCGCTTAGGTAGCAGACGCGAGAGCCGGGTGGGCGGTGGCCATTGTGGCGGGCGCTGCGAGCGAGGCTGTAGCCCTTCTCGCCCTGCTGACGCCGGGTCGGTTGCCCGCTTTGGTCACGGTGATGCCGCGGTGCAACGCGATAATGGGGCCGTGCGGTCGGAACAGGGGTTGGGGATGTTCGTTCTCTGGCAAGTTTCGCAGTGATATGCTGTCCCTGGATTCCTGCTCGCGTGTCGCTTCCTTGTGCTGCCAGCTTTTAGAGGCCATGTAAGTGCTATGACGTTTGACCCCTTACCTTGGCTCTTTTTCCAGCAAGCTCTAGGCGAGTTTTAGGGTGGCGGCCTTCCTAATTACAAGCTTAGCTGCAACGAATCCTGCGCTGGATGCTAAGGTGCGAGCAACTTACACAGGTAGCGTCTTAGCGCTTTCTGGTAACTGTTGGTTGATAAGCGATAAGGGGGTTACTACTCAGGAAGTTTGTGTGAAGCTTGATATCACCAACCCAGAGAACATGGGATTGATGGGGCAGGTAGTCGTCGTGCGTATTGAAAGCTATTTTGGTTTTGCTCCTACTCACGTATGGGAATGGCTGAAGGCGAAGGGTGGCAATGAGTAATCATGCCGCATGAGCAAAGCTCCGTTCCGCAAGGCAGTCCCGACGCGACCCCGCGAGAGATGTCTGCCAGCAGTGGAGAAGCGCGCGCACTTTCTAACCGGTTTAGCGCTCTCGAAGAGCGAGTTTCGAACCTGATAGAGCATAATAAAGCAGTCAATATTAAGGTCGATGCACTCGTCGGGTTGACAGCGAAAGTTGATGACTTGAAAGTCGATATTTCAACTTTGAAAGGCGAGGGTCCATCGAATTTTACTAAGCTGCTACGGTGGGGTGGCGGCGCAGTCATATTCGTTCTTCTGGCGTTGACTGCCGGATACTTAAGACTCGAGGACAAAATAGAAGCATCTTCTGCAAAGGTCGAAGATCACATCAATAGTACAAACCTTACTATGACTAAGGCGACAACGCAATTGGAGGATTTATTGGCGCGAATCCCTCCCGTCCAGTCGTCACCCCGTCGTTAGCGCTGCCAATACCCGGCCCACACCCGGCTAACCGGGTGCCGCAGCGCTGCGCTCGTAGGCGGCCTGGTGCAGCGCCCCTTTGGCTAGTCGTCTCGTTCAGCATCGACGGCCGCTATTAGTCGGCTGCGACCGCACCGCTTCGGATTTAGAGCAGCAGGCCTGGCGAAGTCTCGGCCATATCCGGCGTGGGCACCGCGGAGCGCATACCCACCGTGCCATCTTCTTTCTCCCCCTGCGCCACGATCCGCAGCGCGCCGTTCGGCAACGGCCGCTGCAACCCGCTCGCCTCACCCCAGGGTGCCGACAACCAAGTGTCGATCTCGGCCGGCTCGGTCAGGACCACTGGCATCGCCTTGGGGTGGATCGCCCGAACCTCGGCGTTCGGGTCTGTGGTCAGGAAGGCGAACAGCTCGCACGTCACCTCGCCTTCGGCCACCTTCCGTGTGCAAGTCCAGCCGGTCCAGATACCGGCAAAGAACGCCAGCGGCCGGCTCTCGTTGAGGGCGAACCATACGGGCACGCTGCGCCCGTCCGGTAGCCTTGTCGGCTCGGAAAAGGACGTGAACGGCACCACGCAGCGGTTAGGCGGGCCAAGCCAGCGGCGCCAATGCGGGCTGGCCGGGTTGCGCACGTTCGTCACGCCCTTGTCGACCTTCCTGCCCTGAAGCGCGAAGGCCGGCGACGGCATGCCCCAGCGCGCTTTGACCAGCTCGCGCTCGCCCGCTGCGTTGGTGCGAACGATCGGCGCCGTGTCGTCGGGGAAGATGCCCGGAAGTAGTGGCAGGTTGCCGGTGAGGTCGGACATCACGCGAGCGGCGTCGCGGATCGCCTGCTGGTTCTTGGTGAAGCTGTAGAGGTTGCACACGGATCACTCCTCCCCGTCGCGCGCATAGGTCAGGAACGCCTTGGGCCAGTCATTCGCCACCGCCCACTGAGCCGCCCGCAGCGTCATCCGCCCGTCGCACACCATCCCGTGCAGCACCTTTTCGAGCCTGTCCTTCTGCGCGGCCGTCCAGCCGTCCGGCGCGCGCCTGGGTTCAAGCCAGAGGTTGCGCGCATCGGCCGGCGCCCCGCCAAGTTCCAACGGTATCAGGTGATCCAGCTCATACGCGCGCGCCGGGCCGGGGTGCCCGGCATCCGCCAGCAGGCGGCGCTTGACCGTGTAGGTGTACTCCTCCGGTGGCCGAACCGTGCGCGCCCACCCGCGCCGGCAGATTGTGGCGCCGATCGTGGCTTGCGTCACGGCTGGGTTGATCGCGCCGGGTGTGATGGCCGGGTCCGGTAATGCGCTCTGTGCCAGAGCGGCCGGGGCAACCGCTGCCAGGTAGCAGGCTGCCGCGGTCGCGATCCGGCGAGCCGTCAGGAACAAGCTTTGCCGCTGCCCGGCCGATCGCCGGCGGCCTTCGCCGCTGCCTCGGTCATGTAGGCTCCGACCTTTGTCTTTCCGTAGGCCGGGTCAGAAGGGCAATGATAGACCTTCGTGGGCGTGTTCACCCACACCTTGACGGCTGCCGCATCCCCGAACGCTTGGACGCCACCGTGATGGCTGCACGCCCCGCTGCGATGTGCGCCGGTCCAGCTTGTGCCGTCTTTGCAGGTGGCGGTGACCGCAGGCGCTTGGGCCCGGGCCGCGGTAGCGAAACCGGCTGTCGTGACCACGGCGGCAAACGCAAGGGCGGGAACGATGTGCATGGCTTGAGCTCCTTTTGATGGGGAAGCGTACCCGGCTTGGACACAAACGGCCATGCCGCAGACGTGTCCAGCGTCACAGTGATACTTGACCGGAGGGCTACATTTCGGCGCGGCGCGCGACCTTGTGTCCGCCGATGTGTGAATCTGTTGGCAAGCGGACACACGCAGCGTGCCGCCCATCAACGGGCAGATTCCTTTATCGTGACCTCGACCATCGCCGGCCCGCCCATCGCGGCCGGGAACTTGCTGCGTAGCCGGACCTGAGAGGGCGGCCGGCGGCATGTCATTGCCTTGCACCGCAGCTGCGTCACCAGGAACACCAGACGTTGCTCCGACCCGAACCGGGCGATGAGATCGCGGATCATCACATACCGCTCGGCGCGGCAGGCGGCGCACTCCACGACCAGGTGCCAGGCCGCGAGCTCGCCAATTGGCAGGCGCAGCAGCGTCTCGCGCTGGCGGCTGTAATGGGTTCCGTCGGGCACGGGTCAGAGCGTGAGCTGGCGGGGGTCGGGCGCGCGGACCACGCTGAAGCCCGCTTCGGCC
>CAXUNK010000040.1:0-17641 GCA_964252425.1 uncultured Acetobacteraceae bacterium
GTGCCCACCATGCTGATCGCGCTGCTGAGCCACCCGGACGCCCACACGCACGACCTCAGCTCGCTCACCATGGTCGGCTCGGGGGGCGCGCCGTTGCCCACCGACGTCGCCGAGCGGATCGAACGCCTGTTCAACCAGCGCATGCGCACCGGCTGGGGCATGACCGAGACGGCCGCCATCGGCACGCGCAGCCCGCCCGGCATGGCGCCCGCCCCGGGTCTGATCGGTGTGCCGCTGCCCAACGTGGAGATGCGCGTGGTGGCACTGGACGATCCGCGCCGCGTGCTGCCGCCCGGCGAGACGGGCGAGATCGCGGTGCGCGGCCCGAACGTGTTCTCCGGCTATTGGAACCAGCCGGAACTGTCCGCCCAATGCTTCGTGGACGGGTTCTTCCTGACCGGCGATATCGGCAAGATGGACGAGACCGGGCTGTTCACCCTGGTCGATCGCAAGAAGCGCATGATCATTTCGGGCGGGTTCAACGTCTATCCCGCGATGATCGAAAACTGCATCTACGAGCATCCTTCGGTGGAGGAGGTGATCGTGATCGGCATCCCCGACGCGTATCGCGGCGAGGCGGCCAAGGCGTTCATCAAGCAGCGCGCCGGCACCGAGCCGCTGACGCTCGACGTGCTGCGTGCCTTCCTGGCCGATCGGGTCGGCCGGCACGAGATGCCCGCCGCACTTGAAATTCGCGAAAGCCTGCCGAAAAGCCCTGTGGGCAAGCTGCTGGCGAGCCAACTCGCCGACGAGGAACGCGCCAAGGCGCATACGTAAGGATTTTCAGCGATGGATTTGCGCTTCACCCCCGAAGAGAACGCGTTCCGCGACGAGATGCGGACGTTCTTTCGCGACAACATTCCCGAGCGCATCCGCGCCCGGCTGGGCGCAGGCCGCCATGTGGGCCGCGACGAGTGGGTGGAATCGCAGCGCATCCTGAACAAAGCGGGCCTCGCCACCCCGCACTGGCCCGTGCAGTACGGCGGCCGCGGCTGGAGCCCGATCCAGCTCTATATCTACAACGAGGAGATGCTGAAGGAGAACGTGCCCAGCCCGCTCCCCTTCGGCGTGCACATGGTCGGCCCCGTCATCATCGCCTTCGGAACGGACGCGCAGAAGTCGCATTACCTGCCGCGCATCGCCAACATGGACGATTGGTGGTGCCAGGGCTTCTCCGAGCCGGGCGCCGGATCGGACCTCGCCAACCTCAAGACGCGCGCCGTGCGCGATGGCGACAGTTGGGTGATCAACGGCCAGAAGACGTGGACCACGCTCGCGCAATGGGCCAACTGGATCTTCGTCCTGGCACGCACCAACCCAGAGGCGCGCAAGCCGCAGGAAGGCATCAGCTTCCTGCTCGTCGATATGAAAACTCCGGGTGTCACGGTGCGGCCGATCCAGCTGATCGACGGTGAGGCCGAGGTCAACGAGGTGTGGTTCGACGACGTGCGGATCCCTGCCGAGAACCTTGTCGGCGAAGAGAACCGCGGCTGGGATTGTGCGAAGTTCCTGCTGGGCAACGAGCGGTCCAACATCGCGCGCATCGGCGCCAGCAAGTCGCGCCTGAGGCGCATACGCGAGCTGGCGCGCCAGGTGCCGGCGGGTGACGGCGCGCTGTGGGACGACATGAGCTTCCGCAACCGCGTGAACGCGGTGGAAGTCGAGTTGAAGGCGCTGGAGATGACGCAGTTGCGCGTGGTGGCCGCCGAACGCGACCACGGCAACAAGCCCAACCCGGCGAGTTCGATCCTGAAGATCAAGGGATCGGAAATCCAGCAGGCGACGACCGAACTCGCCCTCGAGATGGCCGGCCCCTTCGCGCTCGCCTACCACGATGCCGAGCACGACATCCCCGAGGGCGCCAACGATCTGCCCGACGGTTTCGGCTGGGCGGACACGGCGGCGCCGGAGTATTTCAGCTACCGGAAGGTTTCGATCTACGGTGGGTCCAACGAGATCCAGCGCAACATCATTGCGAAGGCCGTGCTGGGGTTCTAGGGACAGCAAGCAGTCCTTTTTTGAAAAAAAGGACCAAAAAACTTTTGCTTCGTGAGTCCGCGACAGCGAAGCCCGCGGCAGCGCAAAGGCACACACATGGATTTCGAGTTCTCCGATGAACAGCGCATGCTCAAGGACAGCGTCGATCGCCTGATCGGTCCCGCCTACGACGATCTCGGCCGGCGCCGCGCCACGCAGAAAGAGCCAGGCGGTTTCAGCGCGGAACTCTGGTCCAAATACGCCGAACTCGGCCTGCTCGCGGTCAACTTCTCCGAGGAGGAGGGCGGGTTCGGCGGCGGCCCCGTCGAAACCATGATCGTCATGGAAGCGATCGGCCGCGGTCTCGCTCTGGAACCCTACCTTGCCACCGTGGTCTTCGGCGGCAATTTCATACGCCTGGGGGGCACGCCGGAACAGCGCGCCGCCTGCATCCCCGCCATCGCCGACGGTTCGCTCAAGCTCGCCTTCGCGCATGTCGAACGCCAGGCGCGCTACGATTTGTTCGACGTGAAGACGCATGCCCGCCGCAACGCGAACGGCTACACGATCGAAGGCGACAAGAGCGTCGTCGTGCACGGGGACAGTGCGGACAAGCTGATCGTCAGCGCGCGCACCTCGTCGGCCAGCCACCGCGACCGGCACGGGATCACCCTGTTCCTGGTGGACGCGAACACGCCCGGCATTTCACGCCGCGACTTCCCGACGCAGGACGGCCAGCGTGGTGCGGCCATCTCGTTCGGCAGCGTCGACGTGCCGGAGAGCGCGGTGTTGGGCGGGCTGGATCATGGCGGCGACCTGATCGAGCAGGTCAGCGACATCGCCATCGCCGCGATCTGCGCCGAAGCCGTCGGCTGCATGACGTCGCTGCATGCGCTGACGCTCGACTATCTGAAGACGCGCAAGCAGTTCGGCGTGCCGATCGGCAGCTTTCAGGTGCTGCAGCACAAGGCGGTGGACATGTTCACCGCGCTGGAACAGGCGCGCAGCATGGAATTCTACGCCGCGATGATGGCCGGCGAGACCGATGCGCGCACCCGGCGCGCCGCGATCTCGGCAGCCAAGGTGCAGATCAACAATTCCTGCCGGTTCGTGGGCCAGACCGCAGTACAGCTGCATGGCGGCATCGGCGTGACCATGGAATACCGCGCCGGCCATTATTTCAAGCGCATGACGATGATCGAGAGCCTGCTGGGCGACACCGACCATCACATGCGCCAGATCGACGCGATCGGCAGCCTGCTGGAAGCAGCTTGAGCGAATCAGAACCAGGCCCGATCGAGGAGTTCCATAGCCGCGCTGCCGACATGCAGCCGCCCAGACGGCGGCGCCGGCGGGAGAAATCCGCGCTGATCAGCATGCGCAATTACGCCCTGACCAAGAAGGGTGTTTCCAGCTACGACTGGGCCGACCCTTACGGCATGGCGGTGCGCCTCGGCTGGCCCCGCTTCCTCTTCGTCATCCTGTGTGTCTATGTGTTCGTCACGGGTTTTTTCGCCCTGGCCTACACGCTGGGCGGCGGTGCCATCGCCAACGCACGTCCGGGCAGCTTTTCCGACCATTTCTTTTTCAGCCTGGAGACGCTGGCCACCGTCGGATACGGCTACATGTATCCCGCGACGTTCTATGGCCATATCGTGGCGATGGCGGAAATCCTGACCGGGGTTGCCTTTACCGCCATACTGACCGGCCTGATATTCGTCCGTTTCTCCAAGCCGCGCGCGAAGTTCATCTTCGCCGATCATCCTGTCGTCACCACGCATAATGGCCGCTCCACGCTCATGCTGCGTGTCGGCAACGGGCGCGCCGCGGTGCTGGCCGATGCGCGCGCCAAGATCAGCGTGCTGCTGTCGGAAGTCTCGGCGGAGGGCAGCTCGTTCCGCCGTACGCACGAGGTGGCGCTCGTTCGCAACGTCATCCCGGTGTTCCCGCTGACATGGACGCTGATGCATGAGATCGACGAACATAGTCCGCTGCACGGCATGGATGCGGCGACGTTCCTCGCCGCGGACGTGCGGATGTTCGTCTCGTTCGAGGCGCGAGACCCCGACCTCGCGACCGTGGTACACGATCTGCGGGATTACGCGCCCGGCGACGTGCTGTTCGGCATGCGCTATGCCGACGTCATCACGACCGACGAACAGAAACGCCCCTCGGCCGACATGACCAAAATCAGCGACGTCGAGCCCGACACGGGTTGAAAGCCGCGCGCGAGCAACACGACAGAATGGCGGGATGTCTGGCGGACCCGAAAGGATTCGAACCTTCGACCTCTGCCTTCGGAGGGCAGCGCTCTATCCAGCTGAGCTACGGGTCCCGCGCGCCATCCTTAGCAACCGGTGCTCAGTATGGCCAGACCCGGCGCAGCCCCTCGCCATCCAGCGTGGGCGGCGTGTCGTCCGTCCAGGCGTGGTCCGCGCGCCAGGCCGCGGCGTTGATGTCGGCGCCGGACGGCAGCCAGCCTTGCGGATCGTCCAGCCAAGCCAGCACGTCGGCATCCACCAGCGCCCGGTCCAGGTCGCGCGTCAGCAGATGGTA
This sequence comes from uncultured Acetobacteraceae bacterium, assembly GCA_964252425.1. GTDB lineage: Bacteria > Pseudomonadota > Alphaproteobacteria > Acetobacterales > Acetobacteraceae > BOG-908. The sequence continues at coordinate 4,534 of CAXUNK010000040.1, forward strand.
GCCGGACAGGTAGAACCCGCGACGCACGCCGGACGGCAGCTTGGCCCAGGCGGCGGCCGTTGCCTGCGGCGGCACGACCTGGTCGCGCCGCCCGTTCAGCACCAGCGTGTCGGGCGGCAGATGCGGGGCGGCGTCCTGCGCCGCGTCCATCAGATCGACCAGACCGCGCAGCATCAGCACGGTGCTGCTCCGCAACGTCAGCGGATCGCGGGCCAGCGCCAGCAGCGCCTCCCGGTTGTCGCTGGGTGCGATGTCCAGCGGCACCTCCTGCCCGGTCAGCCGCCAGCCCGGCGCGATCCGTGAGGCCGCCCACAGCGCCCCGCGCACCCCAGGCGCCATCTGCGCGCGCCCCCACACCGCCGGCGAAAACAGCACGTAGGCGTCGGCCGCACGTGGGTCGCGCGCGGCCAGGCACATCACCACCGCGCCGCCCATGCTCTCGCCCATCAGCACCAGCCGTTGTCCCGGGTATTGCGCGCGCAGCCGGCCCGCCAGCTCGGCCGCGTCGTCCACCATCGCCGGCACGCCCGCCCACACGCCACGGTCGGCGGTCGCACCGAACCCGCGCTGGTCGGGTGCGATGACCGTGTAGCCGGCCGATGCGAATACCGGCGCCGGGTAGGCCCAGGCGTCGCGGCTGTCGGTGAAGCCGTGCAGCGCCAGCACCACGCCGCGCGGCGCCACCCCCGACGGCGGCCGCCACACGCGGGCCGGCAGAACGAACCCGTCGCGCAGGGTGAAGACCATGTCGGGCGCCGGCATCGGCCCCGCCGGCGGCAGGTTGCTACCCACCACGCTCACCGCCGGCCCGGCCACGCTGCCCGTAACCCCCGCCGCCAGCAGCAACGCCGCCGCGGTTGAAACAGCCACGCGCCGGCGTATCATGCGAGCATCCCCGTCATTGGCATCAGGATACACACATGGCCTTTGGTGCCGCGACCCCAACCCCCGCCGCGGGCACGCTGGAGACGATCCTGGTGGACAGCCGGGTGGTGGCTTGCGATGGCGGCGACGGCCCGCTCGGCCACCCGCGCGTCTGGCTGCGCATCGAGAACCAGCAGACCTATTGTCCTTACTGCTCGCGCGTTTTCGTGCTGAAACCCGGCGCTTCGGACCACCCCGAACATTGAACCAGGTATCGGTCGTCAGCTCTCAGCCGTCAGACGAGGCGACGCAGCCGAACCTCGTGCTGATCGACGGCTCGGGCTACATCTTTCGCGCCTTCCATGCGCTGCCGCCGATGACACGCGCCGACGGCACACCGGTCAACGCCGTGTTCGGCTTCACCAACATGCTGGCCCGCTTTCTCGCCGGCCATGCCGGCACCCACCTCGCGGTGGTGTTCGACGCGGGCAGCACCACGTTCCGCAACCGTATCTACGACCAGTACAAGGCGCAGCGGCCCGAGCCGCCATCCGAGCTCGTTCCGCAATTCAAGCTCATGCGCGACGCGGTGGCCGCTTTCGGCGTGGCCTGCGTGGAACTCGACGATTGGGAGGCCGACGACCTCATCGCCGCCTACACGCGCGCCGCGGTGGAGGCCGGGCAGACCGTCACGATCGTCAGCTCCGACAAGGATCTGATGCAGCTCGTGCGCCCCGGCGTCACCATGCTCGACCCGATCAAGCAGAAGCCGATCGGGCCCGCCGAGGTTTTCGAGAAGTTCGGCGTCACACCAGACAAGGTCATCGACGTGCAGTCGCTGATGGGCGACAGCGTGGACAACGTGCCGGGCGTGCCGGGCATCGGCCCCAAGAACGCGGCCGAGCTGATCAATCAGTACGGCGACCTGGAAGGCGTGCTCGCCGCCGCCCCGTCCATGAAGCCCAGCAAGCGACGCGACAATCTGCTGGCGCACGCCAAAGCCGCCCGTGTGTCCAAACGCCTCGTTCGGCTCTGCGACGAAGCCCCGATGCCGCTGCCGATCGAGGCGATGGTCACCGGCCCGCTCGACCGCACCCGGCTGTCCGACTGGCTGCACACAATGGGGTTCCGCAGCACCGCGCTGCGCCTGGGCCTGCAGGACGGCCCGCCGGTGGCCGAACCGGATGCCGACCCCACGCCGCGCGCCGCCATCGCCTACGGTCCCTACGAGATCGTCGCCGACGAGGCGGCGCTGGCCGCTTGGATCGAGACCGCCACCCGCGCCCGGCGCACGGCCTTGCACGTGCAGACCGATCTGGACCCGCGCCCCTGGCGCGCCGCCATCCTGGGCATCGCGCTGGCGGTCGCCCCCGGCCGCGCCTGCTATATCCCCCTGCCGGTCGCCGAGCTGACCGAACCACGGCTGCCGCGCGAGACGGTGTTTTCGGCCCTGCGCCCGCTTCTAGCCGACCGATCGGTGCTGAAGATCTCGGCCAACGCCAAATACGCCAGGCTGGTGCTTGAGAATGCCGGCCTCCCGGCGCCCGAGCCGCAGGACGACCCGACCCTGATCAGCTTTGCGCTTGACGCCGGCGCGCACGACCACGCGCTGTCCGACCTGGCGCCCATCCATCTGGGCCACACGGCCAAGACCCTGGACGAGGCGACCGGCACCGGCCGCAACCGCCTGGCCTTCGCCCAGATCCCCGTTGGCCGCGCGGCCGCCTATGCCGCCGAGCAGGCCGACATCTGCGCGCGGCTCTGGACCGCCCTGCGCCCGCGCCTGCGCACGCATGCTGCGCTCTCGCTCTACGAGCAGATGGAGCGCCGCCTGGTGCCGGTGCTGGCCGAAGCCGAGCGCGCGGGCATACGCGTGGACGCCGAGGAACTCCGCCGCCTCTCCGCCGATTTCGCCGCCCGCATGGACGCGCTGGAGGAGAAAGCCCACACGCTGGCGGGCCATCCGTTCAGCCTGTCCAGCCCCAAGCAGCTCGGCGAGGTGCTGTTCGACGAGCAGGGATTGCCGGGCGGCCGACGCACCCCGTCCGGCAGTTGGGGGACGGACGCGCAGATCCTGCAATCGCTCGCCGATCTGGGCCACGAACTGCCGGGCTGCGTACTGGAGCACCGGCAATTGTCCAAGCTGAAATCCACCTACGCCGACGCGCTCGTCGAAGAGATCAACCCTGCCACCGGGCGCGTGCACACCTCCTACGCCATGGCCGCCACCAGCACCGGGCGGCTGTCCAGCAACGATCCCAATCTGCAGAACATCCCGATACGCACCGAAGAAGGGGGACGCATCCGCCGCGCCTTTGTCGCCGAGCCGGGCCACATGCTGGTCAGCGCCGATTACAGCCAGATCGAGCTGCGGCTGCTGGCCCATGTCGCCGACATCCCCACGCTGAAGGAGGCGTTCGCCACCGGGCAGGACATCCATGCCCGCACCGCGAGCGAGGTGTTCGGCGTTCCGCTCGAGACGATGGACAAGCAGACGCGCAGCCGCGCCAAGGCGATCAATTTCGGCATCATCTACGGCATCAGCGCGTTCGGCCTGGCGCGGGGTCTCGGCATCGATGCCGGCGAGGCCGCCACCTACATCGCCGCCTATTTCGAGCGCTACCCAGGCATACGCGCCTATATGGAACGCACCAAGGAGGAGGCGCGGATACACGGCTACGTCACCACGCCGTTCGGCCGCCGCTGCACCATCCCAGGCATTGCCGACCGCAACATGCAGAAACGCGCGGGCGCGGAGCGGCAGGCGATCAACGCGCCGCTGCAGGGCGGCGCCGCAGACGTCATCAAACGCGCCATGGTGCGCCTGCCCGCCGCGTTGCGAACCGCCGGCCTGCGCGGCCGCTTGCTGCTCAGCGTGCACGACGAGTTGCTGTTCGAGGCGCCGGACGACGAGGCCGAGACATTGGCCGGCGTGGCCAAACGCGTGATGGAGGGCGCGGCGGAGCTGAGCGTGCCGCTGACGGTGGAGACGGGTGTGGGGCGAAGCTGGGCGGAGGCGCATTGACGCCATGTCCGCGTTGACGCTTCCCGCCGGGTTCGGTCTGCCCGGGCTGATCGCAGAGCTTTCGCCGCAGGACAGCATGTTCGATGGTGGGGACGCGCATTATCTGGATGTGGGCTTATCGGCGCTGAAAATCATCGAGGCGGCTTTGATCGGGGCACCCGAGCCGCGCCGCGTGCTCGATATCCCCTGCGGCTTCGGGCGCGTGACGCGCATGCTGCGCGCGCGCTATCCGCACGCACAGATCACGGTCTGCGATCTCGACCGCGCGGCGGTGGATTTTACGGCGGCGACCTTTTCGGCGGAGGGCGTGTACTCCTCTCAGGATTTTCGCCACCTGAACTTGAGCGGGCAATTCGACCTCATCTGGGTCGGCTCGCTTCTGACGCATCTTCCTGAGCGACAGACACGGGACTTCCTGGATTTCGCAGTCAGGCACATGGCGCCCGAGTCGCGCCTGATCGTGACGACGCATGGGGAGTATGTAGCTAATCGTCTGCGCGAGACGACCTATGGGCTGCAGGAAGAAGCCGCGCGGGGATTGATTGCGCAGTATTTGACGCAGGGTTACGGCTATCGAGGGTATGACGGCGATGCCAATTACGGGATATCGTTGACCGCACGAGTCTGGTTCGAAAACCTTCTCGCCGGCGGTGCGCTGCGGATTCAATCCTTTCAGGAGCGGGGATGGGATTGTCACCAGGACGTGCTTGTGCTGCGCCGTGCTGCTCCGTTGAAAAGCAGACTCTGGCGCAATGCATCGTTCCGGCGATTTGGCCGTAATGACCTAGCGCCGATCCAGTCTGCCGAACGGCAGAGGCAGCATGACCTGGAGGTTGTCGAGGGCTTCGACGAGGACTGGTACTGCAGAAATTTCCCGGACGTGGCAGCCGCGAAGTCCGAGGGAGTCTATGCGACGGGCTTGGCCCATTATCAGCAATATGGCTGGAAAGAGGGGCGACCGCCGTTCGACCCCGATCTCAGCTACGCCAAACGAGCAAAGGCGCAACCGGGCGCCTGGGTGGACGGCATCGACCGCGTCAGTGAAACATGGTCGGTCAGTCCGGAAGACAGCAGCCAGAAGGTCGGCTGGTACTGGATGGCGCACCCAAGCGTGCGAACGCGGTCGAACATCCTGGCGTCTAGCCGGGCAGACAACGACGCGTATGATCGCCTGCGAACGCTTTTGGGTGAACGGGGCTGGTCCATGCCGATCGGCCGCTCCGTCTCGCTCGGATGCGGGTTCGGCGCGTTGGAAAGAGATCTCACCGCGCGCGGGCTGATCGATCAGATCGACGCCTATGATGTGGCCGCCGGTGCGATCGCCGAGGCGCAACGGCAAGCCCGGCAGGCGGGGCTGTCGAACATACGCTATCATGTGGCCGATCTCGACAGGATCGAGCTGCCGCCCGCCTCGCTCGATGCGGTGTTCGCCCACTCCTCCGTTCATCATGTGGAGCGGCTGGAATCCCTTTATGCCTGTCTGCAGCGTGCACTTCGCCCGGGCGGCGTGTTTCACCTGCACGAATTCGTCGGCCCGAACCGCTTTCAGTGGACCGACGAACAGTTGAGGCTGGCCAATACCTTCCTCGAGGGACTGCCGCCCCGGTTGAGACGGTTGCCGGATGGCCAGATGAAAACCTTGAGGCGCCCGACGATCGAAGAAATGATTGCGTCCGATCCGAGCGAGTCTGTTCGTTCATCCGAACTCGTGGCAGCGCTCCGCCCGTATTTCGACATCGTCGAGTACCGGAGACTGGGCGGAGCCTTGGCCCATAACGCCCTGGGCGGCATTGCGCAGAATTTTGATCCCGAGTCAGCCGAGGATGACGCCCTTCTCAGAACCTTGTTCGACATGGAGGACGCAGCGATGGCTGAAGGCGTCATCGGCAGCGACTTCGCGACCATCACTGCCTTCCCGAAGCCTGTGGCCGCCTCACCACCCCAACCAAGACGGAACAAGAAGAGCACCATGTCTTCTCCCCTCTCGACGCGAATGGCGTCGCTATTTCCGCCTGCACGACGTTTGCACGAGGCAATCAACTATCTGAACGGGACGGTCGGCGACTTGCAAGGGAACTATCTTCGCCTCGCGGCAGAGATCGCCGAACTTAGACGTCAAGACCAAGCTGGTTCGTCCGCATCTCCCTCGGTGGTGGCGACGGTTCCGGTGTCAGCAGACTCGGTGCTGGACAGAAGCACGTGTCGAGAGCTCGGCGAGGCGGCATCGCGCCATCTCCCTTTCCTCCCTGGAACCTTCGAAATCGACGGCGATATCCTCTCCGTCTCGGGCTATTGCGGCGCCCCGGACGGTATCACGTCCAACATGGCGTTTTTCATCAACGGACAGAAGATCGAGCAGATCGAGTATCCGATCGAGGATGCGGAGCTCAAATCCCGGTTTCCCGATGTTCCGGGTATGGGGCTTGTCTTCAAAGCGCGTGTCGAGCTTGGCACATTGGCGGACAGCCACTCTCCGTTCTGGCGCTTCGACGCCGCTCCGACCGGCTACTACAACGCAGGCGACTGGCGCAGAGCCATTCACTACATGAACCCGGCCAGGGAGCGCTTTGCTTTTCCGCCGACCGACAATATCAGGCGGGTGATCGGCGACACCTCGGTCGAGCGGTTTGCCATGGGCGGAGCAATCATCTTCAAGAATGCGGAACACTACTTCGCGGAACAGGGCCTGAGCTGGAGCGATTTCCCTCGCATTCTGGATTGGGGTTGCGGCGCCGGCCGGCTGGCGCGCTACCTGTTAGGAGAAAGCGGCTGCGACGTCACCGGTGTCGACATCGACGCTGACAATATCGGGTGGTGCCGCACGACGTATACGGGCGGAGCGTTTCAGGTGGTTCCGCTTCGGCCGCCGACCGATCTCCCGTCGGGCAGCTTCGATCTGGTGTTTGGCTTGTCGGTGGTCACCCACCTGCAGGAACAGGACCAGTTCCTCTGGCTGCAGGAGCTGCAGCGCGTCACCAGGCCCGGCGCTCTCGTTCTTCTCTCGGTTCAAGGGCCGACGCAGTTCAGTTACAACAAGTTTCCGCCTCATCTTTTTCGCAGACTTCAGCAGGAAGGCTACATCGATCTATGCCGGGATGCGGCGTTGGACGCCGTGGTTGCCGACAAGGAATACTACCGGGCCGCGATGCACTCGCGCTCATATATCGTCGAGAACTGGAGCAGGTATTTCGACGTGATCGCTATCGTGGACGCGATTGCGGCTTTGCAGGATTTCGTCGTTCTGCGCCGGCGTTGAGCATAGCGCGGCTGGTGTAGTAGCGGCCGGTTTAGGGAGTTACAATCGAAAGCAAGCAGTCCTTTTTTGAAAAAAAGGACCAAAAAACTTCTGTCTTCCACGCCTTCATCACGGCTCGTCTACGTTCTGCCAGAATCGTTGTAGCAGAGCTGTTGCGAGCTTCGGGTGTCGCTCCGAAAGCCTGCTGAATACTAGCGGTTCTTGCGCCAGTCCCAGATCAGGAAGGCCAGCGGCAGAAGGATGATGGCGAAGAAAATCCAGTCGAACATCTGCGGCGTGTTTGCAATCTGCGGCATGTCCGAGGTCCTCCCGATCGGCGTTGCAAGCGCTCCAACGAGGTCGCACGCCGGAAGTTAAGGTCTATGTGTTCACGTCTGCTTCACCAAAGCGCACCAACGCTAAGCCGGCCCGATCAGCCGCCGATAGAGATGCCAGGTCGCGTGGCCCAGCACCGGGAACACCAGTGCCAGCCCGATCAGCAACGGCAGCGACCCCAGCACCAGCAGCCCTGCCACGATGCCGCCCCAGGCAAGGACGACCGGACCGTTCAGCCGAACCGCGCTCAGCGAGGTTTCCACCGCCCGCTCCACGCCGACGTTGCGGTCGAGCAGCAACGGGAACGAGACGATGCTGATGGCCAGAACCAACGCCGCGAACACCGAGCCGACGCCCATGCCGACCACGATCAACGTCCATCCCTGCGGGGTTTGCAGCACGTTGTGCAGGAACATCGAGGCCGATGTCGGCTGGTCGTCACCGAACGCGGTCGTGTAGATCAGCGCCGCGGCAAACAGCCACAGCGTGAACAACGCCAGCAGCCGGGCGCCCATCCACAGTATCGATCCGGCGGCGGGCGAACCGACCACCGAAAACGCGTCGGCCCAGTCTGCCTGCCCGGTGGCCTCCCTGACCCGGCTCATCTGATACAGCCCGGTCGCCAGCAGTGGCCCGACAAGCGCGAAGCCCGCGACCAGCGGGAACGCCATGGCCAGCAGCCCGCCGCCGATGATCAGCTTGCCGATCACCAGCCCGGCCAGAGGATAGAAGATGCAGAGAAGGATCGCGTCGCTTCGGCAGGCCGCAAAATCGGCAACGCCCAGCCGCAGCGCGACGGCCAGGTCGTGCATGCCGATCCGGTTGACGGTGATCGGCGCCGCGTCGGCATCGATGGAGGCCGATCGCAATCGCGCGGCGCGCAAGGTGTTGAACGTCCATGTCAGCGGATGGTCGATCGCTCCGTCCTTGGCCATTGCAATCCTCCGATTTTTCTTGGACCTCGTTCGCCGGGTGCGGGGCGCGAAGCCCGGACGCAAGCTAGCCAGATCGGGTCCGGCTTGTCTTGCAAAATCCGAAAAGCGGTGCCGGCGCAGCCGGGGCCGCCCCCAAGCTCGGAAGATCGGGCATCAACCGGACTGGAAATGCGTTCCCAGCCGCGAAGGTGGCGTTTGGACCGGCGCCGCTACGCGGCTTCGCGCTCCCGTTCCCCGCCATCGCCGAACAGGAACTCGATATCGCCCGCGTCCAGCCCGGCCAGCTCGGTCGTCTCCTGCTCGCCCTCGCTGAAGGCGATCGCCGCCAGCTCGGCCTTGCGCGCCTGCAGCTCCAGGATGCGCTCCTCGACGGTGTCGGCCGCGATCAGCTTGTAGACGAACACCGATTTCGTCTGGCCGATGCGGTGCGCCCGGTCGCTCGCCTGGTCTTCCACCGCCGGGTTCCACCAGGGATCGTAATGGATCACCGTGTCGGCGCTGGTCAGGTTCAGCCCGCGCCCACCCGCCTTCAGACTGATCAGGAACAGCGGCACCTCGCCCGCCTCGAAGCGGCGGACGGGCTCGGCGCGGTCGTCCGTATCGCCGCGCAACTCCACGAACGCGATGCCCGCCTCGCGCAGGCGCGGCTTGATCAGGTCGAGCATGGAGGTGAACTGGCTGAACAGCAGGATGCGCCGGCCTTCGGGGATCATCTCGCTGACCATTTCCAGCAGGTCGTCGAGCTTGCTGGAACTCTCGATCTCGCGCGCGGACCGCAATTTGACCAGCCTCGGGTCGCAACACGCCTGGCGCAGCTTGAGCAGCGCGTCCAGCACCACGATCCGGCTGCGCGCCAGGCTCCGCTCGGCCACCTGCTCGCGCACCTTCTCGTACATCGTGGCGCGTATCGTCTCGTAGAGCTCCCGCTGGTCGGCGGCCAAGGTGATGCGCCGCAGGATGGTGTGCTTGGGCGGCAGCTCGGTCGCCACCTCGCTCTTGCGGCGCCGCATGATGAACGGCTTTATCCGGCGCGCCAGTTGCACGCGCCTGACCTGGTCGGCGTTCTTTTCGATCGGCGTGCGGAACCGCTTGTTGAACCCGCGACGGTCACCCAGCAGCCCCGGCATCAGGAACGCGAATTGCGACCACAGCTCTTCGAGGTTGTTCTCGATCGGCGTGCCCGACAGGCAGATGCGCTGCCGCGCGTCGAGCTGGCACACCGCCTTCGTCGCTTTCGCGTCGGGCGACTTGATCGCCTGCGCCTCGTCCAGCACCACGATGTGCCAGTCGCGCGCCTTCATCTCCAATATGTCGCGGGTCAGAACCGTGTAGGTGGTGACGACGATCTGGTAGGCGTCAAGCTGCTCGCGCTTGCGGTGCCGATCCAGCCCGTGCAGCACCAGCACCCGCAATCCCGGCGCGAACTTCGCCAGCTCGCTGACCCAGTTCGAGATGAGGCTTGTCGGCACCACGATCAACGCCGGATCGGTCATCCGTCCGCTCGCATGCTCGACCGTGATATGCGCGATCGTCTGCGCGGTCTTGCCCAACCCCATATCGTCGGCCAGGAACGCGCCCAGCCGGCTCGCCATCAAATGCTGCAGCCAGTCGACGCCGTGTTGCTGGTATGGCCGCAGGTCGCCACGGAACGCACGCGGCAGGGCCACCGGCGGGATATCCGCCTCGCCGCGGAAGCGCTCGGTATAGGCCTTGATCCGCCCGGCATCCTGCCAGCGCGTCAGCAGCAACTGCTCCAGCTCGATGACGGTCGATGCTTCGGCGTCCGGCAGGGTCAGCGTGTTCTCGCGCGTTTCCGCCGCCTCGATCAGATCCCCCATGATCGACAGCATGCGCGCGATGCGCTCGGCGGGCAGCTTGACGACCCGGCCGTCCTCCAGCGTGGTGATCAAGTGCTCACCCACCACATGCGCCGCCTCCATGCCGCCGCGCGCGAGCAGGTTGCTCAGCACCGGCAGCAGGGGGATGCGGACGCCGTCGATCTCTATGCCGAAATCGAGCGAGAAATTGCCCGGCGTCTCGGCGCTGACGGCCACGTCGGTCACGCGCAGGTCCCATTCGCCGACGCGCTCAACCATGCGCGGCCCGAAATCGCGGTCGATCAGGCTGCGGAACCCGAGCGATTTCAGCTCAGGCACGCGCTCGGCGATGAATTGGTGCCATCGCTCTCCGGCATCCTCGCCGCGGAACACGAAGACCCGTCGGCCGCGCGCCGATTTGCCGTCGCCCACCCGCATCTGCGTGAACCCGTCCTGGCGCAGGGCCTCCAGCGCCGCGGCTTCCGCCTCCACGTTCCGTCGGACGAAGCTGGGGCCGCCCGGGCCCTCCACCCGCACGAATTGCCGCTCGTCGTCGCCGTCGCTCAGCGTGCCGCCATAGTCGAAATCGAGGATCAGCGCGTCCATCAGTTGCAGCCGGCCGAAATCGTCCGGCGCCCGCATGCGCTGCATGCGCAGCACGGGGGTGACGGGCCGCTCCACGATGGCCCGCTCGCTTTCCACCGGCGCCAGCGTCGAGACGCCGCGCAGCCGCCCGATCCGTGGCCGTATGGTGATCGGCGGCGGTGGGGGCGGGCGCTTCTGCCGTAATTTGATCCGGCCGACAGCACCGGTTGCGGCATCGACGTACCAGGGGCCGGTGTCGCCCAGCAGCACGGCCGACCGGGCCGGCAGGCGCGGGGGCTGGTCGGCGTCGAACACACGCTCCGGCCCGGCGACCAGCCTCTTGCCGGTCGCGCCCCAGCGCGCGTTCTCCACCCGCAGCAGGGCGGCCACCAGCGGTGCGACAGAGGCGGCCGGCACACCGGTGCGGCTCGCCTCGCCGCCGCCCAGCAGGTGGGCCAAGGCGACTGCCGCTTCGCTGGCCGTGCCCTCCTTGATCACACGCGCCGGCGTGGTGGGTTCCAGCCGGGCCGTGCGCTCGCCGACCAGGCCGAAGGTCACGAAGCACGCATGCGGATCGGCGCCCGGCTCCAGATTGACCAGCAGCCGCTGTTTCTCCGCCGAGGGCGCTGCCGACAGCCCCTCCATCAGCGTCGCCTGCTCGGCCCGGCGCAGCGCGGGGAAACGGTCGAGTGCGGCAAAGGCGGTGGCGGCCAGATGCGGGCAGTTCACCAGCCGGCAGGTGCAGCGGTTCTCGAAGACCACGCGGCGGCCCATGGAAGCCGGGGTGATGCGCGCGGTGCGGCGCACCCCACGATCCTCCACCGTGCCCACGATCGTCTCGCCGTCCAGCCTGACCACCACCGCGCCGATCAGCACCAGGCTGCGGCCGCGGGTCAGCGTGCGGGCTTCGAAAATTCGGCCCAAATCTTCGGAGGAAAACGGGATCGGCAAGGCGGGCTCGTCGGACGTGGCCGGGTGTTCTGAGGCCTATCCCGCTTCGCTGCAACTGCGAAGGTGGCGCTCGGGGCTGGAAGCGGTTGGGAACCGCGCCGACCTACGGCTAGGGTGGCCGGGCAAGTCCAACGCAAAGGCGACAGAGTGAGTGCACAGCGCATCGAGGCGGCGGGAGTAACCTTGTCAGTGCGTGTCGAAGGCGCGGGGCCGCTCGTGATCCTGATGCATGGCTGGCCGGAGCTGGGCCTGTCGTGGCGCCATCAGGTGCCGGCGCTGGTGCAGGCCGGCTATCGCGTGGCCGTGCCCGACATGCGCGGCTATGGCGAGAGCGACAAGCCGGAGGCGGCCCAGGCCTACACGCTGGACACCGTGGCCGACGACATGCAGGCGGTGGCCCGCGCGCTGGGGCATCCGCGCTGGGTGGCGGTGGGTCACGATTGGGGGGCGCCCGCCGCCTGGCGGTGCGCGCTGCGCTTTCCAGACAGCGTGATGGGGGTGTTCTGCCTGAGCGTGCCGCATAGCGGGCCACCGCCGATCCCGTTCTTCGACATCATCGACAAGCGATATCCGGACCAGTTCTTCTACATGCGCTATTTCCAGACGCCGGGCGTGGCCGAACAGGAGTTCGCGGCCTTCGGCTGGGAGGCGGCGCTGAAGCGCGTCTATTACATGGGCAGCTATGACGGCGTCGAACGTCGCAGCCGCCGGCACGTGCCCCGTGACGCCACCATGCTGGCCAGCCTGGACGAGCCGCCGCCGGGTCCGCTGCCGTTCATGACCGACGAGGAGCTCAGCACCTATGCCGCCGCCTTCGCGCGCGGCGGGTTTCGCGGGCCGTTGAACTGGTACCGCAACTTTCCGCAAAACGCGGCCGACGCGCGCGCCTATGGCGACAACGTCATCCGCCAGCCCGCCGGCTTCCTGGCCGGCGACCGCGAGATGGTGCTGGCCATGCTGCCGGGCCAGCTCGAAAACATGCGCGAGAAATGCTCGGATCTGCGCGCGGAGATCAGCCTGCCGGGTGCGGGGCATTGGGTGCAGCAGGAGCGGCCGGCCGAGGCGAACGACGCGCTGATCGCGTTTCTGGGACAGGTAAGGAGCCGCCTATGAGCGCAGCGCTGCACATCCCCGCGGCGCCGGCGCTGGCGCCGTTCCGGCCGGCCTACGCGCCGGACGATGCCGTGCTTGCCGAGCAGTTCATGGCGGGCGCCACGCTGTCCCCCGCGCGCGAGGCCCGGATCGACGCGCAGGCGCGCCGGCTGATCGCCGCCATCCGCACGGCCGCCAGCGGGATCGGCGGCATCGAGGCGCTGCTGCGCGAATACTCCCTCTCCACACCCGAAGGGCTGGCGCTGAT
>CAXUNK010000041.1:0-17511 GCA_964252425.1 uncultured Acetobacteraceae bacterium
CCCCCTCCGCCGCCCACCGGCAACCCGCTGATCGGCACCCGCTTCGTCACGCCGCCGACCACGCACAGCGCAGTATCCGTGCCCGCGGCCTCGGTTGCAGTTGGCGCCGCGGCCGCGCCCGAGGCCACGACCTGCGCCACTGTCATCCGGCTTCCGCCCGGTGTCGTGCTATCCGGATTGGCGGCCACCACCAGGCTTTGGGTTGCGGCGAGCGACGTGTTCGCTGGCAGGCTGGCGATTTCCTCGGTTGCCATGGTCGGCTCCTACAGGGTCAAGGTGGTGCCAGCGGACAGCAGGATGGTCCCGCTTGCCGTCAGCGTGGTGAGCGCGTCGGTCGTGATGGTCACGGGGGCCGATGGGCCGGACAGACCCACCGCGTTCTCGGCCTCGGCCGAGTACGTGTAGCTCGTGCTCGGGGCCGTGGTGGTGTCGGTGTAGCTCGCCCCGGTGGCTGTCCCGATGATCGACGCGGTGCCCCCGCCCGACGCGCGCAGGATCGGGTAGGACGTGGCATTGGCCACCGCGCCGATCGACAGCACGACCTGCGGCGCCAAAGCAGATAGGCTGGCCGACAAGCTGGGCGGGCCCGCGGGCAGCGGCGTTATCGTCCCGCTATTCGCCACAGCACTATCAGTCCAGGCGCTGTTGCCGATGGGTGTCACCGCCCGCACTCGCGCCTGATAGGCCGTGCTCGGCGACACGCTTGCGAGCGTGTAGGAGAGGCTGGTGGCCGGCAGGGACACGTCCGTGGGCCAGGTCGTTCCGCCATCCTGGCTGAGCTGCAGCTCGTAGCCCGTCACGCCCGTCGCGGCGCTGGCGGTCCAGTCCACCGCGCCGGCCAACGTCGTCGTGTCGAACACCTGGCCGACGCTGAGCGTGCAGAAGCTTGGCGCAGCGATCTCATAGCCGATGCCAAGCACCGTGTATGTGTAGGCGACCGCGTCCGAGATCGCCTCGACCTCATTCCCGAACAGGTTGAAGCTGCACAGCTTCAACCAAAGCGTCTGACCCACGTAGTTGCGCGGCAGGTTGAATTGCAGCGCGGCGCTCGGGTTGATCCGATACCATTGCGCGCCCTCCGCATGCGCAGCCACGCCGCTGCCGTAGATCGCGCGCCGCAGATAGGTCAGTGCGTAGGTGTTCGTGCCGGTCAGCGACACAGTGCCGTAGGAAACCACTTCCTGGTCGATCAGCGAGGCGGTCTGATACAAGTCGGCCTGCTGCTGTGTGACCCCAGTGCTGAGGATCGACATGCTCTCGGTCGTGTCCACGCTCAACGTGTTCGACAGGTCGGGGTCAGAGCCGACCGGAAGCGCAGCAGTCAGCGTGCCCTGTTGCGTCGCGGTGGTCAGGCTGCCGACCTGCGAATAGACCGTGCCGTCCGTGGAAAGATAGACGTTTGCGCCACCCCAGGCGGCCAGCGACCCGCTGGCACCGATCCATAGCTCTGGCACGCCACCCGTCACCGCCGTGGGCGGCTCCAAAATCATCGGGACGTTCACCTGGCCGGGGTCGGCCATGTAGTCGACAACGTAAGTGCCCATGTTGGCCTGCGGCGGATACACGGTCGCCTGCCCCAAGCCTTCCGGAAACTCCTCGGCCACGAAAGCTATTCTGCCCTTGTCGTCACCCGAGGCGTCCTGCACGCGGACCGGGAATTGCGCGAGGCCAACGTTTGGGTCGGTCAGCGTTACGATGTCGCCGGTTTCGACCAGGATCGCGAAGCTGTCGGCGCTTGCCATCCATTTGTAGGCGTTGCGCACATAAACGCTGCGTTGGCCGATCAGCGCTGCCATGGTCGCTGCGATGCCGGCGTCACAGATTTCAGGGCAAGAGATCGTGTTCGCCTGCAGCAGCCCATACAGGTCGTGCGATCCCAGATCTTCCCAGTAGACCGGGTTTGTCTTGTAATTGTTCGACCGGTCCTGCGTATCGAGCTCGACGCGATTGTATCCGTCTCGGGGGTCGCTGCGCTCGATCGTGACCGGCGGCTTGCCGGGCTGCTCGACTATGTAATCGTCAGCCCCGAAGTCGAAGATGGGCCGCAGGTTTGGGGTGAACGTCCCATTTTCTGTCACAATCCGTGCCGTGCCGAGCGGCACGAATTTTAGCTGAGTGCCGCCCCAGAATATCCAGCTATTCGTCAGGGTGGCGTAGCGATCGATTATGCTTGTCGCTTGCTCCGCCTGGTTCAGATAGGGGCTGCCGAGCAGCACCTGCACGCGACAATACAGCTTGTAATTGGCCAGCGAGACTGGGTCCACGTAGGGCGCCAGCGGGTCCAAGCCATAGATTGGGTTGGAGACTATATCGTTGACGATGTCCGCGAAGTTGGCATCGGGATAGCCGGGAACGGTGCCCGAAAATCCGCTCTGAACCTCGAAATTGTGCTGCGGCACCGTGGCGCTCGAGCCAAGCTGGTAGAGAGCGGAAAATAAATATGCAATGCCGCGATAGGCCAGCGCCGCGTTCGGGTTGTGCTCTTGCTGATATGCCGGTGCACCCGTTTGCAGGCCGTTCGCAAAGCCGAGATTAAGGCTGCCGAGTGTCGATGTCCCGGAGTCCACCCAGATCTGATGCAGGCTCATCGTATTGCTGTTCGAAGGCGGCGCCTCGCCCAAAGCGAGCTGCAAGGATGCGGTGTAGGTGTAATTGCCGGACTTACCGAACAGGCCGCCTTTGCCTCCCTTGCCGGCGTTATGAGCCTGAAAGTCGCCATACCAGATCAGGTTGTCCGTCCACCGGTTTTGGCCGTAGCCGACCGGGATCACGCCGCCCAAGCACGAGGTCTGCACCGAGAGCTGCGTATATTTTGTGACCTGCGTCGCGTTGGTGCGCGAACCGAATAGTCCCGCCATACTACGCGCCCGGCAACTGGCGGAGGCGCGCGAAGATGTCGAAAAACAGGCGGGGGCGCATGCTCTTCGCATCCCAGCGCAGCCACGCCTCGTCCAAATCGGACGCGACCACCCGCCCGTGCCCGGACGACGCGGAAATCATGGCGTCTGGCGCAATCATCACCCCGCCGTGGCTGAAGCACCGGCCGAAGCGGAACAGCGCGATATCGCCGGCCTGCGGCGTCTCGGTGCGGCAGGCCAGCGTGTCCATCCAGGCGAGATAGCGCTCCTCGCTGTGGTGCATGTGCCAGCTCGGCGGATACGGACGTGGGTCAAATTCCTCCACGATGCCAGCCTCGACCCAGACCCGCACCAGCAGCATCGAGCAATCCACTCCCGCGCCCAGGATCGCACCCTGCTGCACATAGGGGGTGCGCAGCCAAGCCCTCGCCCGGGCAACCAATCGCTGGCGCAGCTCTGCCTCTCGGTCCGATGTGATCGGGGCTAAGCCGCCGCACAAGGCAGGAATGGCAGGCAGTGGGGATAATGCATCGGCCATTCTGCGATCCTAGAACCCCAGCTCGGCGGGAGGCACGAATGGAAACCCCAAGAAATTGTCGAGGTTGTCTAACTCGGTCTCGCAATAGGCCATCGTCTTTGCGCAGCCGTAGCAGATCGTGAACGTGTCGCCCGGCGCGGGTATCTCATAGAGGGGATAGAGCAGCAGCACGCCGACTTCAGCGGCATTCCCGATAGTGCGCGCGTTTCCTTCGGCGACGCCGCTGGTGAATGTCATCACCCCCTGTAGGAAGCGGTTGAAGTGGCCGTTGCTCGGGTCTGCCTCCCAGTTCACGTTGATCGCGCTGGCGGAGGAGACCACGCCGTTGAACGTGCTGGCGGCCCGGTTCAGCTTGCAGCCGCTGTCATAAAGCGTGTGGATGCAGGACGCCGTGAAGATGCGCGTCGGAAAGTCCTGCTCCATGCGAACATTGTCGCCCTTGAAGGTGATCTTGATCCCCTCCGCATTTATCTCGGCCGGACCGGTCCGGCCGCCGAACAAGATGACGCTCCCCAACGGCACGCGGGTGCGTTGGGTCCAATATGCTCGCTGGAAGAGCAGGTGACAGCCGTCGAAGAGGCCGTTGTGAGCAAGCAGCTTGATGTTGCCGCCGGCGAAGTCCGCACCGGTGGAGAAGAGCTGCACGTCTACGCGGGGCACCTCGATCGTGTGCTTGATCTCCCAAGGGGAGCGGGTGAGCAACGGATTACCATTGCCGGAATGATAGGTGACGCCATTCCAGACGACAGGCACATCTGCCGTGGTCAGACCCAATGTCGTGGCGTTGGCAAACGAGAAGAGCATCAGGTCGGCCGAGAAAACTGGCTGCCGGGATTGCAGGTATGCGAGCAGCGCGGGTGAGGAGGCGCGCATGTCAGGCCTGACGGAGAGAGCGGATCTTCACCTTATCGTCGGACCACACTTTGTAGAAGAACTTCTTCATTTCCATCTCATCGTCAGCGAAGCGAACATAGAAGTAATAACCCATGTCCACCGTGATCGCGCTACCGCCCGCCAGCACCGTATTGAAGACCAGCAGCTGATTTTTCGGCGTCGCGGTCACTACGCTGTATGTGGTGGGCGCCTGCAAGACGCCGTCCACATAGACCCGGAACGGCGTGTTCACGTTGACGTAGCCGATGCTCTCGGTTCCGGTCAGTGTGCCGCCGAAAGTGCGGACGAGCTGCCAAGCCGTGGTAGTGCCGTCCGTGTTGCCGATCGCCTGTCCGGTGACCACGTTGTCGTCAGGGTCGTTGAACAGGAAGCCCTGGAACGGTCCGTCCATGGCGAGGAAAAAGCCGAGCAACTCTTTCCAGTCCGACGGGGTCAAGCCGTTGGCCTGCTCGTTTGGCAGATAGTCGTAGGCGATCTCCCACTCCCAAAGCGGTTGGGTCCAGTAGGCAGTGCGCACCTCCGCGCCGCTGGCACCGGTGGCGATGCCCGTGCTCCAAATCGCGCGGCGCAGCGGGTATTTAGCACCCGGCAACGTCGGAAATATTGCCGGCATGATCGCACCTCCTCCACCTGAGTTACCGCCATAGTTGAAAGCAGGAACGAGCGCGGACAGCATGAATTGGTCACACAGCACGGCATGCGACACAAAGCCGGAATACGCGTTGATCTGCACGGCGTAGTCCATGACGCCGGCATCTTGCTGGAGCGACCACGCGCCAACGCTTCCCGGCGGGCCGAGCGGCACGTCGACATAGGTGGGGCCGCCGGCGATCGCGACGCGGCCGAAAGCGATGGTGCCCTCAACGGATGTCTGCTCGATCGTGCCCGACGTATTGAAGGCGTAGCTCGTCCCCGGGTTGGTCACGCCTGTTTCGACGACAAAGTCGGCAACTCCGCTGACCAGCGTGCCGGCAACCTCATAATGGGCGGTCAGGGCGCCGGTGGTGGCAGCGGGGTCTTCCGTCCAGGTGAAACCGACGGAACACACGGCCATGATCGCCTGGTAGTCGGGTGCCGTGCCGGCTTCCAGGTGCCCGCTGGCAAGCGTGAAGTGAGATGTGCCTCCGACGCCGCCATCTGCGTTGCCCGCCAGAATTTGCGCCCCGGAAAATGAGAACGCGACGTTAGTCTGCTCAGTGAAGTTCGCATTCAGAAACGGGCGGGGCGGCGGCCCGCCAGCACCTGCGTTCAGCGACCCGCTGGCCGACGACAGGCTGTTGCCGACGGTGCCGCTCGTTCCGTCTTCCTGAAGGGCATGGCCGAACTGGCTGGTGTTGATATCCGACAGCCGCCAGCTTGTGCCGGTGGCCGGGTTCACTTCTGTCACCGCCGGCAACACCGCGTAGCTGCCCGACATGTCGATCGTGCCGCCGGTGGACGCATCGCCTAGCACCGACAGATTACCGCCGCCGGACGCCTCGAAAGCGATCGCCAGCGCGTGCGGACAGGTTGTGGCATAGGCACCGCTCAGCTCGACGCCCAGCAGATAGTCGCCGACTGCGGCCACCTGACCTAGACGATAGAGATCCGTGACAGTGGCGATGTCGGAGGTGTCTGCCGCAAGATGCGACGTAGCTGCCCCGGCCAACGCTTCGACGCATTGGAAATTGCCGCCCGTCGACGGGGTCCATTGGTCAAGCGTGCCATTCGCGGCCGGAAACGCCGGAAGCGCGTAGGCCGGACCGATAAAGCTGCCGGTGGGAAATATGCCGGCGCCGGGCGCAGTGTTGGACACGCGCAGGTCATCGATGTAGCCGCCGCTTTGAACCGTGCCGCCGATGGACGGCGCGCTGATCTGGAACCCATTCCAGGTGGCGGAAGCGCCGCCCTGGCTGTCGAGCGACGCAGAGATGACCGGCACGTTGTCGAGCTGCACCTGGCACGTGCCGGTGGGTGATGGCCCAATGCCGAGTTGCGCTTCCAGGAACACCCATCCGGCGGAGAGCGCGGGCTGGTATGTGCTGGCGACCAATGTTCCGCCGGCGTCAAGGAGTTGGATCGTGGCTGACCCGCGTGTCAGCACCAGCGAGGCCTGCCTCGTGCCGGCGTCCACATCCATCAGGTCGAGCCGAAGCTGGCCGGAGGCCGTGCCGGTCCCGGCCGAACTGAGATCAATGCCAAGGCCGATCGTGAGCGTGCCGGCCGGGGCGTCGAACACGCCTTGCAGCATCGGCGCCGGGCCCGCCGCGGCCGCCGCCGCGCCGAGCTGGAGGGATTGGCCAACGCCGCTGGCCGTGGTGCCGGTAAGCGAGATGTTGCCCGCACCGTTGGGCAGCGTGAAGGCGATGCCGCCGCGCCTGGTGGTGAGCGCGGCCGGGGTG
Source organism: uncultured Acetobacteraceae bacterium (assembly GCA_964252425.1). Classification (GTDB taxonomy): domain Bacteria; phylum Pseudomonadota; class Alphaproteobacteria; order Acetobacterales; family Acetobacteraceae; genus BOG-908. The sequence continues at coordinate 6,672 of CAXUNK010000041.1, forward strand.
GCGTAGCGGTCGAAGCCCTCGATCGCGAGGATCACGTCAGGCGCGTCCGTAATGCTGGAGCGTGCCGTTACGCGTATAGTCGCGGATACGGCCGAGCATGTCGCGAGAGTGCGCGTCCAGCAACTGCACAAAATCTGACCGGCTCATCCCGCCGCCTTGCGAGGCGCCCACCGATATCGTGGGGGCGTAGTGGAACGAGCCGCCAGGCAGGCCGGCTGGCATGGTGCCCTGGCCGCCTGTGGGAGCGGCGCTCGGGGCGCCCCCGACCCGGGCCTGAGCGGGCAATTGCGGCCCACTGGCCGTGATATCGCGCACCCGCTGCGCGAGCGCTGCGGGCAGCACCATCTCGTTCTTGTGCAACACGGCTGGCGCGCCATCGTAGGGCACTTGGCCCCAGCCGCCCTCGGCCGCGACCAGTCCCTGAAACGCCGTCACGGTGGAATAGGCCTCCGTTGCGGCAGCTGGTGCGAGCGCGGGTCCTACGACGGGAATGGCAGCCGTGGCGGCGTAGGCTCCTGCGGCCGCCACCGCCGCATCGCTTTGGATGGTGGCGATGTTGCTGGCGATCTGAGTTGCCTGACCTGCGGCTGTGGCAGCGGTCTGGCTGACCCGACGGCTCGCCTCGCCCGTCACGGTCGCGGCCGTCTTGCCCGCCTCGTCGCCGATGTGAATGCCGAGCGCGGCCGCAAGCCGTGCCAACAGGCCGACATGCCCGGCCGTATCGACTGTGGTGCGGGTTGCGGTATTGGCGATGGTGGCACCGGTCTTTGTCGTCTCGGCTGTCAGATGGAAGCCCAGGGCGGCCGCCTTGCGCGTCAGGGTTTGCACTTCCGCCGCGGTCTCCGCGGCCGATCGCGCGGCCGCCCCGGACGTAGTGGACACGGTCATCAGCAACTGCTGTCCGACCCATTTCGCGCCCATGTTGATGATGGTCTTCAGCCAGTCCTCGAGCACGGAGCCGGCCACTCGCTCTGCCGCCTGGCCAAAGCCCTCCTGCCCGCGGAGCATCGCGTCGATCTGGGCGTTGAACGCATTGCCGATCGGCGAGAGCGCCTTGTCCCACGCCTGTTGCACCGCGTCCGCCGCACGCTCGTTTGTCTCACGCGATTGGTCGGCGAATTGCTGGATGCGCGCCGCGGCCTGCTTCAGATCGTCCTGGGCGCCCACGGCATCGCCGATGCGGACCTTGTCCGTCATATCGGCGTTCAGCTCCGCAAGGTCGGCGTCGAGCGCTTCCTTCAGCTTCGCAACCTGAGCGGCGACCTTCCCCTGCAGGTCGCTATCATCGAAGATCAGGCCGACATTCGACTTGAACTCGCCCATGTCCGGTTTGGCGCCGATCTTGTCGAGCGAGGCCTGCGCCTCGGCAAGGTTACGCGCGCTCTCCAGCCTCTGCTTGTCCGCTTTCTCGATCGCCGCCGCCCATTGCTGGTCGATCTCGATCTTCTTGCGCACCGCGGCCGCATACTGGGTCGAGTCCTCCCCATAGGTCGCGCGCGCCTGGGCCGCCCACTGGTTGACGAGCAGGATTTGCGCGAGGAAGTGCCCTTTCGCCGCTGCAAGCTTCGTCTCCAGTTGCGCGGTGAAATCGCGAAACTCCTCGTCCGTCGCCTTTTTCCCCTCGGACGCGCTGCGGCGCACGAGTTGCACCTGCAACTCAGCCACCCGCGTCTCGATCTCGACGCGCTGATCGGCGGTGAGCTTGCTGGATGCCAGCAGCTGGTTGTAGGTCGCGATCTGCGCCTGCACCTCTGCGGCGCGGCTGGTCCCGGCTGCAGCGGCGGCACGCTCGGCACCTAGGCGCGTTTCCTCGATCGCACGTTCGCCTGCGGCTTGGCGTGCCTGACCGCTGAGCGCATCGAACTCTCGCTGTAGAGCCGTTCGCTGGGAGAACTCCAGACGGTCATTCGCCAGTATCTTGCCGATGTAGCCAATTTGCTCGGTCAAGATTTGGTCGTGCGTCTTGCTCGTATCTTGAGCCAGCTTGGCCAAGCTGTCTTGGATGGCCGTGTTGTCCGGTGCGACATTGGTCGGCAGAGCCGCCTCCGCCGTTGCCATTTCATCGTGGACGGATTTCAGTCTCTTTGCCGCGTCTGCAGCATGTGCGACACGCAGATCGTCCTCGGATATCCCGCTTTCGCCCATACCGAGCGCTTCCCACCACCGCAGGGTCGAGTTGCGGGCCGAGTCCACGTTCGTGGCATAAACGCTGGTCGTTTTCGTCAGCTGCTCAAGCAAGATTTTCTGTGCGTCGGCAGGATTGGCGGCGAGTGCGGTCTGGAAGCTTCGCAGGACATCGTCACCCGGCCGCAGCGCCTCCAGCATCTTCTGGCCGGCGCCGCTGAGATCGGTCAGGGCATGCTGAAGGTCCTCGGCCGCCTTTTCGGGCTTCTGGTCGGTCAGCGCGGAGAAGTCGGGCAGGATGTGGGTCAGGGCATCAGTCAACTGAGGAGTGGCATCGCGCATTGAGGCGAAGCTCGTCACGATCTTTCCGGCGGCTTCGCCTGTCAGATCACCAAGCTGCTTGGTCGTGCGACCCGCCTCGATAAGGCCACGTTCGAGGCCGTAGATTTGATCGGGCGCCATGCCGATATTCAGGGCGCTTAGCCTGGCGGAATTATCGGCGGCTGCTTTGTATTCATTGAGCCGCGATGCTAGCACCGCAAAGGCACCACCCGCTGCGGCAACGGCTGCGGCGTATAGACCCCAGCGCGCGATCGTGCCGATCGTGACGCCGTTCATCTCCAGCAGCGCCTGGGTGACGCGCGGAGCCTCCATAGCAAGCAACCGCATAGGGTCGATGCCAGCCGCCATGCCGTCCGCCATGGCTCGAGCACTGTGGCCGAGTTCCATGAACGTCGCCCGGTTCGACCCGACCTCGTCGGAATTTTTGCGCAGCTCCTTGGTATTTTTCGCGATCTCCGCAGTCACAGCGGCATGCTGTGCGACCAGATTTTGCAGGACTGGTAGCATGGTGGATTTCACGTCGGCCGACGCAGATGCGTAATCCGCCGCCATCGCGCGCACGCTCGCGCCAAGGTCCTTCTGCGATGCCTTTCCGACCGCGACTTGCGTCAGCAGGTTGGTGACATCGGCCGTGACGGCTACGGTCAGACCGGTGTCAGCCATCCGGCATCTCCTTGGATCGCGCGCGCTTCATGACGTCGGCAAAAAAGTCATCGAAACAGGGTTGCTTCTGCTCGACCGCGGCCTGAGCTCCAGCGTCAGTAGGAGCGTTCCAGCCGAGATACGCTGCGACCAAATCGTCCACGAGCGGCGCACTCGCCCATTCCGCCTCGTAGGCCGCCCAGCGCGTCATCGTGACCGTGTCCAGCACCTCGTCCCACCGCATGCCCAAGCGACGTGACAGCCGGGCGACCAGAGCGTCATAGTTTAGGGGCTGGCCACCCCCGCCGCTTCCCCCGTTGGTGCGCTTCCCGGCGCGCTCCGCACGCGGAACAAACCCGACTGGTCGATGATAGCCGGAATGCTGGCGACCAGGTCGGATACACCGATTTCCAGGTCGTCGAACTCGTCGGAGGTCAATGCCGGGTAGGCGCGCGAGAGCGCGACGCGGCATACCTGCGCCATGTCGTCCACGTCCGCCTCGGACAGCTGGAGCACCGTCAACTTGGTGTTCGCGAATGGCCCGCTGACCAGGCGTGCCAGAGGTGCATGGACGAGCCGCACCTGCCGGAACACGAGCACCGGAACCTTCCAGGTCCTGCCGGCCAACGAGATGGTGCGCACCTTTTCATCTTGCGCGTCCACCGATGGGACAGCGTTCGTCATCAGCTGATCTCCGAATAGGTTTCTTCGTAGGGCACGCCACCGGGGCCCTGCGCGCACTCGAAATCAAGCGTCGGCATCATGAAGTCATTGAGCTTCCAATTCCGCGTGTATTTGCTCATCGTCGCGTTGAAGATGCGCAGGTAGAGGAACTTCCCAGAGTAGATGCATGTGAAGTCGATCTGGAAACGCGGGGACGTTCCGATGTAGCTGTTCGGTGCTTGCACGGTGCCGCCCTGCGTTGTGCTTTTGTAGGCGTAGGTCACTTTCACAGCCGCACCGGTGTCGGCGGCGGCGAAGGTGTAGATGCCCGCGGCCACGGAATATTGGCCCACAGCGGGCGCAGCAGAAACCCGGATGAGCGGCAGGCCGGTCAGCGCATAGACGACGCCGAGATCGGTGTCGAAATTCGCGGCATTGGCCGCATTGTAGGTGTAGGGGCCGGCCGCCGGAACGGCGGCAGCCTCGCTGCGCGCCATCGCCAAGTTGCCGGCCGTCACGGCCGCACCGGTCACAGCGAAGCTGGTTGCCAGCGGAGACACCACGGCCATGGTGCACTTGCCGGTCAGCTTGCGCGTCGCCGATCCGATGCCGAGCGCGTAGATGCCCTCGCCAAACAGGCCCTTCGTCTCCGCGCTTTCGTCCAGCGAGAAGTCGTTCGAAAACCCGATGTTGATCGGCGTGCCGCCGCCGACATCGATGCGCGTGAGATAGACCGAGCCGGGGCCGAACTGCTGGATGGACATGGATGCGCTCCTATCGAATGCGGGTTACGCGGCGCTCAAGCGGCGCAGCAGCTCGGGCAGGGCAGACGTCACGAGGTGGTTGTAGCCCTCGGTGTCGCGCGCGATCGGCGTGTTGTTCACGCAGTCGCCGACCCATTTTTGGACAATCTCTGCCTCGCGGCTGCGCGCCGGCGATGCGGCCTCTGCCTCATGCGTTTCGGTCTGCTCGTCCATCGGTGTTCTCCTAAATCAGCTGCGGCGTGAAGCCGACGGTGCGGATATGTATCTGCCCGACAGCCGCGGCCTGGTTATCCGGTTCGCCCGTGACGATGACGGTCTCGCCTTCCCGCCACACGTCTTGCACCAGGCCGCCCAGCGTCTGCCGGCCATTCGGCTCGGTCGGATCATCGGCGATCGCCGCGTCGAGAGCGTCGAGCAGAGGTGTGACGGCCTGGCTTGGCACGGCGGTGACGGCGTCGGTGAGCGCGTAGATGAAGAAGCTGACCTTAAGCACCACTTCCTGCGGGATCCCGTAGCCTTTGCGCGCGGCAAAGCTCTCCCCGTCGAGCCGCATGTAGATGGCTGGCTGCTCGATCTGGTCCTCGGTCCAGAATTGCAGGCGGCGCGATGCGGTCTGCCAGGCAGGCGACGCGCTGATCAGCGTCCAAAGCGCGGACAAAATATCTTCGCGCGTCATGCCGCTGCACTCGCCTGTCCGACGGCCGCTTTCATCTGCGCCAACGCGTCGGCCGCCATCGCGGCCAGAGGGTCGCGGAGGAAGCGCTGGGCGACGATATTGGTCGTGCGACTATGCGCGGCCACGAGCTGCTCATAGGGCGCGACCGCCCGGCCGAACACGGTATCGACCGCGCGCCGATGCTCCGAAACGCTGATCTTCTTGTTCGACCCGTATTCCAGCGCCATGGCCTTCAACACAGCGTTCTTGTCGCCGCCGGCCATGCTGACCCAGCCGCGGATCGCACGTTCCTTGTTCTCGACTCCGCTGCGGATCGTGGCGCGTAGCGCGCCGGTGCGGCTCGGCACCGCCGCTACTACCGCGCCCTCGAGCTGCGCCGTCAGGCGCGTGATGACGCCCAGAAGCGCCGCGCGTGATGCCTCCGGAAACCGGTCGAAGCGCTCAGCGACCCGCCGCTCGCCGATCAGACTGACGCCGAAGTCGATCATGGGACCACCGGCACGCGATAGGAGTTCAGCACATCCAGCATGTCCGGGCTGAACTGGCCTTGCGGCGTGCCGCTGTTCGGCACCCAGTATTCCCGGCGACCGACACCGCCGGCTTGGTCCGTCGCCTTCAGAAACGGATCCCGGCCGCGCTGCTGGAGCGCGCGGGTCACCATCTGCTTGACCACGCCGATGATGCCGCCTGGGATCGCCGTGTAACCGGCGGTGTAGGCGACGGTGGTGGGCAGCGGTGCCCACTGCGACGGCATGCCGTAGCTGTCCAGCGCCAACAGCTCGCCCGTCCTCTGATTTACCTGGAAATCTGTTCCTGCGGTGTAGGCGACCGGTGGGCCGCCATCGGCCGGCGTGATCGAAAGGGCGGTTACGCTGGCCACCGGAAAGCGCGAGAGCGTCAGGCGCGCCTGGTAGCCGATGGAGGCAAGCGGGATGTCGGCGCGATCGGGCATGAACACGTCCTGCAAGCCTTCCTGCACGAAGACGCGGTTGCAGTATTCCTGCACCGCGCTCGATGCCTCTGTGATTTTGGCGGACAGGAAGGCGTCCTTGGTCGTGTCGGTGTTCGGGATATTCAGCTCGAGGTGCATGTCCGCCAGCGTCACCAGGTCGTAGGACGAGGCTTGATTGACCACGGTGGAGATGACGAACGTGCCCATGCGCTAGGCCACGTGCCTGGCGATCAGCGTGAGGACGGTCGAACTCGCTTGCTGCGTCGCGCTCACGACCTTGCAAGCCGTGACGCCGCGGAACAGCGTCGGGTCGATCGCGAGATAGGTGCGCGCAGCGATGGCGCCGAAGGTCAGGTTTCCTGCCGCGTTGGTCAGGGTGTAGAAGTTCACGCCGTCAACGCTGACGAGGAAGCTGATCTGGCTCCCCGTCCAGTTCGCATCCGTCGCCAGCCCCACCAGGGTGAACGCGCCGGTGTCGATTTCGGCGGACTGGCTCTGTCCGGCCTGGATCGGGGTCGTGAGGATCGATCTGCGTATCGACTCGGCCATGCGGTCCGCCCTTCTCGCGGGAGGGAAATCGCCCGAGCCGCACCATGCGGTCCGGGCCTTTTGGGGCACCCACTACGAGCGGTTGCCCCAGGCGCGGAAGTAATCGACCGCCAGGGATGCCGTGCCCGCGCCGGCCGCCTTGTAGACGGCGACGTAGGGCTGCAGCACCGACGTCGGGGACGTGGCGGCGAACTTGGTCTGCGGGCTGGGAGTCGTCATGACGTTGCCGTCGAGCGAGAACAGCACGTTCGTCGTGTCCAGAAACGAGCAATGGATCACGTGCGCCTCGTTGGCGTTCACGATGGCCGGGCCGAGCGACAAGCTGGTGCGGGTCGTCCCGTCGAACGTCTCGCCAAGCGGCGCGCCATTCGCGCGGAAGCCGGCGCGCAGATAGGCCGCATTATTGTCCGGCCCGTCGATCCAGGACGACATCAGGCCGGCCACGACCTGCGTGTTGGCGCCTGGGATGACCGGGAAGTTGAAACGCAGCTCGAAACCGCCGCCCTTGGACACGTCGAGGCCGAGGTCGTCCAGCCAATAGAGCACCGCGTCCTGTTTCTCGGCCGTGGCGTCGATCGAGAGCAGCGCGGCGCCGCCGGGTGCGGCAACCTGATTTGCCACGGCCGGATTGCCCGCCGTCCTGACCAGCTTCTTGCCCCAGAACGTGCCGGCGGTGGGCGCGGTGGGGAAGGCGGCGGAGCCCGGCCCGAGAAAGTCGTCCTCGAAGAAAATCCCGGTGACCGGCAGGATCATCTCGCTGCTGATCTTGTCGTAGAAGAACAGGTTGCCCGATTTGTAGCGGCTCGTGGTCCTCGACATGGCAGCAACTCCTTACCGGCCGTCCGTGGCCGTTGACGCGATGGAATGCGGCCGCGCGCGTCGGCGCGGCGCGCGGATCAAACGAGGGCGCTGGGCGGCTGCGCCTGCGCGTAACGGATCGGAAGCAGGTAGAAATCGGCCTGCGTGATGTTGGCCGCGTTGCTGGCACTCGTGCTGACCGAGATGGCCTTGAACCCGTTGACCAGATCGAGCATCGACTCGGGAACGATCTCGAAGACGACCTTCTTGTTCTTTGTGGTGGCCAAGGTCTGGTAGCTGGCGCCGGCCGTCTGTGCGACGAGCGCGTCGGTGAGCGACTGGTCTTCATTCGACCAGATGCGGCCGGCGACGCTGATCGCCTTTGCATTCGTGCCCAGCACGTCCTGCGCCTGCTGGAACGACAAGGTGACCTGGGCAGCGTTACCCTGCGCGATGTTGGCGACCACCCAAATCTTGTGGGCGATCCAAGCGTCGACCCACTGGCTCTGCCGGCCGGCCGCGTCCGCCGCAGGCGCCAGTGCCTGGGCGATGCGCGCCTCTTCCACGAGGTTGAACTTGTTGGCCATGTGCGTGCTCCGTTCGGTCTATGGCCGGAGCACCGCTCCGGCCTGGCTGTTGACGATGTCGGCTTGGCTCAGCGCGCGCGTTATTACCGCGCGGCCAGGGTGACGAACGGGCTCTTGGTCGCGGCGCCCTTGAACGGGGTCAGCGGCGCGTTCCACATCGGCTGACCGTCCACGCGGTAGATCATGCGGAACGCCATCTGGTCGGTGAGGAACTGCACGTGCATGGAGGACGCGGACTGGATGCCGCCCTTCTCCACGACCGTGTATTGCGACATGTCCGCCAGCAGAATGTCGCCCTGGCCGCCCAGAGTGGAGGCATATTCCACCGGCACCACCGGACGGCCGAACAGCGTCCCGTAGCTGGAGCCGCTGATGCCATTGGCCGGCAGGTAGACCGGAACGCCGGCGGTCCCGATCACCTGTGCCAGCGCAAAGAGCTGCGGCTCCACGTCCTGGTTGACATACCAGACCGCGTTCTTTCGCGAACGCGCCCACATGCGCGCCCACATGTTCAGAATGTTCTCGTAGACGAGCGTCTTCGAACCCTGGCCGCTTTCCTTCGGCTGAACGATCAGAGCCGGGCTGTTCATGACGCCGAGCGGCATGCCGCCGCCCGTGCCTTCCCAAATCGAGTCCTCGAACATGAACTGAAGCTCTTCGCCAAACGCCTCGGTGGCGACGGCGCCGAACAGGTTCGTGTCCTGAAGCAGCTCGTCGCTGGCGTAGTAGACCGCGGCCAGCTTCTTGAGGTCGAGGTTCATCAGCCGAAACTTCGGCTTGCTGTTAGTGATGGCATCGCCCTCGCCGATCCAGTATGCCTGCACGCCACCCCAGCGGCTGCCGGTCGCACGGCTGGTTTCGTCCACGGCCGGGATCTTGATGCTGTTGCCGGTCAGAGGGGGCAGCCGCATCACAGCCTTGGCGATCTCGCCAACGTCATAGACCTTGGTCAGCACCGTATTGGCGAAGTCCGTCTGCACGAGAAAGCCGCCGCCGGACGGATCGATCTCGCCCGCGCCGGTCGGCGCGCGCACGAGCTTGGTGTCCGGGTTGCCGTTCATGCGGGCGCTCATCACCGCGCCGAGCTGCTCGCCGAAATTGCGGAATCGGGGCGTGTCGTTCGAAACGGCTTCCGAGCCTGGCGCCGCTACCTGCTCGCCGACAGGCTTGGCCGCGTTCGCCTGAGCGCGCTCCGCCTTGATCGCCAGGCCGAGCTTGTTCTGCAGCTTGCAAACTTCGGCGTGCCGCTTTTCGAATTCGGCCTCGTTGTCCAGGTAGTTGTTCAGGTCTTCCGACGCGATCGTCAGTGCCTGGCGGATTTCCGGAATCTTCATGTTACGCTCCTCTTTTCAGCCGCACGATGCGGCGCGGAAACCATCGCCAAGCGAGTCGATGGCATGAGTTTGGATCGACCTCAGGCGGCGCCCTCCAGGGCGCGGGCTGTTGCCTCTCTGATTTCACGTGCGCGGGCCTCGCGCGCGGCGCGTGCCGCTTCGGCAACGGCCGCGATCGATCCCGTGGGGTTTGCCAGCGGCGTTGGGTTCGCAGGGGAGTTGCGTGCCGTCTGCTCCGTGGCCGTGGTGTCCGTAGGCTGGTCGTCGCCATTCTGATCGACGACGCCCTGAACCTTTTCCATCGCGCGCGTCATGTGATCGCAGGCGTCGCGCAGCAACGTCTCGTTGTCGCTGGACAACACCTTGCCCTGGCGGGTCAGGATCATGTCGGCCAGCGCCGCCCGGCCGGACGGAGACAGCATGTCGTGGCGCAGCATGTGCGCCAGGGATGTGGGATCCAGCGCGGCAACCGTGCGCGCGCCCACACTCGCCGCGCGGGCCACCGCCGGCAGCGCTACTTTGCGCACCAAACTTGCGAAGCCGCGCTTCAGCAGATCGGCGGAGCGGTCCACCGTGTCGTCACCCTCGACGGCCACTTCCAGCACGACCTCGCCGACGTCGTTGCCACCGACCAGCTCGCGGACTTCCTCGATGGTGTAATCGACCAGCAGCTTACCGAAGGCCTGCATCAGCGTGAGCAGCCGCGGGGCGATGTCGGACCCATCGCCCTCGCGCTCTGTCTCGTAGGCGATGCTCTCCTGGATCCAGCTCAAGTCGTTGAGCGCGCCTGCCAGGTAGGACACGGTGTAGAGGCCGCGTTTGCCGGCCGTTCGCGCCGGTGCGGGTGCAGTTTGCGCGCCGGCGGCGGGCTTGCCGCCGCGGGATGCGGGTGCGGGCATCTTCGCGTTTCTCCGAAGGGTTTCGAGTTCGTCGCGGGGGATCGACACGCGGCCGCCGCTGTCCAGCAGGCGCTCCGCCCAGTCCACGGCCGGGCCAGTGTCGATGCCGGCGGCGCGCGCGGTCGCCAGCGCGTCAGCCAGGCACGGCACGGGGCACTGGCTGACCTCGAGCAGATCCTGCTCGAGAAAGTCGATGCCGCCGGGACGCTTGCGGTCGGTCGAATAGACCCACTTCAGCGGGTTCCAGCTCACCGACACGGCGTTCAGGAACCGGCCCTTCACCATCTGAAAGACCACGTCCGCGAACGGATACACGGCCGGCGTCGCATACTCGACGGTGCCCTTTAGCGCGTCGCCAGACACACCGATGTCGACCATGCGGCCGATCGGCAGCTCGCTCGTGTCATGCGCCCAGAGAAAGACCGGGTTCGACAGGTAGTTGTCGAGTTTCCACCCGGCGGTCGCGATCGTGTGGAAGTCACGCGCCACGGCCGGCGTGGACAGCACGTA
>CAXUNK010000042.1:0-223 GCA_964252425.1 uncultured Acetobacteraceae bacterium
GCCCAACGCGGGGCAGGCGCCGCTGCCGCCCGGTGCGACGATCGGCATATTGGGCGGCGGCCAGCTCGGGCGCATGTCGGCTATGGCCGCGGCCCGGCTCGGCTATCGCACGCATGTGCTGACCGACAAGGCGGACAGCCCAGCCGCCCAAGTCGCCGGCCGGGCGCCCGTCGGCCGCACGTCCGCCCCCGCGACGCGGCGCGCGGGTGCGGGGGCGGGGGGC
>CAXUNK010000042.1:233-17505 GCA_964252425.1 uncultured Acetobacteraceae bacterium
CGTCAGCGCGGCCGGGCTGGACGTGCTGGCCGCGTTGCGCCCGGTGCGTCCATCGCCCGCGATCCTGCGGCTGAGCCAGGACCGGGTGAACGAGAAGAGCTTCCTCAACGGCGCCAGCGCGCCGACCTGCCCCTGGATTCCGGGGCTGGACCTGGCGGAACTGACGGCTGCCGTGGCGCAGCTCGGGCTGCCCTGCGTGCTGAAGACGACACGGCTGGGCTATGACGGGCACGGGCAGGCGATGTTGCGCACGCTGGACGACCTGGCACCGGCGCTGCGCCGCCTGTCGCCCGCCCCGTTCATCCTGGAGGCCTTCGTCGATTTCGCCTGCGAGATCAGCGTGATCGTCGCGCGCGGGCAGGACGGCACCGTCTCCGTCTTCGACGTGGTCGAGAACCGGCATCGCGACCACATCCTCGACACCACGCTGGCGCCGGCGCGGCTTTCGCCGGACCTGGCCCAGGCGGCGCAGGCGATCGCCGCCGACCTGGCCATCTGCCTGGAGCTGGTGGGCGTGCTGGCCGTCGAGATGTTCGTCGATCGCGACGGCGGTCTGCTGGTCAACGAGCTGGCGCCCCGGCCGCATAATTCCGGGCATTGGACGATCGATGCCTGCCCCGTGAGCCAGTTCGACATGCATATCCGCGCGGTGGCCGGGCTCAGCCTGCCGCCGGCGGTGCGCCATTCCGACGCGGTGATGAAGAACCTGGTCGGTCCCGAAACCCTGGTCCAGTGGCCGCGCATCGTTCGGTCGCCGGAGCTGATCGGACATCTTTATGGCAAGACCGGCGCCACGCTCGGACGCAAGATGGGCCATGTGACGCGCCTGTTCCCCAAGGGGGCGCTCCCGGGCGAGCACGGCGTCGGCGCGGCACTCGCCGCCTTGTCCGCGGACAGCTAAGGCGTCATCCGATACCCGTCACCTCCGTCGTAAACGAAGACTTATCATTTTGCCCGCATAACTTTCGTCGTGCGCATGATGACAGCGCGCGTAACGAAGCGGCGGAGGCGAACACCATGCGGTTGATCCTGATCTCAGTCTTGCTGGCATGCGGATGCGCCGCCCAGGCCACGGCCTGCGTCCTCACGCCCGCCAGTACGCCCGACGGCGGCGCGCATGTCTGCATCATACAGGACGGTTCGACCCAGTTCCGGTGATGTCCTGCTCGCTCCCCGGCACGTATCGCGCGGGCGGGACTTTCATGATGACGAAACCGCTCTGCCGCATGTGACGGTTGAGGTGCGCGGCCACGATCCTGGCCATCAACGCGTCGGCGCGGTGATGGTGTTTCCGGCCGTCGAAACGGAGCGCGAAGGAGAGCGCCCATTCGGTCTCGTCGTCGGTGGCGGGCGTGAGGGTCGCGGGGGGCGTGTCCGGAGTGTTCATCGTCCGGACAGTAAAACGTGAACAAGACGTGAACAAGGTCCGGGGTTATACGCGCGACACGTGCGTAGGGCCGGCGTGAATCCCGCTGCTTGGGATATGTCCCCGGCGGGATTCGAACCCACGGCCCCAGGATTAGGAATCCTGTGCTCTATCCTGCTGAGCTACGGAGACATACGGGAGGCAGCGTAGCCCAGGGCGGCCTACCCTGTCAGCACCCCCCGAAACACCATATTGTCGGCACCATGGATACAGACCCGCACGCCCACGCCGCCGCCGTCCACGCCGCCGTGCTGACGCTGGACAGCCACATCGACATACCGTGGCCGAGCTCGCCCGACCCGTTCGGGCCGACCAGCCGGCATGTGGACCTGCCGAAGATGGTGGCGGGCGGGCTGGATGCGGGGTGCTTCGTGGCCTTCATCCCTCAGGGGCCGCGCACGCAGGCGAACATGGCCGATGCGCGTGCCCGGGCGCTGGCGATGCTGGAGACGATACGGGGCATGGGCGCCTCGCGGCTCGGCGTCACGGCATCGGTGTGCAGCACGGCCGACGCGATCGAGCGGGCGCATGCGGCGGGGGAGCTCGCGGTGGTGCCGGCCATCGAGAACGGGCACGCGATGGGCGAGGATCTGCGCAACCTGGCGACGTTCCGGCAGGCGGGTGCGACCTACGTCACGATCACCCATAACGGGCACAACGCGCTGGCCGACAGCGCCAATCCGCGGCGCGACCTGGGCGACGCGGCCACGCTGCATGGCGGGCTCTCGCCGCTGGGGCGGGAGGCGGTGGCCGAGATGAACCGGCTGGGGCTTATGGTCGATGTGTCGCATCTGTCGCGGCAATCGATGCTGCAGGCAGTGGGGCTGTCGCGGGCGCCGGTGGTGGCGACGCATTCCTGTGCGGCCGCGTTGTGCGAGCATCCGCGCAACCTCGACGACATGCAGCTGGACGCGCTGCGCGACACCGAGGGGCTGGTGCAGATCACCGCGATGCCGCCCTTCCTGAAGCCGAAGGGGCGGGCGGAGGATGTGTCGGTCGCCGATTTCTGCGACCACATCGATTACGTGGTGCGGCGGATCGGACTGGCGCATTGCGGGATCAGCTCGGATTTCGACGGCGGCGGAGCGATCACCGGCTGGCGGGATGCGTCCGAGAGCCCGAACATCACGGCCGAGCTGGTGCGGCGCGGGTATGGCCAGAGCGAGATCGCGGCGTTGTGGGGTGGCAATTTTCTGCGGGTGATGCGGGCGGCCGAGCACGTGGCGGCGTAGGCGGGGAAACGCCGGGCGGGGGGCGGCGTTCGACTTGGGACTCGCAGGGATGGGCGCCGGTGCCGGAGAACCATTACGACGTGATCGTCATCGGCAGCGGCCCTGGCGGGGCCTCGCTGACGCACCGGCTGGCGCCGACGGGCAAGAAGATATTGCTGATGGAGCGGGGCGGGTATCTGCCGCGCGAGCCGCGCAACTGGGATTCGAAGACGGTGTTCGTCGACGGCGCCTATCAATGCGCGGACACGTGGTATGGCCGGACGGGCGAGGCGTTCCACCCCGCGCTGCACTACTATGTCGGCGGCAACTCCAAGGTGTATGGCGCCGCGCTGTTCCGGCTGCGCGAGCGGGATTTCGAGTCGGTCGTGCACCAGCACGGGGTCTCGCCGGCCTGGCCGCTGGGCTATGCCGACTTCGCGCCGTTCTACGATGAGGCGGAGCGGTTGTTCTCCGTGCACGGACTGCGCGGCGAGGACCCGCTGGAGCCGCCGGCGGGCGGGCCGTATCCGCATCCGCCGGTCAGCCATGAGCCGCGCATCCAGGCGCTGAGCGACGCGTTCGCCCGCGACGGGTTGCACCCGTTCCACCTGCCGCTGGGGATCAAGCTGGAGGAGCGCGACGGCCGGCCCACGCCCACCAGCATCTGCATACGGTGCGACGCCTTCGACGGGTTTCCGTGCCTGCTGAACGGCAAGGCGGATGCGCAGGTGATGTGCGTTGACCCTACGCTGGCGGCCTGGCCGAATGTTCAGTTGCTGACGGGCGCATATGTGCGGCGGTTGGACACGGATGCGGGCGGGCGGACGGTGACCGGCGTGATCGTGGAACGTGACGGCGCGGAGGAGACATATTCGGCGGACATCGTGGTTGTCGCGTGTGGCGCGCTGTCATCGGCGCTGTTGTTGCTGCGGTCGGCCAACGACGCGCACCCGCACGGGCTGGCCAACGGGTCCGGCCAGGTGGGTCGCAACTACATGCGGCACAACCAGTCGGTGCTGATGGCGCTGATGCGCGATCCGAACGAGACGGTGTTTCAGAAGACGCTGGCGGTCAGCGACTACTATTTTTCGAGCGACGATTGGGAATATCCGCTCGGGCTGATCCAGATGTGCGCCACCTCGCACGCGGCCCAGATCAAGGGCGAGGCGCTGCCATCGTGGCTGGAGTTTCTGCCCGATATGCCGTTCGAGAAGATGGCGCTGCACTCCATGGATTTCTGGCTATCGTCGGAAGACCTGCCGCGTGCGGAGAACCGGATCTTCTACGACGGCGATCGTGTGGTGCTGGAGGTGCATGAACAGGGGCAGGAGGCGCTTCGCCGGTTGCGCAGGAAGCTCGAGCATCACCTCAATCCGCATCTGCACCATACTGTGCTTCTGGATCGCAGCCTGTATCTGGGCAAGGACATCCCGATCGGCGGCACCGCGCACCAGGCGGGGACGGCGCGTTTCGGCACCGACCCTGCCAGTTCGGTGCTCAATCTCGACTGTCGGGCGCATGAGGTGGACAATCTGTATGTCACGGACGCCAGCTTCTTCCCCTCGATCGGTGCGGTGAACCCCACGCTCACCATCATCGCCAACGCTCTGCGTGTAGCCGCGCACATCGAAGAGAGGCTGCGCTAGATGAGCAAAAGTTCTTTGCTTCTTTCTTTCAAGAAAGAAGACTCTTCTTTTCTGAAGAAAAGAAGCAAAAGACTTTTGCTTATTGGAACCGTTCTATGCTGACGGTCTTCGCCACTCGGGCACTCCTGTGCGTGTTGTTTCTGCCGTTCAGCGCGCTGGACAAGATCATCAACTTTCGCGGCGCCGTGGGGCAGGCGCGGGCGATCGTGCCGGGGCGGTTGGCGGCGCTGATGATATTGGCTGGGCTGTCGGTCGAGATTTTCATGCCGATCGCCATCCTCACCGGTGTGGCCGACCGCGCGGCTGGGCTGGTGATGGCCGGGTATTGCATGGTCACCGCGCTGCTGTGGAAGCAGTTCTGGCGGCCGGGCGATTTCTGGCGCGCCGGCGACAGCCAGGCTCGCAACCTGTTCTGGGATTTCGCCAAGAATTTCTCGCTTGCCGGCGGGTTCCTTCTGCTGGTCGTCGGCGCGCATGGCGGTGTCGGTGCGTTCCTGACCGACCCGCTGGGCTCCTCACACCCGTATAGGCAGGCTGCGCCATGACCGATAGCGGACCGAAACCGTCAGTCGCCTACTGGCATTTGTGGACCGACGAGCACGGCGTCAGCCATCAGCAGCGCTGCACGCTCGAGGCTTTTGAGCTGAAGGGTGTGGGGCCGGCCGACCCGCAATGGAACAATCGTCAGGAGCGATCGGAGGCGACGGCGGTGTTCACCGTGCAGCCGGTGGGCTGGGTGGGGGAGTGGCATGAGAACCCGGCGCCGCAATGGATCGTGCCGCTCTCCGGCCGCTGGTGGGTGGAGGCGATGGATGGCACGCGGGTGGAGATGGGTCCGGGCGATTTGTCGCTTGGCGAGGATCAGGGATGTGTGCGCGATGCGCATGGGCGATGCGGCCATCGGTCGGGCACGGTCGGGGGCGAGCCTGCCGTGCTGATGACGGTGCAGTTGCACGTGCCCTCGGTCCGCCGGCCATGCCATTTGCAGTGACGCGAGGATGGCGTTCGAGTTCACGCAGCCGGAGTTTCACGCGCTTGTCCTGCCGAACGCGCCGCTGCTGACGCTGGGGCAAGGGTTCGGGTGGCTGGAAGGGCCGGTCTGGTGTGCCGACGCGAACCAGCTTCTGGTCAGCGACCTGCCGAACGACCGCATCCTGCGCTGGACGGAAGACGGCGGCGTCGGCGAGTTCAGGCGGCCGTCGGGCTTCGCCAACGGCCACACGCGCGACCGGCAGGGACGGCTGGTCGGCGGCTCGCATCTGCATCGCTGCCTGATCCGCACGGAGCTCGATGGCAGCCGGACGGTGCTGGCGGATCGGTATCGCGGACGGCGCCTGAACAGCCCGAACGATGTGGTGGTGCATAGCGACGGGGGCGTGTGGTTCACCGATCCGATCTACGGCATCAGCACCGATTATGAAGGGGGCAAGCAGGTTTCGGAAACGGCACCCGCCGTGTATCGCTGGGATCCCGGGGGCGGGGAGCTCGACATTGTGGCGGACGATCTGGTGGGGCCGAACGGGCTGTGCTTTTCGCCCGATGAGCGGCTTCTATACGTCGCCGATACCGGCCGGCAGTTCGGACCCGACCCGGACCGGCACATCCGTGTCTTCGATGTGGTCGACGGCCGCAAGCTGTCCCGTGGACGGCGGTTCCACGCGGTCGCTCCCGGCGCGGCCGACGGGATACGATGCGACGAGGACGGGCGGGTGTGGAGTTCCGCCGGTGACGGGGTGCATTGTCTCTCGTCCGAGGGTGAGCTGTTGGGCAAGATCCTGGCCGGCATCACGGTGGCCAATCTCGTCTTTGGCGGGCGGCACCGCTCGCGGCTGTTTCTCTGCGCCTCGCACAGTTTGATGGCGATCTACACGAACGTGCGTGGGGCGCAGCGTCCGTGAGGGCGCTCAGTCTCGACCGGGTGGCGCTGAACGTGAGCGACCTCGACCGAGCGCGGCGGTTCTACGCCGATGCGCTGGGCTTCGAGACGCAGACGATCGGTCGCGAGGACGCGCAACTTGCGTCGTTGCTTGGCGTGCGGGCGGCGCGCTCGGTTGTCATGCGGCGCGGCGCCCAATTGGTTGAGTTGACACAGACCGATCCGGCGGGCGCCCCCTACCCGCCGGGCAGCGCCAGCAATGATCTATGGTTTCAGCACTGCGCGCTGGTGACGCGGGACATGCATGCGGCTTACGCACGGCTTGGCGGCAGCCTGGCCGTGCCGATTTCGAGGAACGCCCCGCAAATTCTGCTGGGCGGCATCGTCGCCTACAAGTTTCGCGATCCGGACGGGCACCCGCTTGAGCTCATCAGCTTCCCGCAACCCGATCCGCGAACGGAGGACGGCATCGATCATTCTGCCATTGCCGTGCGCGATGCCGGGCGAAGCGTCGCGTTCTATGCGGACCTTCTGGAGCTGAACGTCGCTTCTCGACAGGTCAACACGGGGCCGGAGCAGGATGCGCTCGACGGGCTGGACGGCGTGGAGGTCGATGTGGTCGCATTGTGCGCGCAGCACCCCGCGCCGCACGTGGAACTTCTCGGCTACCGCGCGCCTGCCGGGCGCGGGGCGTCCTCGTCCTGGTCCGACCTGGCCGCCAGCCGGCTGGTATTTCTTGTCGATCGGATCGAAGGCGGCGACGCGTCCGGTGCCGGCGAGGGCGTCTCACAACTGCTCGTACGCGACCCGGATGGCCACGCGGTGCTTTTGCGCGCGTCCGCCTGATCAGGCGCCGCTGAGCGCAAGCCGGCCGACAAGCCGCTCCTGCCCACGCTCAACCGCTCCGGCGATTTCGGGCAGGTCCACGGGACAGGCCAGCAGGAAACCCTGCACGAAATCGCAATTGGTCTGCCGGACAAGCTCGAGCTGCTCCTGTGTCTCCACACCTTCGGCGGTGACCGTCATGCCCATATCGGCAGCCATGCATGTCAGCCCCTTCACGATCGCCCGCGCGGCCGGGTTGCCAGGCAGGTCCTGCACGAAGCTGCGGTCGATCTTGATGTTGCTGAAGGGAAAACGCCGCAACTGATTGAGGGATGTGTTGCCGACACCGAAATCGTCGAGGCTGATGCCGATGCCGCGCTTATGCAATTCGTTCAGCATCGCGAGCGTCGCGTCGCTCATCTCGATGAATGCCGTCTCCGTCAGCTCAAGCTGAAGCCGGCGCGGATCGAGTTTGTTCAGCTTCAGGGCACGGTCCACGTAATCCGGCAGATGCGTCCCGCGAAGCTGGAGCGCCGACACGTTGACGGCCAGGTTGGTGCCGCGCGGCAACCTGGCCGCTTCGCTGCACGCACGCCTCAGCACCCATTTGCCCAGATCGTCGATGCTGCGGCTGTTCTCGGCCAACGGCACGAACTCGGCCGGCGAGAGTGCCTCGCCATCCGCACGGTTCCAGCGAACCAGGGCCTCCACCCCGTGCAGCGAGCCGGACCGCACGTGGAAGATCGGTTGATAGCTCAGATGCAGGTCATCAGCGCGGATCGCCTGCGCAAGCTCCACCTCCAATGTCCGGCGGCGCTGCGCGGATTGACGTAGGTCCTGGCTGTAGAAGCGCAGGGTGCCTTTTCCGTCGGCCTTGGCCTGATAGAGTGCCGCGTCTGCGTCGCGCAGCAGCAGCTCCTCCGACCGGTCGGCTTCGTTGGCGATCGCGATTCCGATGCTGACGCCCACCTGCAACTCGCGGCCATCCACGACGTAGGGGCGGGACAGCTCGGCCACCAATCGGTTTCCAAGCCTTTCGACCGAACGCAGGCTGCCATCGGCGACCACGACTGCGAACTCGTCGCCGCCCAGCCGGGCGGTCAGGTCGCCATCGCGAACCTGGCGCTGCAACCGTTTGGCAACGGCTTCCAGCAATGCGTCGCCCACCGGATGGCCGTTGGTGTCATTGACGGTTTTGAACCCGTCGAGATCGAGGCAGAGCAAAGCCAGTTGCGCGTCCGCCATGTCGGCGAGCCGGTGCGAGAGTTGTTCCTTGAACAGCCGGCGATTGGCCAGCCCGGTCAGCTCGTCGAAATGCGCAAGGTAATCGGCGCGTCCGTGCGCCAGCTTGGCCTTGGTCACGTCGGAGCCTACGCCGCGAAACCCTTCGAAAAGCTGATGGTGCGAGAAGCGCGGTTTGCCAGCCAGCGCCCACCAGACGAGCTGCCCGCCGATCTCCAGCTCCACTTCGACGTCGCGGAACGCCATCTGGCACGCCATGAACGAGACCAGTTCCGGCCCCGCTGCCAGGCGGCTGCCATAATGAACGCGGGGCCGGTAGCGGCGTTTTTCGATGAAGGCGACAAGTTCCTGACCCAGCAACTGCGCGACCGGCACGCCTGCCGCCTCGGCAAAGCGATTCGACACATGAGTCAGCCTGCCGCGCAGATCCGTCTCCCACAGCCAATCTCCCGCGGAATCCTCGAAATCCCGCAGCAGCATGTCGATCGTCTCGCGCCCTTCCGAGTGCCGCACCTCCGCCACGATACGCTTGATCAGGGCACGGTTCAGGTGCAGCAGGCAGAACAGCGACAGCAACGCATAGCCGGCCAGCAGCGCCGCCGTGCCGAAATCGCGCGCGTCGGGAACGAAGCTGACCGCAGCGAACCCGCCCAGGGTGACGGGCAGCCAGAACGCGATGGCAACGGACGCCGGCGTGCTGACGACCGCCGTGGACATCAGCCCGATTACCAAACCGTCGAGCAGACTACGCTCGCTTGGGCCGGTGGCGCGCATCAGCGAGAGGACCAGCAAACCCCATCCCGCGCCGAGCAGGCCGGTCAGCACCACATATCGCCGGTGCAGCCGCGACATCGTACCCATCACGATGCGCTTGCCAAATCCGTAGTGCCGGCACGTCTCCAGAAGAAGCAGGTAGAAGCCCAGCAGAATGCCGCAGAACGAACCGAGCAGGACATGATCCATGCTCCGCCAATACTCGTAGCCGATCAGCAGAACTGTCAGAGCGCCGATCAGCAGTTTGACCGGCATCAGGATGCTTGTGAGCGTGAGCTGCTCCAGCCTGACCTTTTTGGCTATCGCCGGGTCCAGTCCGCTCAGCGAGGAATTCAGCCAGTCGCTACCCAGACCCGCCCAGGCCTGACGAAGGCGGCCGAGTAACAGCCAGGTCGGATCGAGCTGACGGGACTGAAGCACGCGGTTTTCCAAAACCTTAGAGCGGTACAGCGATCGCCGGGATGGCGCGCGCTCTACCCTTGTACGTTAACATCCTTACCTTCTTCTGAACACCGTCCCGCGCCCTATTTTTTGCCGAATAGTTGATGTACAGTCGGCGAATACAACCATAACGGGATATTTGCACCGAAATACGCGACTCTTTCTCCTGCGTGTTTCCGTATACGCCCGGTTGCTCCCGGCAGGAAACTATATCGTAAGCTGTGGCGGGTTCGTGACAATTGCAACCGAGGCGAGCAATCTAGCTCGGAATCGTCATCCGCACGCGGTGTGGGCGGGCCTACCGGCACCGAGACCTACTCCGGTTCAAGGGCGGAAGCGGCTACCCGCCTTCAAAGACGGGCAGCAGGTCGCCGTTCCACATGCGGTCGTACCTGGTCGATGTGTCGGGGCACAGGTTTAGCACCGGCACTGTCTGGCGGACGGTGTCGTAGCGCTCCTGCCGCGCGACCATGAGGTTGGTCGAAAACTTCAGCCCGGTGTAGATGCGAGGCCCGGCGATATCCTCGAACTGCAGCCGCTTGTAGAAAGCGACGTGGTTGGCGCGAACGCAGGACGTGACGTAGTCGGGGTTGAACTTGCCGATCACGTAGCCGGACAGCCGCATCAGGACGAATACCAGGCCGAGGCTGTGGGCATGGTCGGGGTGGCATACAAGGCGGTTGATCTCGACCGCCCGCTGCCCGGGCGTCAGCAGCTCGGCCATCTCGGACGGGAATACATGAGCCACCGGCAGGCAGCGCGTACCGACCGGGTCGCCGGACATGGTGCACACACGAACCGACCCGATGGCCCGACCCTGATCGTAGACAACCATCGTCGTGTTTTCCGGCGGTTTGTCGTACTCGTCAGAGAACAGGCCGTTGTCGCGGATGTCGATGTATCCTTTGGACGCATAGCACAGATGCCGCAACCGGTAGGCGTCGGCCCGGGTGCGAGGATCGAGCGCCATGCGCGCCTGCACCTCACTCCACGGTTCGAGCGTTGCGCGGAGTGCTGTCCTTGATTGAACGGAAGAGCTGACCTGGCCCGGAGGCACTGTGTCGGGCTCGTAACGGGACACCCTGTCGCCACGCACGGACGCAAAGCTTTGAGTATGGGACATCGGACCGCCTTCGTTTCGCATGCCATGATCAACACCACGTTAACCGCTGTAGATCGGTATGGTATTGGAGGCATACAGTCGTCAGTCGATTTTCCAACGATCCGGAAAGATTATTTCAACTATACACCCAGTAGTTGAAATAGGATGTGTAGTTCAACTCTCGATTGCCGTCACTTGATGGCGTGGCGTCTGCTCCGACGCCGCGTAGCCGATATTGCTCGATTCGCTTGGATAACGTGGAAATGCGCGGCGGTGGTGGAGCTGAGGTCCACCTAACTATCATCCGTGGACGTTCGCGCCCAGCCGGGAAAATCGCTGCACCGCTCAGGTAGTTAGCGGCCCACTGTTCGGAAGCGTTCGTCCTTAATCGCTCAAAGCCGCTTGAGGCTTGTGGGCTGGCGCGATGGCTGGCAGATTGGGTGAGCGGAGTATGCAGCATGGCAGCGGGAAAGCTCACCGCCCTCAAAGTCAAGAGCCTGACGGCTACTGGGCGCTATGGCGACGGTGGCGGTCTATGGTTGCAGGTGCGAGCGGCCACGGAGTCGGCGGACGAAAAGCCGGGTAAGCCGATGGGGCGCTCTTGGTTGTTCCGCTACACGGTGGACGGCCGGTCTCGGCAGATGGGGCTGGGACCGTTTGAGGACGTCTCGCTGGCCGAGGCCCGTAACGCCGCGGCCGAGTGCCGCAAGCAGCTCCTTGCACATATAGACCCGCTTGAGGCGCGTGCGGCCGCGATCGCCGCCAAGCGCGCCGAGCACAAGGCGAAGACGTTCAAAGAGGTCGCGGAGCTCTATCTGGCCGCCCATGAGGGTCACTGGCGCAACGCCAAGCACCGCTGGCAGTGGCGTGCCACGCTAGAGAAGCATGTGACCCCTGTCTTCGGGGAGCGCCCAGTCAACACGATCACCACAGGCGACGTCATGAGCGTTTTGGAGCCGATCTGGCAGGCAATGCCGGAGACCGCCTCCAGGCTGCGGGGCCGAATCGAGTCCGTGCTCGATTATGCAAAAGCCCGCGAATGGCGAGTCGGCGAGAACCCCGCACGGTGGCGCGGGCACGTTTCCAACATGCTTCCAAAGCGCAACAAGGCCCGCACGGTCCAGCATCACGCCGCGCTACCCTGGGCTCAGATTGCGGCGTTTTGGCACAACCTGGCTGCCGAGAAGGGGGTGGCGGCTGCAGCTCTCCGCTTCACGATCCTGACTGCCGCCCGTACCGGTGAGGCGGTGGGGGCACGCTGGAACGAGATCGATTTCGACAAGGCGATATGGACTGTTCCGGCCAGCCGCATGAAGGCCGGCAGGGAGCATCGGGTGCCCCTCTCCCACGCCGCGATCGACGAGCTTCACGCCTTGGCTAAGCTACGGGCCAACGAGGCGCCGGACGCCTTTGTAGTGCCGAGTACGCGCGCCAAGAAATCACTGAGCAACATGGCTATGTCGATGTTGCTACGCCGCATGAAGCGCGACGATCTGACGGTGCATGGATTTCGCAGCACCTTCCGCGATTGGGCGGCGGAGGCTACCGACTATCCGCGAGAAGTCGCAGAGGCTGCGCTGGCGCATGTGCTAGCGGATAAAGTTGAAGCGGCTTACCGCCGTGGTGATCTTTTTGAGAAGCGACGGGCGATGATGGAGGATTGGGCAGGGTATTGCAAAGTGCCAACAGAAAATCCGGCCGTTCTGCAAAGGAAAGCAATGCGGGCGAGCGTGAACCTGTGAGTCGTCTAATTCAAAAAGCTATTTGGTCGGAAAGCTACTTTGTCGAAAACGACGACTTGCAGGACTTAATCGCGCATGAACAAAAACGAACCTACAATCTTACGGTCCTATTCTCTAAGATTATTAAAGGTCGCTCGATATGTCCCTCTGAGATTGACCTCAGAAGGTTGGCGAAAAAGCTAAACTTGTTCCGAGATTCTGTACGGTTTAGTCAAGGTCCTGGTGCAGACGTTACGGAACTACGGAAAAGAGTTGGCCGGGCAGTGACTTTGCTCGAACAGGATATTCCTCTGCTTTACTGTGAACTTCGACAACGTAACGCAGGAACTCGGGCAGACTGGGTACGAACGAGATTGACCAGTCAAAATTTTCTCGTAGTGAAAAGGCTTGAGCAAGCACTCGAAGCTTTCAAAGCATCCGACCTATTCGACCAGCAAGAGGTTGTTGCAGAGTGTGATCGTTGGAAACTTGCAGCAAACCGCTTGGCCGATTTGTTCCGAGAGACCATGAGACGTTCAAATCCTGGCAAAGAGTTTAGGAACAGCAGAGAGGGGCCGGTCAACGCATTCGTGCGTGCTCTGTTACCCGAGATTCTCGGCGAGAGCGGCCATAAAGAGTCTGAAACAATCTATGTTCACTTCAGGACGACCAAGGCTGGACCGGGTATTTGACGGTCGGCTAATATAACCGGTTACGAACAGTTAGCCTAGATTACCCTCGTGACCCATCAAATCAACATCGTCACCTTCGCCCTTGTCCACCAGTTCACGAGGGCGAACACATGCAGACCCGCTCACTACCCGACGAACCCGAGGCCTTCACCATCGACCGCTTCATGGCGCGGTATGGCGTCGGCCGTACGACCACCTACGCGCTGATTAAAGAGCAGAAGCTGGACGCTCGGAAGCTAGGTGGGCGCACGCTCATCATGGCTGCGTCGGCCCGCGCCCTTTTTGAGAGCTTGCCTAAGCTTCAGGCAGCCGCGTGATGCGCCGCAGTCCATTGAGAGCCGACCCACACCTGATGCCCGACGGATGGTGGTGGCTGTGCCAACTCGCCGCCGTTCGCGAGCATTCGCCCACAAACTAAACCCCCGCACGCGGGGGCGCACGGGGGCGAATTGTGTATCGGGTGAGTGCTTGGCAGCGCCATCCACATACCAAACGCGCCCGCCTGTTTCAAGCGCCGCCTGCGTCGGTCCACGAAAAGGACATGACCCGTGCACAAAATACCACCCGCGGCACGGCCGCAGTTTGAACAATCGATCCGCCATCTCCACGCTCTCGGCCCCCGCGCGACAGCCGAGGCGTTCGCCGAAGTTGCGGCCCGAATCGGCGGGTTTCCGGCAATCTCGGCTGTTCTTGCCGAATATCGCGATCTGACGCCCTCCGCGCTAAGGGCCTATGGCGGTGACCGGCTCTCTCCCCGTCGGTTGCGGGTGGCACCATGATCGCCGTTCCCTACCGGATTGATCGCTGGGACCAGATACCCGGCGCCATCGCGCACATGCAGGCTGCCGGTGCTCACCACCGCGCAGTGCTGATGCAGGCGTTATACCGCGGCCACATCGCGCATTATGAGGTTCACCGAAGCACGCCAGCGCGTGTCGTGAAGACCTTCATGGCGAGCGCATGCCGCCCGGAACTGCTGCTAATAGGCGACGATGACGATCTGCCCACCGGTCCGGAAGGTTGGGGGCAGGCCAAGCGCATTCTGCGGTGGGCGCGCCACGTCATAATCCACGCTGCGGCGGGTAGGGTTGAAGAATATTACGAGGCGGTTGCCACAGCCATCCTGATCGGCCGTGTGTGCATGGTCGAGACGACAACCGAGCACATGGATGCTTGGCGGACGCTTGCCATGGCCGCGCGCCCGGACGCATCGGTTCATGTTTATGTGCCAAGCGTTGGGCCGCATCCCGTGCCTCTAGCCCGCGAGCAAATGCAATGAGGGCGGTGGTCGGAAAAGGTGCCCTCGCTGCTTCGCTTGTGCGCACTCGGACGACGGAGACCGCCTGTGTGGATGAGGAACCGCACAGGTGAACTCCCTATCTCGTCTGGATGTCGCCAAGTTGGCGAAGGTGGCTGCCATGTTCAGCAGCCCGTACGACGGCGAGCGTGCCGTTGCAGCGGCCCTTGCCGACCGGATGGTCAAGGCCGCCGGGTTGACATGGCACACAGTGTTGCAGCCGCCCCCGATCGGTCGCGCGAGAGTCGGGAGACCTCTTTCACCGGCCGATATACTCGCTCGGCATGACGACCTGCTGACCGACTGGGAAAGAGCTTTCCTATGGAGTTTGGCCCGCGCGCCTGGTCGGCTTAGCACCAAGCAGGCGGCAAAGCTGAGCCAGATACGCCAGCGCGTGTTGGACGGTGCGGCGTGAGCGGTTCCGCTTCGATTGACTTTGCCGCAATCATCGTCCCGGTAGCAATTCAGGTGCTCGGCTGCGAGCCGAACGAAAGCCTCTGCACGAAAGACGAGGTCCGTTTCGGATCGCGCGGCGCGTTCGCCATTGACCGCAGAAAAGGCACTTGGTGCGACCACTCGGACGGCAATGCGGGCGGCGGTGTGCTGGACCTGCTGAAGGTCAAGAAAGGATTGGAAAAGCCTGAGGCCTTGAAATGGCTACGCGACAACCGGCACATCCCGGCTGTTAATTCGGGCGGTTTCAATATCGTCGCCACCTACGACTATGTTGACGCCGCCGGGGCGCTGCTTTTCCAAGTTTGTCGCCTTGATCCAAAAGACTTTCGCCAGCGCCGGCCGGACCCGGCAGCTCGCGACGGGTGGACCTGGAAAACGCGAGGCGTTCCCAAGGTGCTCTATCGGCTGCCGCAAGTGCTGGCCGCTGCGCGCGCCCGCCAAACGGTGTTTGTGGTCGAGGGGGAGAAATCCGTCCACGCCATGGAGGCGCAGGGTTTGGTGGCCACGTGCTCGCCGGGCGGCGCCGGCAAATGGAAAGAAGTGACCTATAGCGATGCCCTGAAAGGCGCCGAAGTCATCGTGCTGCCCGACTGTGACGAGCCGGGAG
Organism: uncultured Acetobacteraceae bacterium; assembly: GCA_964252425.1. GTDB lineage: Bacteria > Pseudomonadota > Alphaproteobacteria > Acetobacterales > Acetobacteraceae > BOG-908. Next base: position 15,550 of record CAXUNK010000042.1, read on the forward strand.
AAGCGCATGCTGAACAAGTCATACGCGCCCTGAAGGGAAAGGCCTGGCGCGCGCGTAGCTTGTGGTTGCCCGATCTACCGATAAAGGGCGATGTGGTCGATTATTTTGCGGCCGGTCACACCGGGGTGGACCTGCTTGCATATGCGGCTGAGACCATGCCGCGCGACTGGCAGGGCACTCCGCACCCGGCTGACGTTGACGGGGGTGACTGCGACGATGGCGCCGGGACCCCGCTCGGTGGAAACGCGTGTCATGCGACCGGCACAGAGACGGACCCCCCGGTGGCAACTACCGATGTCGTCGGCGAAGTTCGCGCCGTAGTGGACGACTTCAACGCTCGCTACTTGCTCGTTAACGAGCAGGGCAAGGCCGTGATCCTTCAGCCTGGTTTTGACCCTGTGCTGCGTCGGCGGACGTATGACCGTTTGTCGGTTCGCGACCTTCAAACCTTTTACATGAATCGGCTGGTCAAGGTGGGTGAGGACGAGGACGGCAAAGCCATACTGAAGACTGCGGCCGACGTCTGGCTACGCCATCGAGACCGCAAGCAATTCATCCACGGCGTGACGTTCGACCCAACCAGCACACACGCGAAACCTGGCGTTCTAAACCTGTGGGAAGGGTTTGCGGTCAAACCCAAGCGGGGCGACTGGTCAAAGATGCGGTGGCACATCGATCATGTCATGTGCGGCGGTGTGAACGAGCACTCCGACTACGCCATCAAGTGGATGGCCCGCATGGTGCAGCGCCCGGCCGAACAGGGTGAAGTTGCGGTTGTCCTGAAAGGCGTGGAGGGCTGCGGCAAGGGTTTTGTCGCCCGCGCTCTCGCCCGCATCGCTGGCCAGCACGGGATTGCCATTTCCAACGCCAAGCACCTGGTCGGCAACTTCAATGCACACCTGCGCGACTCCATCTTCCTGTTTGCAGACGAGGCGTTTTTTGCGGGTGACCGGTCTCACACCGGGGTGCTGAAAGCTCTGATAACCGAGCCGCACCTGACGATAGAGGGCAAGTTTCAGAACGCCACGTCCTCGCCAAACTTCCTCCACGTGATGATGGCGAGCAACGAGGACTGGGTTGTGCCCGCCAGCATTGAGGCCCGGCGGTTTTTTGTCCTCAACGTTTTGCCCGTCAAGGTCGGTGACCACGCGTACTTCGCGGCCCTTCATGCAGAGATGGAAGGCGGCGGCTATGAGGCGATGCTGCACGATCTGCTGGCCATGGACTTGTCCACGTTCAATGTTCGCTCAGTTCCCAATACGGACGGATTACAGCAGCAACGCAAGCTGTCGCTCGGCACAACCGAGGCATGGTGGTTGGACTGTCTGGAACGCGGTTACGTGTTTAAATCCCGACTCGGATTGGACAACCTGCTCGGCGTGTGGTTGCCCCAAATCAGCACGGAGTTGCTGATGACCTCTTACATGGAGTTCGCCAAGTCTCGGGGCGAGCGGCGACCGATTAGCCGGGAGGCCCTGGGCGAATTTTTCAGAGCCAAGCTGAAGGCTGTTTCCGTACGTCCTCGGAATGGAATCATAGGTGAGGCTATGCAGGACGAGCCGAATGCTTTTGGGGGCACGAACCGGAAGGCGTTACCAATCAGCAGCCCCCGTCCGCCAAGCTATATCCTCGGTAATTTAGATCAGGCGCGCGCTGATTTCACTACTCATACGGGTTTGCCGGTGACGTGGGATGGCGGCGTTGTGACCGCGGATGGTTTGCAGCCAGCACCTTACCCGTCCGCCGCAGCTAATGCGGATGATCCCTTTGGCGAGATGGCCGCTGATTAACCAAATGGCAAATTTAAAGGCGCGTCACAGGCTGGCGAATGAGACCGAAGTGACGGAGGCCTTCTCGTAATCTAGCTTAGACGCAGTTCTTTGTCACAAAATTATGGGAATGGGTAGTGTCTCAGTTTGAAATCTCGGCCGTTTTTGGGGCGCGCGGCTTGTAGGG
>CAXUNK010000043.1:0-17349 GCA_964252425.1 uncultured Acetobacteraceae bacterium
CTTCCCCACCACCTCGCTTCTGGCAGCCGCACCGGCCAGGGCCAGCGCGGGACCCGACCAGGAAGCGTTGCAGAACAATGCGCGGCTGCTGGAATCGGTACTGGCCGATTATGGCGTGCAGGGGGCGATACGCGACATCCGCCCCGGCCCGGTGGTGACGTTGTACGAGCTGGAACCGGCGCCGGGCATACGCAGCGCCCGCGTGGTGGGACTGGCCGATGACGTGGCGCGCAGCCTGTCGGTGCTGGCAGTGCGCATCGCCACCGTCTCCGGCCGCAACGTGATCGGCATAGAAGTGCCCAACGCCCGCCGCGAGACGGTGTTCCTGTCCGAGCTGTTCGAGGGCGAGGCCTGGACCCGGCACCAGGGGCGCCTGCCGCTGGCGCTGGGCAAGGACATCTCCGGCGCGCCCGTGGTCAGCGACCTCGCGCGCATGCCGCATCTGCTGATCGCCGGCACCACCGGCTCCGGCAAGTCGGTCGGCATCAACGCGATGATCCTCTCGCTTCTGTTCAAGCTCTCGCCGGCGCAATGCAGGCTGATCCTGATCGACCCCAAGATGCTGGAACTGTCGGTGTACGAGGGCATTCCGCATCTGATGGCGCCGGTGGTGACCGAGCCGGCCAAGGCGGTGCAGGCGCTGAAATGGACGGTGCGCGAGATGGAGCGGCGCTACCGGGCGATGAGCCAGTTGGGCGTGCGCAACGTGGGCGGCTACAACGAGCGAGTGGAGGAGGCCCGCGCGCGCGGTGAGGTGATCAGCCGGCGCGTGCAGACCGGTTTCGATAGCGAAACGGGCAAGCCGACCTTCGAGGAGCAGCCGCTGACGTTGGAGGCGCTGCCCTTCATCGTCGTCGTCATCGACGAGATGGCCGATCTGATGATGGTCGCCGGCAAGGATATCGAGGCCGCCGTGCAGCGCCTGGCGCAGATGGCGCGCGCGGCGGGCATCCACGTGATCATGGCGACACAGCGCCCGTCGGTGGACGTGATCACCGGCACCATCAAGGCCAATTTCCCGACGCGCATCAGCTTCCAGGTGATCAGCAAGTTCGACAGCCGCACCATACTGGGCGAGCAGGGGGCCGAGCAGTTGCTGGGCCATGGCGACATGCTGAACATGGTGGGCGGCGGGCGCATCACCCGCGTGCACGGGCCGCTGGTGACCGACCGCGAGGTGGAAGACACGGTGGCCTTCCTCCGCCAGCAGGGCGCGCCCGATTACCTGGACGAGGTGACGGAGGTTGCCGATGACGAGTCCGGCGGCCACGCTTCGCTCGCGGGCGGCGCGCCGGGCGACGCCGAGATGGGGCTGTTCGACCAGGCGGTGGCCGTGGTCGCGCGGGAGGGGAAGGCCAGCACCAGCTTCATCCAGCGGCACCTCAACATCGGCTACAACCGCGCCGCCAAGCTGATCGAGCAGATGGAGAAGGAAGGCATCGTGAGCCCCGCCAACCACGTGGGCAAGCGCGAGGTGCTGTGCCGGCGGACGAACGAGGATTGAAAGCAAGCAGTCCTTTTTTGAAAAAAAGGACCAAAAAACTTCTGTCTCCCACGCTTGCGTTGGCGCTCGCGCAAATCCTGCCAGAACCGCTTTGGCAGAATTGGTGCGAGCGTCGGTGCAGGCGAACAGAACAGAAGCTTTTTGCTTCTTTTTCTCGAAAAAGAAGACCTTCCTTCACGATGTGTCGCAGGCCGACCGCACCGGCGCGCAACCAAGCCTGGCAATCGGTGTTGTGAGCCATCCAAGAGGATGCGCCCGTGTCTGACGACACCACCAACCTGCTCGACCCGGAAGCCGCCGCCAAGGCGGCCCACCTGCATTACGTGCACGACACAAGGCCGGGCATCACCCGCAAACCGGCCGCCGAGGGCGATGGCAAAAGCTTCGACTTCTTCATGCCCGACGGCAAGCTGATCACCGACGAGAAGACCATACAGCGCATCCGCAAGCTGGCCATCCCGCCCGCCTACACAGACGTGTGGATCTGCCGCGATCCGAACGGGCATCTGCAAGCCTCGGGGCGCGATGCGCGCGGGCGCAAGCAGTACCGCTACCATCCGCGCTGGCGCGAGATTCGCGACGAGGCGAAATACGGCAAGATGCTGGTGTTCGGGCGCAAGCTGCCCGCCATCCGCGCCCGCGTGGAGCACGATCTCGCCCGCCCCGGCCTGCCGCGCGAGAAGATACTGGCGGCGCTGGTGCGGCTGCTGGAACGCACGCTCGCCCGGATCGGCAACGAGGAATATGCCAAGACCAACAACAGCTTCGGCCTGACCACGCTGCGTGAGCGCCATGCGAAGGTGCACGGCAACGTTGTGGTGCTGGATTTTCGCGCCAAGCACGGCATCCAGCGCCATATCGAGCTGAAGGACCGCAAGCTCGCCAGCATCATCAAGCGGCTGCAGGACATACCCGGCCAGGAACTGTTCCATTACGTCGATGAGGACGGCCAGACCCACACCGTCGGCTCGGACGATGTGAACGCCTACCTGCACGAGATCACCGGCGAGGAGATCACAGCCAAGGATTTCCGCACCTGGGCCGCGACCAACCTCGCCGCACTCGCACTGCGCGAGCTCGAAGTGTTCGACACGGAGGCCAAGGCCAAGAAGAACGTGCTGCGCGCCGTCGAAGCGGTATCCGGCATGCTGGGCAACACGCCCAGCATCTGCCGGAAATGCTACATCCACCCGGCGATCTTCGAAGGCTATCTGGACGGCAGCCTGCTGGAGGGCCTGAAAGCGCGTGCCGACGAGGTGCTGGACCACAAGCTGGGCGGCCTGACCGCCGAGGAAGTCGCCGTGACCGCCTTTCTCGACAAGCGCCTGGGCGAATTGGGCGCCTGATAGTGATCGGTCTGTAGGGAAAGTCTTCTCTTTCTCGAAAGAGAAGATCTTGCTTCTTCCGTTCTCAGGCTGATGAGTATGAGTTGCCGAACACACCTGCCCAGTTGGCGCGCATGGCGGCCCGGGCCTCCTCCAGGCTGACAGGCGCGCCGAGCGCGTGCAGGCTGGTGACCCCGTGCTCGCGTATGCCGCATGGCACGATGCCGCTGAAATGATCGAGCGCCGGGTGCACGTTGAGCGACACGCCGTGCCAACTGACCCAACGTGTCACCCGCACGCCGACCGCCGCCACCTTGTCCTCGGCGTCCGTGCTCGGGTCGGTGACCCAGATGCCCACGCGCCCGTCCCGTCGTTCGCCACGCACGCCGAAGCTGGCCAGCGTGGCGATCAGCCAGTCTTCCAGCCCTCGCACATAGGCATGGGTGTCGCGCACCGGCACCGTGCCGTGCGGGCGCTGGAGGTCCAGCATGACGTAGGCCACGAGCTGGCCGGGGCCGTGATACGTCCATTGGCCGCCGCGGCCCGAAGCGAACGTTTCGAAACGCTGCGGTTCAACCAGGTCATCCGGCTTCGCGGAGGTGCCGGCGGTGTAGAGGGGCGGGTGTTCGAGCAGCCAGACGAGTTCGCGGGCGTCGCCGGCGCGTATGGCGGCGGCGCGCTCGCGCATGGTGGCGACTGCGTCGGGATAGGCGACCGGATGAGGCGCGGTGGCCCACTCCAGCCCCGTTGCTGTCATTTGGTCCATCGGCTATATCCCGGCGCCTGCCGTGCGGTCGTGGCGGAATGGTAGACGCGCAAGCTTGAGGTGCTTGTGGGGGAAACCTCGTGGAAGTTCGAGTCTTCTCGACCGCATTGATTGTGTGACGCCCGCAAGCGCGGCGCCCTCGACATATGTCGCCGTTGGCAGGCTGCCCGTCGGGGATCGCCCGTCACATGCGTCCGCGCTCGTCACGCTCAGGGCCGCGCTCGGTTGGGCCGTTGACGCTGACTGAATCGTCGAGCTGCTCCTCTAGCCCTGCGACCTTTTCGACATCGGTGCCTTTTTCGATGTTGGTGACGGGTTGCTCGACGTTTTCGGCGCCGATCCGGGTTCCGCCGGGGGTGGGCGACGAGGCCTCGGTTGCGCGATGGTTGCCGGTATTCTGCTCGCCGTCGGTGTGATCCACGGCAGTCTCGGTGTGCGGCTGCTTCATCTACTGCCTCCCGGTTTCGGTGTATGCGCCATAACGCAAGCCAGGGCGTCGGGATCACTGGCAAGCTTGGGAAGCTTCAGCCCGGAGAGAAACTCTGCGTCAGGCTGCCCGCGACGAGGCGCCATCCGTCCACCATGACGAAGAAGATCAGCTTGAACGGCAGGGACACGCCGGCGGGCGGCAGCATCATCATGCCCAGCGACATCAGCACGCTGGAGACGACAAGGTCGATGATGGTGAACGGCAGATAGAGCAGGAACCCCATCTCGAAGGCGCGACGCAGCTCGCCGATCAGGAAGGCGGGTACCAGTGCGCGCCAGGCGGCATGGTCGGCGTCGGCGGCTGGCGGCAGGTGGCCGATCTGTTCAAAGAGCGCGAGGTCGGGCGGCCGCAGGTTGGCGGCCATGAAGTGGCGGAAAGGCTCGGCCGCCAGGGCCAGCCCGTCCATCTGGCCGATATGACCCTCCATCATCGGGCTGATCGCATGTGTCCAGGCCGCATCGAGCGTCGGCTGCATGACGAAGAAGGTGAGGAACAGCGCAAGCCCGATCAGCACGATGTTGGGCGGCGTGCCCTGTGCACCCAGCGCTCCGCGCAGGAGCGACAACACCACAACAATGCGCGTGAAGGCGGTCACCATGACGAGCAGGCTAGGCGCCAGCGACAGGACGGTGAACAGCGCGGTGATCTGCACCAGCCGCCCGGTGGCGCCGGCATCGCCCGCATGGCCAAGATCGATGTTGACGGATTGCGCGAGCGCCATACCCGGCAGCATGCAGATCAGCAAACCGGCGACCACGCAGCCGGATCGCTTCAACATGTCCGCGTCTCCGCGTTTGGCAGAACGACCAGGCTTTCGCCGGCGCCGCCGCTCAACACCAGAATGCGGTGCGGACCCGCCTGTACCAGTAGGAGACGACGCCGCGTGTCGAGCGCGAGTGATCCGCGCAACACGAGCTCGCCCGCCGGCATCGTCGCGCGCAGCGATGGGAACAGCCGCGCCCCGCGCGACGCGGCCAGTATCAGCACCAGAACCGCGCCCAGCCAGACGACAGCCATGATCGCCTGGCCGGCCATACCGTTCAGCATCGGCGCGCGCTTTGCAGCGAGGCGCGCACGGCCGCCGAGACCTGGTCGAGCTGCCATAACAAATCGTGCAGTGCCGGCAGCAGCGCGCGTGCTTCATCGGGCGGCAGGTCCAGCGTCTGTGCGCAGAGCAGGCCCACCCCATCCTCCACACCGGTGAGGTCCAGCGTTCGGCCGCTTTGGATGAGCGCGCGCGAGAGGGCGAGCGTGCGCGACAGGCGAGCGGCGAGGTCATCCAGCCGGTGACGCGGCGAGCCCGCTGCGGGCCAGACCGGACGGTCGATCTTGGGCGTTTGTTCGAGGGGTGCTGTCTGCGCCATAGGACGATCCTAGAGCGGAACGGTTAGCGGAGCGTCAACGCGCTGTTTAACGGTCTTGCAACGTTTGCCCGGCATGTTGCGGCAGCAGGGCGACACAACGCGGCGGGTTTGTTCACATGGCGTCACCGATTGGCATTTTCGCGCTTGCCGAGCACAAGCTTGCCTGGCTTGACGCGCGTCAGCGTGTGCTGGCGCAGAACGTCGCAAATGCCGACACACCCGGCTACAAGCCACGCGACGTCGCCTCGTTCACCGACATGATGGGCGCGTTCGGCGTCGAAATGGCGCGCACCAGCCCGCTGCATCTGGCAGGACTGCCCCTGGCGTCATCGTCCGGTCAGCCCGGATCGAGTGAACGCTCGCCTGACGGCAACTCCGTGGTGCTCGAGACGGAGATGACGAAGATTGCCGATGACGAGGGTGCGCAGGCACTGACCGGCAATTTGTGGCACAGCTACATGGGCATGTTCATGACGGCCCTGGGTCACGCCGGCTGACGCGCATGGATCTCGCCCAGGCGCTCAGCATATCGGCGGCCGGCATGGATGCGCAGACGAAGCGTCTTCGCGTCATAGCCGAAAACCTGGCAAACCAGGACAGCACAGGTTCGCAACCGGGTGCCGTTCCCTATCGACGAAAGACAACGGTGTTCGCAAACATGATGGATGACGCGGTCGGCGCCGATACCGTGCGTGTCGCCAAGATTGTCGCCGATCCGAGCGATTTTCCGCAGAAATACGACCCCTCCAACCCGGCCGCCGATGCGCAAGGCTATGTCCGCATGCCAAACGTCAACAGTTTTGTGGAAATGATGGATATGCGCGAAGCAGAGCGATCCTACAGCGCGAATCTCAATGTCATGCAGGCGTCCCGTTCCATGCTGACCCGCGTAATCGACCTGCTGAAATGACCGCGATGCTCCCGCTGCGTGCCGCCCAGGCACTCTCTGCCTATCAGGCCGTCGATAGCGGCGCCAACGCGCCGGCTGCGCCGGGCGGCGATTTCGCAAGCCTGCTGCAGCAAAGCCTGGGTGGCGCCATCAGCACCGGTCAGCAGGCCGAACACCAGGCCGCGGCAGCGATCACCACTGGTGGCGACCTGACCTCGGTCGTGACAGCGGTCTCGCGTGCCGAGCTGGCGCTGCAGACGACCGTCGCCGTGCGTGACCGGGTGCTGCAGGCCTATCAGGACATCATCAAGATGCCGATCTGATGGCACGGACCACACCTGTCGCCCTCATTCCGACCAAAGGGCCGTAACCGATGCAGGAAATCGACGTCGCGGCCATTCTGCATGGCGGGATGCTTGCCACACTGAAACTATGCGCGCCGCTGCTGTTGGCGCCGTTGGCGGCCGGGCTGCTCGTCGCGGTGGTGCAGGCCGTGACCCAGATCAGCGACTCGACAATCTCATTCCTGCCCAAGCTCGTCGCCACCGGCGCCTCAGCCTGGCTCGCCGGCCCGTTCATGTTCCACGTGACCGCGGACTACATGCGTGAGATGGCCGACAAGATCGTCGCGATCGGCGGCCAGTAGGCGCGTTGGGTCCGATGCATCCGGCCGCTCTCTCATTATCGCAGGCAACTCCGCCGGAACTGGCGGCTTACGGGCTGAGCGCGCTGGCGTTCGCGTTCATGCTCGTGTTCTGCCGGACTGCCGCCGCCATCATGCTGCTTCCGGGGCTGGGCGAGAGCGAACCCCCGCCGGTGCTGCGCGCCGGGTTGGCCGGCTGCATCACGCTGCTGCTGCTGCCCGGACTGATTGTCTCCCTGCCACCGGAACCCGACGGCTTCCTTCGGCTTGGCGGCATGATCGCGACCGAGTTGCTGGCCGGAGGGCTGCTCGGCTGGCTGGCACGGCTGTTCGCCCTGTCGCTGCCGATGGCGGGGCAGGTCATTTCGATGATGACCGGCCTGTCCAGCGTGCTGCAGCCGGACGCAATGCTGGGTGCGCAATCGGCGGTGATCGGGAAGCTGTTCAACCTGCTGGCCCCAGTGCTCATCCTGTCCACCGGGCTGTACGCCCTGCCGCTTTCGGCACTGGCCGGAAGCTACGCGGTCTTTCCGGCGGGCGGCGTGGTCCTGGCCGGCAACGCGGGTGTGGGCGATCTGACCGAGGTCGCGGTGCGCGCGGTCGGAACCAGTTTTGCGCTGGCGCTCCGTCTGTCCTCGCCTTTCGTTGTGGTCTCGGCCGTCTGGCAACTCTCCCTCGGGCTGCTGTCGCGCATGGTGCCGCAAATCCAGGTCTATATCGTCTCGCTTCCGGGCCAGGTTCTCGGCGGTTTGCTGCTGCTGGGTCTGTTGGGCGCGCCGATCCTGCACGCCTGGCTTGGCGCGATGCGGGACCTGTACGCTGTCCTGCCTGGCGCGTGATGAAACCTTTTCTGACCCGGCACACGCACCTTGCAGCGCTTCGCAGGCGTCCGCTCGGCCGGCTTTGGACGTCAGCGTAGATGTCGGAGGATAAGAGTCACGCCCCAACCCCAAGACGGCTGCAGAAAGCGCGGGACGAGGGGCAGGTTGCGGTCTCGCGCGAGCTGTCCATGCTGGCCAGTCTCGGCGCCGGTTGTGTGGCCATCGCCGCGCAGGGGGGTGGCGCCGGTATCGCGCCCTGGCTGGCCGGCTGCCTTCGGCAAAGCTCCTATCGGGGCGCGCAGACCTGGGGACCCGGCATGCACGCGCTGCTTCTGGGCGTGCTGCCGGCCGCCTGCGCCGCGCTGGCCGGGTATGCGGCGGCGACGTTGCTGCAATCGGGCATGCTGCTGCACGTGGCGGCGTTGCAGCCCGACCTGTCCCGCCTCAGTCCATTGGCCGGTCTGAAGCGGCTGCTTGGTCCGCAAGCCCTGGTGCAACTCGCCCGCGCCGTGGCCAAAATTGCCGTGCTCGGCCTCGGTCTGGCGCTCGTCCTGCGCGCATTATTGCCGGCCCTGCCCGCCACGCCGTTCACCGCACCTTCCGGCGTGATGGCGCTGCTGCTCGCCCATGGCCGGCATATGGTGCTGCTCTTGCTGGGCGGTCAGGCGATCATCGCCGGCGCGGATGTCTGGTGGGAGCGCCTGCGCCACACACGCCGCCTGCGCATGAGCTTTCAGGAGATGCGCGACGAGCACAAGGACAGCGACGGCAACCCGCAGATCAAGCACCGACTGCGCCAACTGGCGCGCAGCCGCGCCGGACGGCGCATGATGCAGGCCGTGCCCAAGGCGGCTGTCGTCATCACCAACCCCACGCATTACGCCGTGGCCCTCACCTACGAACGCGGCGGACAGGGTGCGCCACGGCTGGTCGCCAAGGGTGCCGACGACGTGGCGGCGAAGATACGCGAGCTGGCCCGCTCGCATCGCGTGCCGATCGTTGCCAACCCGCCACTTGCGCGCGCGCTCTATCGTGTGGAAATCGATACGGAAATCCCAGCGGAGCATTTCCGGGCCGTGGCTGAGATCATTGCCTATGTCTGGCGCATGCGCGCGCAGGCGCTACGCCGGTGAGGGCGGGCGCCGCGATGGAGCTCGGGCGTTTGCGCACGGGCCGTCTGCGCAGGGGCGGGCTGCACGCGGGTGCCGTGGCGGAAAGCCTGTTCGACGATCAGATCGACGGGGTGGCTCTGCTTGACCTGAACGGTGTGGTGCAGCGCGCCAATACGCGCTTCCTCACCATGCCGGTGACATCGCACAGCCAGCTTGACTGGTCCGTCTTGCCAATGACGGCCGCGGGTGCGCTGCGTGCCGCCTTGCGGTCCGGGTCCGCCTCGGCCTGCACCGTCACCCTGATGCAGGATGGCGCGCGGCGGGTGCTGCGGCTGGCTTTGCTGCCGATCCCGCGGCGTGGCGGGCTGCTGCGCGTCAGCGATCACACCCACGAGCAGGACCTGGAAGACCAGCTCTGCCAGGCGCAGCGTCTGCAGGCGGTGGGCGAGCTGGCGGGCGGCATCGCTCACGACTTCAACAATCTGCTCACGGCCATCATCGGCGCCACCGACGACCTTCGCGCGCGCAGCCATGGCTCGCCGACCGAGCAGGAAGATCTGGACCAGATACGGCACAGCGCGGAACGCGGCGCCGAGCTGGTGCGGCACTTACTCGCCTTCAGCCGCCAGCAGACGCTGCAGCCGCGCGTGCTGGCGCTCAACGACGCGGTCCAGGCCACATGCAAGCTGCTGCGGCGCCTGCTGGGCGCCAGTGTGCAGCTCGTAGTCGACCTGGAAGAGCCGGGGCGGATGGTCTGCATGGACCCGACCCAGTTGACCCAGGTGTTGATGAACCTCGCCGTCAACGCCGGCCATGCCATGCCGAACGGCGGCACGCTGTCGATCGCCAGCGGTCACCGCCTGGTGCTGCGCCCCGAAGCCTTTGGCGGGGATCTCGTGCCCGCCGGCCGCTACGCCAGCCTCACCGTTGCCGATACCGGGCAAGGCATCCCGCCCGAGATCCTGCCGCGTATCTTCGAGCCGTTCTTCACCACCAAGCGCGATCACGGCGGCACGGGGCTGGGCTTGTCCACCGTGCACGGCATCGTCCGGCAGACCGGCGGCTACATGGCCGTGGACAGCGTGCCGGGCCGGGGCACGCGTTTCGACATATTGTTGCCGCGTCACGAAGCGGCGCCCTGGCAGCCCGAAACGCCGGCCCCGATCGAGACACGCAGGCGGCGCCTGGCCAGCCGCACGCTGCTGCTGGTCGATGACGAGGCGCCGGTCCGGCGTCTGGCCGAACGCGCACTGACCCGCGCTGGCTGGAATGTCATCTCGACGCCGAGCGGCCAGGACGCGCTCGATCTGGTGGATGGCGGCGATCTGGGGCCGGTGCTCGGCTGCGTCGTGTCGGACGTGGTCATGCCTGGGCTGGACGGCCCGGCGCTGGTCGCCCGTCTGCGCCAGACCTGGCCCGATCTGCCGGCCATCCTGATGTCCGGCTATGCCGACGCCTCGCTGCGCAAAACCTTGGCCTCCGCCGATATCCGCTTCATGGCCAAGCCGTTCGCCATGAGCGACCTGACCCGGACATTGACGGAGATCGGCGCACCGGCCTGACATCCTCGCCAGAACACATAGTGAACAAATTGTTAACCGAACCGGCTCGTCCAAGGGTTGCGGCTTCGTTCGCACCTGTGACACAGTGCCGCAACACGCCGAAAGCGAAATGAACGGGCGAGTGGCACTCCTCGGTTGTGAACCGCTCTCGGCACCGGAGTGCAGTCATGGCAGACAGGAACAAGGCGCTGGACGCCGCCGTCACGCAGATCGAGCGTGCGTTCGGCAAGGGCTCCATCATGCGTATGGGCGCGCGCAGCGAGGAGCAGATTGAGGTGATCCCCTCCGGCTCGCTCGGGCTGGACATCGCTTTAGGCATTGGCGGTCTGCCGCGTGGCCGCATCGTCGAAGTCTATGGGCCGGAGAGTTCCGGCAAGACCACGCTCGCCTTGCATGCCATCGCCGAGGCGCAGAAGCGTGGCGGCACCTGCGCCTTCATCGACGCCGAGCATGCGCTGGACCCGATCTACGCCCGCAAGCTGGGCGTGGACGTGGATAATCTGCTGATCAGCCAGCCCGATGCCGGCGAACAGGCGCTGGAGATCTGCGACACGCTGGTGCGCTCCGGCGCCATCGACGTGCTGGTGGTGGACAGCGTCGCCGCCTTGGTGCCGCGCGCCGAGCTGGAAGGCGAGATGGGCGACACGCATGTCGGCCTGCACGCGCGGCTGATGAGCCAGGCGCTGCGAAAGCTCACCGGCAGCGTCAGCAAGAGCAACACGATGCTGATCTTCCTCAACCAGATACGGCTCAAGATCGGCGTCATGTTCGGCAATCCCGAGACGACCACAGGCGGCAACGCGCTGAAATTCTATTCCTCCATCCGGATGGAGATCCGGCGCACCGGCTCGATCAAGGATCGGGAGAACGTGGTCGGCAACTCGACTCGGGTGAAGGTGGCCAAGAACAAGCTGGCGCCGCCGTTCCGTGAGGTCGAGTTCGACATCATGTTCGGCGAGGGCATCAGCAAGGTCGGCGAGCTGATCGATCTCGGTGTGAAAGCCGGCATCGTCGAGAAATCGGGCAGCTGGTTCAGCTTCGACAGCACGCGCATCGGTCAGGGACGCGAGAACGCCAAGCAGTTCCTCCGCGACCACAAGGATGCGGCCGAAGCGATCGAACGGCGCATCCGCGAGCAGGCCGGCGCGGTGGCCGACAAGATGCTGGTGGGACCGACCGAGGAGGAGGAGGCTGAAGCGGCCGACTAGGCTGGCCTCCCGAGGCCGCCGGCCGATCGCATGACCGACCGCCCGCTCGTCGGAGAGCCGCTTTCCCAGGCCGACCACGACCTTGTCGAAGCAGCGCGCGCCACCATCGCGCAGCATTACCGCCCGTTCTGGCACATGGTCGCGGCCGCCCTGCGCTCGCGCGACGGGCGTATCTGGACCGGTCTGCATCTGGGTGCGACCGTGGGCCGCATGCAGATCTGTGCCGAAGCGGTGGCGGTGGGCCGCGTCATCCTGGACGGCGACGGCACCATCGAGTGCGCTGTGGCCGTCCGCCATCCCAAGGAGCACGAAGCGCTCCAGGACATCGTCGTCGTGCCGCCCTGCGGCGCCTGCCGCGAGATGCTGACCGATTTCGATCCGGGCGCCCATGTGATCGTGCCCGGCGCCGGCGGGCTGGTGCGCGTGCCGCTCGGCTACCTGCTGCCGTTGCCTTATCAGAGATAGGGAGCCGCCAGTGGATCAGCGTTACGCGGGCGTTCTGCTCGGCTGCCTTGCCCTCGCCTTCGGCGCTTTGGCCCAGACGACCGGCCCCACCGCCCATCCAGATGCGCCCGCCATCCTCGCCGCCATGCGCGAGGCGGCGGGCGGCGCCAACTGGTCGCGGGTCCGCTCGCTCCATATCGTGGCCGACCTCTCCGCCGATGGGCGGCAGGCAAAGGCCGAGCGCTGGGAGGATGTCGGCACCGGCCGCTATCTCACGCGAAACACCTGGCCCAGCTACACGATCGAGAACGGCTTCGACGGCATCACGCCATGGCGCCAGGGCCGCAGCCGGATCGCCTACGCGCTGGGGGACACGGACTCGTTTTTCGTGGCGGCCGACGAAGCGTTTCGCGTGAGCAGGGCATGGTGGTTTCCCGACCGCCATCCCGCCACCATCGCCTGGGCGGGCACGCGGGAGGAGGGTGCCCGCCGCTTCGACGTGCTGGAGATCACGCCGGAAGGCGGCCGCATGTTCCAGGCCTGGATCGACGCGACCACGCATCTGCTGGATCGCACGATCGAAGAACAGGCCGAGGAAGCCGAAGTCACGCGATATGCAGACTACCGCAGCGTCCAGGGACTGGTGCTGCCCTTCGTCATTCGGACCGGAGACGGAAGTGATCCCGCCTATGACGAGGTGATGCATGTCAGCACGGTGGGCGTGAACGAGGCCATGCCCGACGCCCTCTATGACCTGCCGCCGCGCCCGCCCAGCGACATCATGCTGCCGGCGGGCCAAGACTCGGTGGAGGTGCCGCTTCGCCTGACCGCCGACAACCGCATCCTGGTGCCCTTGACCCTGAACGCGAAGCGCACGGTGGAGGCGGAGTTCGATAGCGGGGGCAATCTGCTGATCCAACCTGCCACGCTCGCATCTCTGCGCGTCACCGGCGTCGGCACCGCGGAAAGCCGCGGCGGGGGCGAGGGCGCGACATCGGCAACGCTCGGACGGCTCGACAGTGTCGCCATCGGCGGCGCCTCGGTGCGCGACGTCAGTTTCCACAGCCGCGCTTTCGCGCCCGACGAGCCCGACCGTGCGCTGGTCGGGTTGGAAATCCTGCAACGTTTCGTCGTGCACCTGGATTTTGACCGGTCCGTCATGACGCTGACCCGGCCGGACGCGTCCACCGCACCCGATCGCGGCACCACCATCCCATTCCATATCCAGGACAACCAGCCGGAGGTGACCGGCACGATCGACGGCATCGCCGGCCGGTTCGCCGTCGACACTGGCGATGGCGGGTCGCTGCTGCTGATCGCGCCGTTCGCGCGGCGCTACGGGCTGGTCGCGCGCTATCACGCCGACATCCCGTATCAGGGCAAGTCGACGGGCGACACCTATGGTGTTTGGGCCCGATTGCGGGCCGGGACGGTCGCGCTGGACGGGGCGGATGGCCGCCCGGCGGTGCAGGTCCATGCGCCTGTCACCCGCATCTCGTTGCAGCACTCGGGTTTCGATGCGAGCCGCACGGTGTCGGCCAATATCGGCCTGGGTATCCTGAAGCAGTTCAACCTGACATTCGACTACACGCGCCAGACCATCACGTTCGAGCGCAACCATCTTTATGGCCAGAAGGACGTGTTCAACCGCGCGGGCCTCCGCCTGAAGCGCGCCGGCGACCATTGGACCGTCGCGGCCGTTTATCCCGACAGCCCGGCGAGCCAGGCCGGCCTGCATGCGGGCGACACCGTATCGGGCATTGACGGGCAAACCACGGCGGCGCTCGACGCCGACGGGCTGTGGCGCAAGCTGACCGGGCCGGTCGGCGCCGTCCTGAACGTCGATCTGACCGCGCCGAAGCGGCACGTCGCCCTTGCACTGCGCGACCTGCTGTAAGCGCCGCCGCACCCGGTCACAGCCGCGTCAATCAGGAACGAACCCAGAATCCCGGCGTTGCTCGGTTCATGAAAGACACACCGAAGACCAGCCAAGCCGATGAGCAGGCGAAGCCGTCATCCGCGCACACGACCGGCCACCCCCACAACCCCAAGCAGCCTACCAGCGAGGCCGATGGGGACAGCCTGCCGTCCAATGCCACCAAGGATCCCAACGATTGGACTACGGGCGGCGAGACGATGACGGGCGCCCAGGCCTCCTACCTCAAGACGCTCAGCGAGGAGGCCGGCGAGCCGTTCGACGACACGCTGACCAAGGCGGAGGCGTCCAAACAGATCGATGCCTTGCAGGCGCGGACCGGACGCGGCCGCAATCACTGACGCGGCCGATGGCCGGGGCGAAGGGACTGGTAAGCGCCCGACTCGGCGCATATGACACAGCCAGTATGCCCCCGCAGAACAGCTTTGCCGACGCCGCGCCGGCCCGTCCGGCCATAGACAAGCTCGCGTTCCGGCGCGCGCTCGGCAGTTTCGTGACCGGCGTCACGATCGTGACGACGGTCGATCGGAACGGTCGCCCGGCGGGGTTGACCGCCAACAGCTTCAACTCCGTCTCGCTCGAACCGCCGATGGTTCTGTGGAGCCTGGCGCTGGACAGCACGAGCCTGACCGCGTTTCGTGAGGCGGAATGGTGGGCGGTGCATGTTCTGGCAGCCGGGCAGGAGCATCTGTCCAACCAGTTCGCCCGGCGCGATGTCGAGAAGTTCGACGGCGTGTCGACGACCCGCGGTCCCGGCGGCATCCCGTTACTCGATGGCTCGGCCGCCCGGTTCATCTGCCGCGCCGCGTTCGAATACGAAGGGGGCGACCACGCGATCTTCCTGGGCGAGGTGCACGACTTCGAACAGGCCGGCCACACCCCGCTCGTCTATCACGCCGGTCGGTATGGCGGCGTCTATCCCGTGGCGTCGGCCGCGGCTGATGAGGGGGCGGAGGCGCTGGGCGAGTTGGAGCGTCAAGGCCATGTCGACCACCGGAACGGCGCGCCGGCGCTGACGGAGAGCGGACGGCGGCTGGTGGAGGGAATCGTAGGGCTGGCCAGCGCGCGCGGGTTGTCGTCGCATGAGGTTGATGCGATCAGGCATCTACTGGGAAAGTTGTAAGGAAGCGGTCCTTTTTTGAAAAAAAGGACCAAAAAACTTTTGATCATTGAGTCCGCGACAGCCGGACAAAAGTCTTTTGCTTCTTTTCTTCAGAAAAGAAGATTTTTTATTACTTAGTATCGATAAAGCTCATGCTTGAACGGCCCGTTCACGCCCGGCAAATCCAGATACTCGGCCTGCTTGTTCGAAAGTTTCGTGAGTTTAGCCCCAACCTTGGCCAGATGCAGCGCCGCCACCTTCTCGTCCAGGTGCTTCGGCAACGTGTACACTTTCCGCTCATACTGCCCCGGCTTGGCCTGCCATAGCTCCAGTTGCGCCAGCACCTGGTTGGTGAAGCTGGCCGACATGACGAAGCTCGGATGGCCGGTCGCATTGCCCAGGTTCACCAGGCGGCCTTCCGACAGCACGATCAGGCGCTTGCCGTCGGGGAACACCACCTCGTCCACCTGCGGCTTGACGTTCTCCCAGCGGTAATTGCGTAGCGCCTCGATCTGGATCTCGCTGTCGAAATGGCCGATGTTGCAGACGATGGCGCGATGTTTCATCGCGCGCATGTGGTCCGCCGTGATCACGTCGATATTGCCTGTGGCGGTGACGAAGATGTCGCCGCGCGGCGCGGCGTCATCCATCGTATCGACTTCGTAGCCTTCCATCGCCGCCTGCAGCGCGCAGATCGGATCGACCTCTGTCACCACCACGCGGCAGCCGGCGTTGCGCAGGCTGGCGGCCGACCCCTTGCCCACGTCGCCGAAGCCGGCGACCACGGCGATCTTGCCGGCCATCATCACGTCCGTGCCACGCCGAATGCCATCGACCAGGCTTTCGCGGCAGCCATACAGATTGTCGAACTTCGATTTGGTCACGCTGTCGTTGACGTTGATCGCCGGCGTCAGAAGCTTGCCGGCCTTTGCCATCTCCCACAGCCGGTGCACCCCCGTCGTCGTCTCCTCGGAGATGCCGCGCACGTCGGCCATCATCTCGGGATAGCTCTCATGCATCAGCTTGGTCAGGTCGCCGCCATCATCGAGGATCATGTTGGGCGTCCAGCCGTCTCCGCCTGAAGATGAGGGGCCGCGCACGGTCTGCTCGATGCACCAGTTGAACTCGTCCTCGTTCATGCCCTTCCACGCGAAGACGGGCACGCCGGCTTCGGCCACGGCCGAGGCTGCGTGGTCCTGCGTGGAGAAGATGTTGCAGGAGGACCAGCGGACGGTGGCGCCCAGCGCGGTCAGCGTTTCGATCAGCACGGCGGTCTGGATGGTCATGTGCAGGCAGCCCGCGATGCGGGCGCCGGCCAGCGGCTTGGACGTGCCGTATTCCTCGCGCAGCGCCATCAGGCCGGGCATCTCGTCCTCGGCCATGGAGATTTCCTTCCTGCCCCACGACGCCAGCGACATGTCGCGAACTTTGTAATCGTGCTGGGCGACGTTGGTGTCTGGCATGGGGCGGCTCCTGTCGGTGGCCCCTAAGAGCAAAGGGGGCGCTGCTTTGCAAGAAGCACAGGCCGACGGGCCAGCTCAGCGCGCATAGCCCAGCACCGCGTAGAGCCTGGCCGAGGGCGGCCAGGCCCGCATGATTGGGTCGCGCCAGGCGATGACGGCCCATGCTCCAGCGCCGAACAGCAGGACACTCACTATCCACGCTGCCATTACGCCGGCTCGATTTGGCGCGGACGACGTCTCTTGCGGAATGACCGACAAGCCCATCCGCTCATCCGGCGGCGCTGCGGCGTCAGGTGGCGCGAACGCGCTCGGGGCGGGTAGGTCGGGAGTTCCGGGTGACGCATCTTGCGCCTGTTCCGCGTCCGCGGGACTGGCGGGCGCGAACTCGGCGCCGCAACGGGCACACCGCATCAGCCGCCTTCTGGTCAGGATCGAAGCGGGAACCTGGTAGGCGGCCGCACAGCTTGGACAGTCGATGCGCATGGCCGCACCATCCTGGTCAGGCCGGCCCCGCTTGGCAATCGACCGGCCAGCACGGCACAAAGCGCCGATGAAGTGGGCAGACGGTGACGACCAGGACGCTCCATCGGCCGCCGTATGCGCAACCCTGATCGGCGTGCGCGGCGGCCTGATGCGGCGGTCCAATGCGGCGGCTTGAGGCATGACGCGCCTGGCCGCGCTGGAGCAGGCGCAGCCCGGTGACGATCCGGTCGGCGCCGC
>CAXUNK010000044.1:0-15937 GCA_964252425.1 uncultured Acetobacteraceae bacterium
TCTCTCCCTCTTCTCCCTTCCCTCTGTGTCCTCTGTGTTTATTTTCTTTTCTAGCGCGCTATGAGAGGCAGCCGCGGAAGAGTCAGCCGCCGGTGACGCTCATGTGGCGGGCGACGGCGGGGGTGCGGGCGGTGCGGTCGATGACGAAGTCGTGGCCGCGCGGCTTGCGGGCAATGGCGTCGTCGATCGCCTGGCGAAGGTCGTCGCCGCGACGCAGCGGCGCGCGCAAATCGGCGGCGTCGTCCTGGCCGAGGCACATATAGAGCGTCCCCGTGGCCGTCAGGCGCACCCGGTTGCAGTCCTCACAGAAATTATGGGTCATCGGCGTGATGAAGCCGAGGCGCCGCCCGGTCTCGCGCACCGTCACGTAGCGGGCCGGGCCGCCGGTGCGATAGGCCGTCTCGTCCAGCGTCCAGCGCTGGCGCAGACGCGCGCGCACCAGCGAGAGCGGCAGGTAGTGGTCAACGCGGGCGGCGCCGATCTCGCCCAGCGGCATGGTCTCGATCAGGCACAGGTCGAAACCGTGCCGGCCGCACCAGGCGACCATGTCGGACAGCTCGTCCTCGTTCTCGCCGCGCAGCGCCACCGCGTTGATCTTGACCGCGAGTCCCGCGTCGCGCGCGGCGAAGATGCCGGCCAGCACCCGGTCGAGCCGCCCCCAGCGGGTCAGCCGGGCGAACCGGTCGGGGTCGAGCGTATCGAGACTGACATTGATGCGGCGCACGCCCGCCTGCGCCAGCGATTGGGCGTGGCGGGCGAGCTGCGTGCCGTTGGTGGTGATCGTGAGCTCGTCCAGCCCGTGCCCCAGCAGGGTGCCCAGCCGGTCCAGCAGGCCGGTAACGCCGCGCCGCACCAGCGGCTCTCCGCCAGTGATGCGCAGCTTGCGCACGCCCGCCCGGACGAAGGCGGTGCAGACGAGCTCCAGCTCCTCCAGCGTCAATATCTCGGATTTGGGCAGGAACGTCATGTCCTCCGCCATGCAGTAGACGCAGCGGAGATCGCACCGGTCGGTGACGGAGACGCGGAGATAGGTGATGGGGCGGGCGAACGGGTCGATCAGCTTGGTCATACCCTGCGACAAGTCGCGGGTGGGGCCTCGCCGGTCAAGGGGTGGTCAGGCCGGCTGGCTGGGCGGCTCGACCACCTCGAGGGCGACGACGCCGGTGTTGATCAGAATTTTACCCGCATGCTGGAAGTTGACGGTGACGCGGGCACCGACCACGGATTGGACCTGGCCCAGCCCCCAGTCGGGGCGGGCGGGGTTCGTCACGATCTGACCTGGCTCGTGAAACAGGCCGGGGTTCGTCATGGCGGCAATCCTGCGGCGATTGGGGGATGGAGTTGGGCCAAGTGCAGCATGCGACCATGCCGGCCGATCCGGCGGCGGGACAGCCCCATGCGACCGACCTTCAGGTGCGGCTGGCGCTCACGCTGGCGGCGCGGGTCTGCCACGATCTGGCCGGCACCGCCGGCGCGCTGCAGGCCGCCATCGATATGGCGGCGGAAGGCCAGGAGCCGGACGCGCTGCCGCTGGCCCAGGATTGCGCGCGCGAGCTCACGGCGCGCCTGCGGCTGTTGCGCGCCGCTTTCGGCGATGCGGGTGCCGAGGAGGACCTGGCCGGCTTGGCGGCCGGTCTGCCGGGGGCCGAGCGCCTCACGATCGATGTGTCGGGGGCGGCGGGCCTGGACGGGGCGCGGGGACGCCTTGCGGCCAACCTGTTGCTGCTGGCGGCGCAAGCCCTGCCGCGTGGCGGTTCGATCAGACTGTCCGCCGAACCCCACTCGATGGCGCTCGAGGTGGCCGGACCGCGTGCGGCGTGGCCCGCGGCGCTGGCGCACTACCTGGCCGATGCCGATGGTGCTCGTGAAGCGGAAGCCCGGCCGCGCGATGTGGGTGTGGCCATCGTGTGCCTGCTGGCCGGCGCCATCGGCTGGCAGGTGGTGATGGAGAGCGAGACCAGGCTGCGTCTCGCGTAGAGCGGTCCAGATGCCGATGGGGCACACCGGTTGACCCGGATGCGGGTTTCCAAAGGATTGCGCCGGGACGCGCTCGACATTGCGGCCGGACCGTGCTTCGTTGCGATTATGATTCGTAGAGTCATCGCGACGTTCATGCTGATCGGCCTGCACAGCGCGGCCGCCGAGCCCGCCTGCAAACTGGCCAGCGCACCTGCCGTGCCGGTCATCAAAGGATTGGCCTACGATCAGGCGCGCGCCGCACTTCTCGCCGGCGGATGGCAACCCGGCCATGGCTCGCAATTCTCCGATATGGACGCGACCCAGGAAGCCTTTCATGAGCGCGGCTATACCGAGTTGCGATCCTGCAGCGGGAGCCAGGGCACGACATGCCATTTCATGTTCGCGGCCGGCAGCGGCGTCGTGCTCGAGGTCACCACGCAGGGCGAGGAGAACGCCGTGCTGAACACCAGGGCAGTGGTTGTGGCGGCCGATCTGGGCTGCGACTCGTAGCTTCATACAGAGGGCCGCTCCCGAGCCGCCCGACTCGGGCGCAGCGCTCTCATGGATGTCCATCCAGAGCTCCGGGTCTGGGCTTGCAGGCCTGACACCCACAGCCCCGGAGGGACAACCTCCATAGAAACGACAGCTAACGGGCGCGCCTACGCGGTCACCGGAATCGGTTGTAACTCGGCCACAAGTTGTTCCAACGCCACCGCACGGTGGGCGGCGGTATGGAACGCCATCACACGGCGCCGCGCCGCCTCGCCAAGCGCCCGGCTTCGGTCCTCGGGCCAGTCGAGGTAGTTGAGTACGTCCTGGGTGCTGGCGGCGATCGCGATCTCCCTCTCGTCATCGAAGATGTCGGCCAGGCCAGGCCAGGCATCAGAGACGACCGGCGTGGCACAGGCGCCCGCTTCGAACAGGCGCACGCTGGGGCTATGGCCGGCGGCGACCATGTCGGCGCGTGTCACGTTCAGCGTCCAGGCCTGGTGATTGTAGAACGCCGCATGCTCGGAGGGCGGCAGGTGCTCGATACGGTCCACATTGGCCGGCCAGTCGATGCCGTCCGGATATTGCGGGCCGGCCACGACGAAACGGCGATCCGGCGAGGCGCGCGCGGGCGCCAGCAGCAGCCGTTCCAGCGCCGGCTGCCGATCCTGGCTGTAGGTTCCGAGATAGCCCAGCGCCCATCGCGGGCTCGGGCGCGGCGCCATCGGCCGATACAGCGCCGGATCGACGGCGCAGAACAGCGCGGCCGCGCGGCGCGCGCCGTAACGCCGTTCCAGCAGCCGCAGCGTGGGGCCGCCGGTGAAGGACAGGTAGGCGTCGTAGAGCGGGATCGTCGCGGGCGAGATGTAGCTTGCCTCGCCACGCGCCAGCATCGCGAGCGTGACCGGCGTGTCTATGTCGTAGAAGGCGAGCAGCCGTGCCCACGGGCGCACCAGCTTGGCCGCGTCGATCGCATCGACGACGTACGAGCCGATGATGACGAGGTCGGCCTGCTCGAACAGGCAGCGGTAGTCTCGCAGATCGCCGACATCGTCGTAGAAGCGCAAGTCGCAGAAATCCGGATCGCGCAGGTCGCGGTGACGCGCGTACCACGGCCGGTCGCATTCCAGGAACGTGACATCGTGCCCGCGATCGGCCAGCGCGCGGAGCAGGGAGCGGTACGTGGTGGCGTGGCCGTTGCCCCAGGAGGAGCTGAGCGACAGGCCGATGACCACGAAACGGCTCATGCCAGAGCGGCCTCGCGGCGCAAGGCGGCCGTCTCGGCCAGCAGCGCGTGCACCTGGGCCGCTCGTTGCGCATAGGTGTGCTGCGCGAGGCACCGTGCCAGCGCCGCCTGACCGATGGCGCGGGCGCGCGCCGGGGTCAAGGCGGCCAGGTGATCGGCCACATCCCGGCCGTCGCGTGCGACCAGAATTTCGCTGTCGGGGGCCATGAACTCCGCGATGCCGTCCCACGCGTCGGTGATCAGACAGGCGCCGGCGCCCGCGGCCTCGAACACGCGGGTGGCAGGCGAGTATCCCACGGCGGCCATGCTGTCGCGCGCCACGTTCAGCACCGCGAGCGACGAGCAGTTGAGCGCGTTGTGCTGCGCGGTCGGCACGTGACCGATCTGCCGGACATTGGGCGGCATCGGTTTAGCGTGCCAACCCAGGCCGCCGAGCAGGAAACTGTGGGCCGGCAGCCTCTCCGCGGCCGAGAGGAAGAACTCCTCCACGCGCGCTTCCCGATCCGGCAGGCGATTGGCCAGGAAGCCAAGATCGGCGGCGAGCGGGCGTTCCGCCGCGACCGGAAAATGCGTGGCGGGGTCGAGCGCGTTGTAGATCGGCACGCAGCGTGCGGCGCCGAATCGGGTGTAGGCGGCGACCACGGGCGGACCGCCGCCATAGGTCAGCACCAGGTCGAGTTCGGGCAAACGCCGTCGCAGCACGTGGTCCGGATCGGCCTGCAACGTGGCGAGCGTGGCCGGCGCATCGACGTCCCAGAAGACGCGCAGCGCGTGCGGGCTGGCATGGTGCAGGATGCCGGACAGCAGCTCCGTGTCGAACACGCCGACGCCGCTCGCCTTGACGACCACGTCCGCGTCCACCGCCGGGGCGAGCACGTGGCGCAGACCGTCCATGGTCGCGGGATACACCACGACCCGCGCCCAAGCGGGCGGATCGATGTCGCGATGCTGCTGACGCTCGAATGCATCCGGTTCGTAGAACGTGATGTCGTGACCATAGGCCGACAAAGCCTGCAACAGGCCGCGATAATAGGTCGCCGCACCGTTCCAGTACGATGAAAGCAGGCTGCTGCCGTAAAACGCGATGCGCATCAGGCGGCCGCCGCGCGCGCGTGCAGCTTGCCGACGATGGCGAGCAGTTCTGCCGCCCGGATAGCGCAACTATGGTGCGACCGGATGCGCTCCAGCCCGGCGCGCGCGAGCGCGCCGGCGGCGGCGTGATCGCTTGCCAGAGTGTTCATATGCGTGCGCATCTCGTCGCCGGTGCGAGCCACGAGGTAGTCGGTGCCGGGGCGGAACAGGTTCTCGCAGTCTTCCCAAGGTGCGGTGACGAGCGGAATGCCGCAGGCCAGGGCTTCGAACACGCGAATGGTGGGGATGCCGGGCAGCAGGCCGGTATAGGCGCGGCGTGGCACGTGAACGGTGAAGGCATGGCGTGCGAAAACATCGGGAACGCGTGCGTTGGCGATCCAGCCATGGAAGCGCGCGCCGTAACGCGCCAGCATGGCAAGCGCGTCGGGCGGATAACGGACACCGTGTATGTCGAGCGGTATGCCGGCTCGGCGTGCAGGCGACAGCAGAAACGTCTCGAGTTCTGACGTGCGCTCGCCGTCGCCCCAATTCCCGACCCAGACGGCACCCTGCCGCGGGACCTCCTGTGCCGGAGGATGGAACAGGGCGGTGTCGGCCGCCTCGTGCCAGATGAAAACGCGATTTGCCCAGCCCCAGCCTTCATAGACGCGGGCGAGCGTGGCGCCAAAGGCGAGGACGCCGTCGTAGTCGGACAGATCGAAGCGGCGTATGGCGTCGGGGTCGCTCACCGCACGGTGGTGCGTGTCGTGGAACAGCAGGGTGAACGGCGTGTGGCGCCGCAACCGGCCGATCTCGCGGACCAGTTCCGGCTCGTTCCACTCATGGACGATGACCAGCTCGGCCCCATCGACAGCCCGCGCCAGATCGTCCGGCAGCGTGCGTGACTGCGGCTGCAGGCTTGGGAAATGCCGCGCAAAATCCACCACGGCCTCCTGACCCTGATCGGCGGCCAGGTTCAGCAGACTCCAATTCTCCGCCGCCTCGTAGGCGAGCACCTCGTGGCCCTGATCCTGAAGCGCACGCAGCACCCCGCGCTGGAAATGCGCGTTGCCATGGTTCCAGCATGAGACGAGGGAATGGGTGAAATAGGCGATTCGCATCGTGCGTGCGTCTATGCCGCGCAACGCGAGTGCGGCCGCAATCGGCGGTGCAGCGCCCGCGTCGCGGTGACCATCGTCTGCTGGCTGTAGGTGCGCGCGCGGGCCGCGGCTTGGCGCCCCAGCGTGTGGCGCGCGGCCGTGTCCTGCATGAGCGTCATCAGCGCCGTTGCCCAAAGAATTTCGTCATTCGCCGGCACGAAAATGGCCGCACCCGTCCAGAGTTCGCGGAAAGTGGGGATGTCGGCCAGCACAAGCGGTGTCGCCAGGCTGGCGGCTTCCAGCACCGCAAGGCCGAACGGCTCGTAGAGTGCAGGGCTCGCGAAAATCGCTGCCTGCGACATGGCGTTGGCAAGATCGGCGGCGGACAGGGTGCCTAGCAGATGCAGGCTCGCGAACAGCGCGGCGGTGCTTGCAGGTGCCGCCGCAGGGCCGGCGGCGTAGATGGGAAAACGCACGCGCGTCGCGACGCGATCGAGCAGGGCGACGTTTTTCGACTCGTCCCAGAGCCGTCCCGCGCAGAGAACATGATCGGCGCGGCCGTGCACAACCGGCACCGCCGGCGGCAGGCCGTTATGGATGACCTCGATCGGCGCCTTCGGGCGATAGGTCTGGGCGAGTTGGCTGGCAAAGGCACGGCTGGGCGCCACGGACATATCCGCATTGTCCAACCCGCATGCTGTGGCCTGCGCGTGCCAGGCGATATCCGCCGGCCGCGCTCCGCCACGCACCGTGTCCCACCACGTCGCCATGCAGGAATGCGCGACGGCGACGGTGGGGATCGGCCAGCTTCGCGAGGCCAGCGCCGGGGCGTGCAGATGCACCGTCGTCGCGCGCGACGCACGCGCGACTCCGATCAGTGCGGCAATCATTTCGGCGAGTGCGTCGCCATCGGCGAGCGTCCATTCGAGCGGCAAGCCGGTGACAAGGAGGCGGCAACCGGCGATCGCCGCGGCCTCGGCGCGTTGCGTGCAGTCGGGCGCGGGGCCCAGTACGGCAAGCGTGCTGCTCTCGCCCTGCTCGGCGAGCCCGCGTGCCAGCGCCAGGCTGTAATTCCACACGCCGCCCACCGCATCCGTCGTGATCAGCGGGCTCATGCGGCCAGGCAATCGGCTTCCAGCGCGGTCAGGTCGAGCGGCCGGCTGTCCTGTATGTCCGAAAAGCCCTTGAACTGATCGAGGTAGAAGTCGAGCGCACGCTCCCACGCGTCATCGTCCGGCGCGCCCCACCGCGCGCGGTAATCGGGGCTGCTCGGATAGGGGAACATCGGCACCGGATCATTGGCCCAGACGCCGCCATCCTGCAGCCGCGCGCGCCAGGCCTGAACCTGGCTGTCGTCGTCGGCCACGGTCTCGATCAGGTTGGCCTGCACGAACGGCACATGCTGACGTGCCAGCAGCAGCCGTTCGGTCAGCTCGTCGGTGGTCATGCGGCACATCTTGTCGAGCGCGGCGCGGCCGTCCACCGTCAGGCTCTCCACACCGGCTTCGATCGAGACGCATCCCGCGCGGCCCAACAGCTCGAGCATCGGCGGCTTCCACAAATCGATTCGCGTCTGCATGCCGAATTGCAATCCGCGTCCGACCAACGCCTCCAGCAGGGCGGGTTGGGGAAGAAAGATCTCGTCGATGAAATAGACGTAGCCGACACCCTGCGCGCGCAGAGCATCGATTTCCGCCAGTAAATGCGAGAGATCGCGTTTGCGGTACGCGTCCCGGAAGTCGATCTTCGCGCAGAAGGTGCAGTGGTACGGGCAGCCACGCGACGCCTCGATCTCCGCACCCGGACCACATGGCGCGGCATCGAAGCGGTGATGATGGTGGTGGTGCCGCGCCACCCATTCATCGGGCCAGCGCAGCGCCGGCAGATTGGTAAAAACCGTGGCCTGGACGGGGCCGGTCACGCGCAACTCGCCGCGATCCAGCACCGCCGCCCCCGGCACGTCGGTGCGCGGCCAGGCATCGGCCAGTGCCGCCACCGCTTCCTCGCATTCACCGCGGATGACGATGTCGGCGCCCAGTTTCCGCAGGCACGCGCGCGGTGTCGCCGAGCCGTGCGGACCCACCGCGACCACGCGCCCGCCGCGCCCATCGAGCGCCGCGATCGTCTCTCGCGGCACGCGGAGTTCCGGCGGAGCGCAGCGCCAGAACAGGTAGCTGGGCGCTGTGGGAACCACCGTCATCGCCGGACGAAAGTCGGCGACGCGCTGCGCCAACTCCGCAAGCGGCGTCGCGTTCAGATGCCCGTCCAGAAGCAGCACCTGATGGCCGGCGCGCTCCAGCAGAACGCGGCAGGCGCCCAGCTCGATCGGCAGATGCGGCTCGCGGCAGCCGAAATAGATGCTGCCCTCGAAATGCCAAGGCGGATTGACCAGCGCGACCCTCACAGCGCGTGTTCCTCGACCGGCGCCTCGGATGGCAGCGTGGCGCCGAAATGCTGGGCAAGGCGGCGCAGCCCCGCGCGCCAGCCGAGCGCCATCGGCAGGTTCAGATCGCGCCGTATCGCGTCTGTGTCGGCCACGAAGTATCGCTGGTCGCCGGGCCGCCACGCGGAGAACGTTGCGTCGATGCGCGTGCCCAGCATCGACTCCATCTGCTCGATCAGTTGCAGCAGGCTGATGGCGTTTGCGGGACCGCCGCCGAGGTTGTAGGCGCGGCCGGAAATCGTATCGATCTCGCGCCACGCGGCCAGGTAGGCGGCCACCGCGTCCCCCACATGCAGCACGTCGCGCACCTGGGCTCCGTCGCCATAGATGGTGATCGGTTCACCGGCAATCGCGCGCAGCAGGAAATGTGCGACCCAGCCCTGGTCCTCGGTGCCGAACTGCCGTTCGCCGTAGATGCAGCTCATGCGCAGAACGGCGGTGCGCAGGCCGAAACTATGGGCGTAGTCGAGCACGTACTGGTCCGCCGTGCCCTTGCTGCAGCCGTAGGGTGTGTGGAAGCACAGCTTGCGCGATTCGCTCACGCCGCGCGCGCGCAGATCGGCACGTGCGGGCACGTATCGGTCGCCGTCGCGCACCAGCTCGATATCGGCAAGGTCGCCATACACCTTGTTGGTGCTGGCGAAGATCAGCGGCGCGTCCGGATTGCGACGTCGCAGCGCGTCCAGCAATGTCAGCGTCCCGCGCGCGTTCACGTCGAAATCGTCGAGCGGACGCACCATGCTTGTGGTGACGGCAACCTGGCCTGCGAGATGGAAGACGCATGACGCGTCGGCGGCAGCCCTCTCGAGCGCCGTTTCGTCGCGCAGGTCACCGAGTTCGAAACTCACACGTGACGGATGCTGTCTCGTCAGCCAGCGAAGGTTGCGCTCCACGCCTGGACGGGCCAGCGCGTCGAAGACATGAACGTGGTGTCCGTCCGACGCCAAATGGTGGACAAGGTTGCTGCCGATGAAGCCGGCGCCCCCGGTGACAAGCACGGGCCGCACATGCGCCGGGTGCGCGCGCCGCGTTGCGGCCATCACGCGCTCCACCCCGGCCACGCCGCCGGTCAGCAACCGCGCGAGCAGGCTTTTCTCGCCGGCCGCATCGTAGAAACCGGAGTGCTGCGGGCAGCCCAGCCGATCGGACAGAGCGTGCCAATAAACCCGGTCGGCCTCGGTCCCCAAGGCGTCAAGAAAAATCGCCGCCTGGGTTGCCGGCTGATGAGCGGCATCCGCTCCCGCTTCTGTCACCCATAACCGTATGTTCGGCGCGTAGCTTCGCGCCGCGATCAACATGTCACGCGGGGATGGCAAGCAGGCGGCCGCACGCGACAGTCTCACGCCGATCGCGTGCGCGGACCGCAACACACCCGCCTCGGCAAGGCCTGCGAGCGGCGAAGCGTCGTCACCATCGACACCGACGACGAACTGTATGCCCGCATCGGCCACGCGTCGTGCAATGGCGGCAAGCACGCTTGCATCGTGTCCTCGAGCGGTCACCTCGATTGCGTGAACATATCGCGCGTTGCGATCGAGAAATCGCCTGATGCCGCCGGCATCCATCCGTTCGAAGCTTGGCAGCACCTCGACGCTGCCGCTCAGCCCGGCGAGCAGATCGTCCAGCATCGCAGGCTCGGAGCTGGGATCCACGCGCAACCGCAGATGCCGCAAGCCCAGCCCGCCGGTCTGGCTCAAGATCCGGGCGATGTCGGCGTCGTTGGATGGGCTGTGGATCGTGGCGCCCAGTCGCTCGGCCTGCTCGGCTTCGATCACGCGACCAGCCCGTGCGTCTCAAGCTCGCGTCTTGCTTCGGCCACGCGGTCCACCGCGGTCTGTCGCGACACCCAGTCGGCCAGCTCGTCGAAGCTGTCGTCGAAACTGCGGCGCGGGTGGAAATCGAGCACGCGGCGCGCCAGCGAGA
This sequence comes from uncultured Acetobacteraceae bacterium, assembly GCA_964252425.1. Taxonomy (GTDB): domain Bacteria; phylum Pseudomonadota; class Alphaproteobacteria; order Acetobacterales; family Acetobacteraceae; genus BOG-908. The sequence goes on from CAXUNK010000044.1 coordinate 10,232, forward strand.
TATCGGCGAAGCAATTGCGTATGTCGCCTGTCCGCGCCTTGCCGGTGATCTCCGGCGACAAATCCGCGCGCCCCATGGCCGCGGCGAAACTCGTGGCGACCTCTTCCACGCTCACGCTCTGCCCGCTGCCGATGTTGAACACGCCGCCATCGGCGGCCGGCGTGTCCAGCGCCAGCAGAAAGGCGCGGGCCACGTCTTCGACATGCACGAAATCGCGCCGCTGCGCCCCGTCCTCGAACACCATCGGCCGCTGCCCGTTCAACAGTCGCGAGGCGAAGATCGCCAGCACGCCGGTATATGGGTTGGAGAGCGCCTGGCCCGCGCCGTACACGTTGAACAGACGCAACGCCACGGCCTGCATGCCGTAGGCCGGCGCCACGTTCAGCGTCAGCCGTTCCTGCACGAATTTCGAAATGGCATAGACGGACGCAAGGTTCGCGGGCTTTTCCTCGGGCGTTGCGACCGGCGTCAGAACTTCGCCCGCCGGTCCCACCGGGTTCCAGCCGCGATCGCCAGGCCGCCGCGCGGCGTCATCGACGATCGCACCTGACGGGGTCACGTAGCGTCCCTCGCCGTAGATGCTCATGGAGGACGCAACGACCACGCGTTCGACGCGGTTCCTGATCAGCGCCTGCAGCAGCACCGCCGTGCCGTGGTCGTTGACGGAGACGTAGCGGTCGATCGCATACATGCTCTGTCCCACGCCCACTTCGGCGGCCAGATGGACCAGCTTGTCGGCGCCGGACAGCGCGCGTTCGACCACATCGGCGTCGCGCACGTCGCCGCGAAAAAACTCGACATGGTCCAGCACCGGGTTGCGCTTGCTGGTGGGCGGGTGGACCTGCTCGATCAGGCTGTCCAGGATGCGGACGCGATGGCCCGCTGCCAGAAGGGATGTCGCCACATAGGTGCCAATGAAACCCGCGCCGCCGGTGATCAGGATCGTCTGTGGCATTGATGGCGCGTTCAGCCTCGGGGTTTGTTCATCAAACCGACACTAATCACCTGCAAAGCGCCGGGGAAAGTAGATGCTCAATCACAGGATCGTGATTTGGCCCGCCATCCAGCCTCGCCGTCCGGTCGGATGACCGCGCTCACAGACGATCGTGAGTTTGCAATCTGTCGGACCTCAGATTCGGGACACTAGGCCTGGTTGGTGAACACGACAGTGCCGTTCGGGATCGTCATGTTGTCGGGTGCGCGTTCCAGGAGCTGCGCCTCGACCAGACCAGGGTCGCGCCAGGCGCTGTTCGGGCTGGGTTCGCCCGGAATGGTCTGCGTCGCGTCCTGGAAATGGCCCGCGGCCAGCGCGCGCGCTTCCGCCTCGTCGGCGCCGTTGACCCAGCACTCCCCGCGTATGCGGCTCGTGTTCCAGGCCGGGTCGGCCAGGCGGGCCAGCACGGGGATCATGTGGTAGATCGGCATCGCTCAACACTCCGTTCGCGGCCCAGCTTACGCCAGCGGCGCGGCGCGGTTCCGGTCAGTGCCGGTAAACCCACAGCAGGGCGGCGGCTAGGCAGGCGATCGGCACAAGCATCTGCACCGGCCGCAGCCGGGCGAAGAACAGCGGCGCCTCCTGCCGGTGCGCGGCCAGCGGGTCCATGATCGCAAGGCTGGCGTAGCCGGCCAGCAGGAACCCCAGACGCCAGGGCGTCGCCGGCCACATCAGCGCGAGCGCCGCCAGCACGTACAGCCAGACGGTGGTCACGATCTGGGCCGCGCGTTCGTCGCCCGGCGTGCGGAAACTCAAGCCCCGCCGCACCCCTGCCAGGAACGCCAGGATCGCGCCGCCCCAATCGATCAGCCAGGCGAGCCAGGCGGCCGACCACTCGGTCGGCGAGAGCCAGAGACCCGCCACCAGCAGCACGAACGGCACCATCGCCACGCCGCCCATCAGCAATCCCAGCACGGGCACGGCCGGCTGCTCGTCGATCGAGACGTGCACGGGCGCGTCTTGCTGCTGCATGGCGTGGCTCCTTCGGGGGGGAGGGGGGCGGCGGACTGCACAGCAACCACGCCGCGCACAAACGGTTGCGCAGCCGCCGGGCCGCGAACCCGGCGCGCAAGCTCACGTTGGCGGCGGGTCAATCAGAGACGCCAGGACAGCCAAGATGAGCGGCCACACCCAAAACCAGTACGCGATGCAGGACCCGACCAGGCAGTATCCGCAGCCGAAATTCGATCGTCAGCCGCAATCCGCACCCGGGCTGGCCCAGGAGATGGACCCCAAGCCCGACCATGGCGAGACCAGCTACCAGGGTTTCGGGCGCCTGGCCGGCCGCCGCGCGATCATCACCGGGGCCGATAGCGGCATCGGCCGGGCCACCGCCATCGCCTTCGCGCGCGAGGGCGCCGACCTCGTGCTGAACTACCTGCCGCAGGAGCAGAAGGACGCGGACGAGGTCATCGCGCTCGTCGAGCAGGCCGGACGCCACGCGGTCGCCATGCCCGGCGACATTGGTGACGAGGCGTTCTGCCAGCGCCTGGTCAGTCACGGGCAGGCGCGGCTGGGCGGCTTGGACGTGCTGGTCAACGTCGCCGGCAAGCAGACAGCGGTCGAGGACATCGCCGACCTGACTACCGAGCAGATCGAGGCCACCTACCGCACCAACGTGTACGCCATGATGTGGCTGTGCCGTGCGGCCATCCCGCTGATGCCGCCCGGCGCCTCGATCATCAACACGACGTCGATCCAGGCCTATCAGCCCCTGCCGTCGCTGCTGGACTACGCCGGGACCAAGGCGGCCATTGCCTGCTTCACCCACGCGCTGGCCAAGCAGGTGGCCGGGAAGGGCATACGGGTGAACGCGGTGGCGCCGGGACCGGTGTGGACGCCACTGCAGACCTCCGGCGGTCAGCCGCAGAGCAAGATACCGGATCTCGGGTCCGGCGTGCCGATGGGCCGGCCCGGACAGCCTGCCGAGCTGGCGCCCATCTATGTGCTGCTGGCCAGCCAGGAATCGAGTTTCGTCACCGGCGAGATCTACGGCGTGACCGGGGGCAACCACCTGCCTTGACCGACACCCGAACGCCGGTCCGCACGGATGGCGTGCTGCCGCTTGACCAATACGCCGCGCTGGGCGACGGGCGCAGCGTGGCGCTGGTTGGAGCCGACGGATCGGTGGACTGGCTCTGCGTGCCTGGTCTGGACGACACGCCGTGTTTCGACCGGCTGCTGGCCGGCGAGGCGGCGGGCGGCCGCTTCGCCATCACGCCCAGCACCCCGTACACGGTCGAGCGCGCTTACCGGCCGGACAGCAACGTGCTCGAACACGTCTTCACCACCGCCACCGGACGGGCGCGGCTGACCGACAGTCTCAACAGCGGCATTTCCGGCCGGCTGCCCTGGACCGAGCTTGGGCGCCGCGTGGAGGGGCTGTCCGGCAGCGTCGCCTTCGACATCGTCCTCCAGCAGGGGCGGCGGCTGGACCAGGCGACGCCCTGGCACGAGCCTGCCCCGGAAGGCTTCGTGCTGCATATCGACGGCATCGTCTCCGCCTTCCGGCACACCGGCGACGTCGTCCGCGCCGAGGAAGACGACGGCCGGGTCACGGCGCGTCTGGTGACCCAGCCCGGCTCGCGCAGCGTGCTGGCCTGGCTCGCCACCAGCGACGAACCGCTGATCCTGCCCACCCTCCACTCAATCGATGCGCGCATCGACCGCTCGGATCAGGCGTGGCGGGAGTGGTCGGGCAATCTCACCTACCACGGCCCCTACGAAGCCGAGGTCCGGCGCAGCGCGCTGGCGCTGAAGCTGCTGCTCTACTCGCCGACAGGTGCCATTGCCGCGGCCGCCACGATGGGCCTGCCCGAGCGGATCGGCGGCGACAAGAACTACGATTACCGGTTCGCCTGGGGGCGCGACGTGGCCTACTGCATCAACGCGTTCCTCCGCGTCGGTGCCATAGAGGAGGCGCGCGCCGCCTTCGCCTGGCTGATCAACACCGTGCGCCGTCATCGCGGGCACCTGCAGATCATGTATCGGCTGGACGGCACCTCATTGCCGGAGGCGGAGACGCTGGACCTGCCCGGCTATCGGGGCAGCAGGCCGGTGCGCCGGGGAAACATCGCGCGCGACCAGGTGCAGCTGGGCGTGTTCGGCGACGTGATGGAGACGGCCGCCCTGTTCGTCGAGCAGGGCCACGTGCTCGACCTCGTCACCCGCCGCCTGCTCGCCGAACTGGCCGACCGCTGCGCCGATCTGTGGCGGAACCGCGATTCCGGCATCTGGGAGCTTCCCGACAGGCAGCACTACACCATGTCCAAGCTGGGCTGCTGGACCGCGCTCGATCGGGCCGTGACGCTCGCCCGGTCCGGCCAGATCGACACCAGCCACGCCGAACGCTGGGCGCGCGAGCGCGACCGCATACGCGACTGGGTGGACGAACACTGCTGGTCCGCCGAAAAACAGGCCTACACCCTTCACCCGGAGACCGACCGGCTGGACGCGGCGATCCTGCTCGCGACACGATTCGGGTTCGAACGGCGGGACCGCCTGGCGCTGACGCGCGATGCGGTCCGGCGCGAACTGTGCCGCGGTCCGCTGGTGTACAGGATGTCGCAGGCCGAAGCGGAGGAGGGCACCTTCCTCGCATGCGGCTTCTGGCTGGTCGAGGCTTATGCGCTGCTCGGCGAAGCGGCATCCGCCAAGCGGCAGATGGACAGCCTGCTGGCCCGGACCGATGCCAACCTCGGTCTGCTATCGGAACAGATGGATCCGGATGGGACCATGCTCGGCAACCTGCCGCAGGCGCTCAGCCATCTGGCGCTCATCCATGCGGCCATCGCGCTGGATGAGGGATAGGAACCGCAGCCGCACGCGCGCCTGCGGTTCCGGCCACGTCAAGCGCGGCGCAACAACAACACGATCAGCACGATCAGCAGGATGGTGCCCAGGCCGATGCCGCCATACCCGTAATGCCCGTACTCAGCGCCGCCCCAGCCGCCGAACGTGGTGCCAAGTCCCCCGCCGAACAACAGGATGACGAGGATGATGAGAAGGATCAGGCCCATGGTGCGTTCCGCCCTTGACTTTGTTCAGATGAGACAGTGAACGCGCCTGACCTGGAAAGTTGCCGCTTCCGTGATGTGGGCGGCGTCGCTGTGTCCGCGCGGGCACGGCTCTGGCGGCTGACACGCAGGAGGAAGGAAGAGCTTCTTCTCGAAAGAGAAGGCCTTTGAGTGCGGTCGGGATCAGGGCATTTCACCTCGCGAGCCTTTCTCGGCTAGGAGATCGGGCATGCACGCCAGACCCGGACGCCGCCCCATCCGCACGATCCTGCTGGCCGGGGGCGCCCTCGTCGTGGTGGCCGGCGGCGCGGCCCTGCTCGCCGGCACGCTCAGCCCGGAGCAGCTTCGCGCCGACCTGCAGGACGCGGTGCGGCGCCAGACCGGCCGCGAGCTGACCGCCGGCGCCGTGCACCTCCGCATCTGCCTGGCGCCGCAGATCGTGCTGGACGATGTGGCGCTGGCCAACCTGCCGGGCGGCTCGCGGCCCGAGATGCTGACCGCCCGACACGTGCGCGCCCGCCTGGCCCTGCTGCCGCTGCTGGGCGGCGACGCGGTGATCTCCGCTCTCACGGTCGACGGGCCCGACCTGCTGCTGGAGCGCACGGCGGACGGCACCCCCAACTGGCGGTTCGCCGCCGCGCACCGTGCGCTCTACACGGGCCACGGCTCGGGCGGCAGCGGCGGGTCGCATCGGGG
>CAXUNK010000044.1:15947-17077 GCA_964252425.1 uncultured Acetobacteraceae bacterium
GAGATACACACCCTCGCGCTCGACGGCGGCCAGGCGAGCTGGCGGCGGGCGGCGGGCGGCGCCCCGGTGAGCGTCCAGATCGACCATCTGGTCGTCAAGGCGGACGACCCCGACAGCCCGCTCGATCTGACATTCGCAGGCTCGCTGCACGGAACGCCGGTCATGATCCATGCGAGTTCCGGCTCGCTGCAGCGCCTGCAGGGCGGGGCGGTCAGCGCCGTCGCCGGCGCCTGGCCGCTGAACGTGGACGCCAGCGTGCAGGACGCGACGCTGCACGTCGCCGGCGGCTTCGCGCATCCCGAGCAGGGCAGCGGCTACCAGTTGCGCGCGAGGCTGGACGCGCCCTCGCTGGCCCAGCTCCAAGGGTTGTGGCCCGATACCCAACTGCCCCCGCTCTCGCAGGTGACCGCGACCGGCCTGCTGGAGGATGGGCCGCAAGGCGACGTGCGCGCGTCCCAGGTGGCCGTCCATGCGGGCGCCTCCGACCTGTCGACCTGGGCGGCCGGGCTCGCGATCAAGCAGGCGTCGCTGACCGCACCCGGCCCCGGCCAGATCGCGCAGCTCTCCATCGATGGCACCTACCAGGACCAGCCGCTGAGGGCGTCGGCGACGGCCATGCAGCCGGACATCGTGGGCGCCAGCGCCCCCATACAGATCTCGCTCGATGCGCAGGCCGCCGGCGCCACCCTTTCGGCCCATGGCACGGTGCCGCAGCACCTGAACGCGTCGGGCCTGGACCTGCAGATCTCGGCGCGCGCGCCCGATCTCTCCGCGCTCTCCCCCCTGGCCGGACGCAGCCTGCCGCCCGCCGATGATGCGTCGCTGACAGCCGAGCTGGAGGATGCGGGGGTGCGATTGCGCGGCATCGTCATGCGCAACCTGACGGTGTCGTCCAGCCTGGGCGACGTTGCGGGCGAGCTGACGGCCGTGTGGTCGCCGCGCCCGGATTTCGAGGGCACGCTCGCCTCCCACACGCTCGATCTGGACGGGCTGGCCCCGGGCGACACGCTGGCGCTGCCCGCGGTCTGGCCGCCGGCGGAGACGCCCCCCGGCGGCGTGCCACAGGCAATGCCGGACGTTCAGGCGCCGCCACCCGGCGTCCAGGCGACAAACACGCCCCAGCCTGCCGC
>CAXUNK010000045.1:0-17036 GCA_964252425.1 uncultured Acetobacteraceae bacterium
CGCGCCGATGGCCGTGCGCGTGCCCGAGCTGGCGCCCGCGCGCCCCGCCACCGGCGAAGACCTTCTGCAGCCCGCAGATCGCTGGACCGCCGCCGACGTGCTGCGGCGGTCGGACTGCCTGGACATGGCGGCCCAGCACGCAGCCCAGGGCAGCGCCCGCTTCGTGGACAGCGTGTTCCGCTTCGCGCTGCAGCGCTGGCCTTCGCCGGCCGAAGCGCGATCCTACGTGGCGAGCCTCGACGCCGGCCGGATCGGGCCGCAGGCGCTGCTGGAAGAGCTGCTGACCGGCGCAGAGCGGGCCGACATGGCGCCTGAGCTGCTCTCCCCCTACGATCCGGAATTCCCGTTTTCCCCGGCCGAGCCTTGATGCACGCCCTCACCTTGCCGGCGGCCGACCCTTGACCGCCGCGCCGGACGGTGTCGCCCGACTGGTGGACGAGCTGATGCTGGTCTCGGTCCTGGTCGCGGGCGACGGGGAGGCGGAGCTTGCCGCCGCCCTGGAAGGCCAGGGCGTGTCGGCCACGCCACTCGGGGGGGGCGAGGCGGTGGAGGGCTACGATCTGGCCATCCTGCTCGCCAGGCCGGAGGACGCGGCCAGCCCGGCCACCCGCGCCTCGGTCGCCGCGCTGTCGGCGGCCAGCGAACGGCTGTTGCTGGCCCCGCTGCCGCTGGGCGGGACCGGCGGCGAGGCGCAGGGCGTGCTGCCGGAACTGCCGAGCTGGTTCGAGCTGTTCGCCGAGTTCGGCTACCAGCCGGTCGTCGAGTTCGACGCGAGTTTCCTCTCGCCCGGCGCCTTCCTGGTGGGCCGGGCCGCGATTGCCGCCGAAGGCGACCTGGCCGCGTTTGCCGACCGGCTGCAATCGCCCGGTGCCGCGTCCCGGCGAAACGACGCGCCGCCTATGCCGGCTGGCCCAGCCCAGCCCAGCGTGGTGCTGGAATACCAGGCGGCGTTGTCCGAGCTGCGCGCGTCGCTGGCCGCGAGCCAGGCCGAGTCGGCAGGACTATCCGCCCGGCTCGCCGAGTTGCGGGCGAAATATGACGAGACCAGCCATGCGCTGGCACAGGCTCAGGCTCAGGCCGCGGGGTGGGACAGGCTCCGCCTCTGGGTGCGCCTGGCGGTCTCCGACACGTCGCGCGATTCCATGGCCTGCCTCGCGCGCGACCTGGCGGGGCTGAACGCGCTGCGTGTGGCGTCCGGACTTCCGACCGTCAGCCTGCCCCGGCCGCGGCGGCGCTGGTTCCGGCGGCGGGCGCCCGCCTCCGTGCCGCCTTTCTTGCAGGACGCGGCGCTGGTCCGTGCCAGTCCGCTCTTCGACGCCGCATGGTATGCCGCCTCCATACCGGCGCTGGCCGAGATGCCGCTCGACCCGGTGTTCCACTACCTGCTGGTGGGCGCCTGGCAGGGCGCCGATCCGGGACCCTGGTTCGACGGTGCCGCCTATCGGTCCAACCACCCTGAACTCGGCGCCACGGAGGTGCCGCTGGTGCATGCGATCAGGACCGGGGCGGCGGAGGGCATCGCCGGGGCGTAGGCGCCGGGCCACACTCAACCAGAAATTGCCGGCGTGCCGGCCGCCGCCACCGAAATGTATTGGCGCCCCGCTTGTGCTTGCTAGGTTCGTTGCATGCATATGCACGCCCTCCTGCTTGCCGGCCTGCTCGCCGGGTGCGTCTCCACCCCGGACGACCTGCCGGCGGCGCCGCTGGCGGCGGACGCGCCGCAAACCTATCGCGTTCAGGTGGGCGACGTGCTCGGCGTGCGGCTGTACATGGCGCCGGAACTCGACGAGGACGTGACGGTGCGGCCCGACGGCCGGATCACGACCACCCTGGCCCGCTCGGTGCAGGCGGCGGGGCGCACGCCGGAGGAGATCGAGGCCGACCTGCGAGCCCAATACGCGACCGAGCTGAAAAACCCGCAACTGGCGCTGGAGGTCAAATCCGCCTCGCCGGCGCGGGTCTATGTGGCCGGCGAGGTGGTCGCCCCCGGAGAGTTCACGGCACTCGGCCCGAACCTCACCCTGCTTCAGGCGGTGGCCAAGGCTGGCGGGCTGCGCACCGCGGGCGACGAGAACCACGTCTTCATCCTGCGGCGCGGCGCGGGCGACACCCCGGTGGTGCTGGCGACGCGCTATCGGGCGGCGATGAGCGGCGCCGATCCCATGGCCGATGTACGGCTGGCGCCGTTCGACGTCGTGTACGTGCCGAAAACCGGCATCAACCAGATCTACGTCTGGTTCAACCAGCACGTGCAGCAATTCGTGCCGGTCAGTTGGGGTTTCTCCTACAACGTCAACCCGCTGGTGAACTCCACCACGCATCATTGACGCCCGCCCGCCTTGCGCGCGCGGTCCGGTCGCAAACCGCAGCCGGCATCGCCGGTTCTGCATGGCGGAGGTGCGCCATGGCCCAGCAGATCGAGATCGACCCGTCCGCCATCACCGGAGCCGACGAAGACGGCGTGATGGCGGTCCTGCCCGACCTGGCCTACCGGCGGCTCGGCATCGTCAACGTCGTGCTGGCCGGTCCACCCGGCGGACCCTGGACGCTGATCGATGCCGGGCTGCCCGGCACGCAGCACCTGATCGAACATGCGGCCCAGACCCGGTTCGGCGGCCGCAAACCCGAGGCGATCGTGATGACGCACGGTCATTTCGATCATGTCGGCGTGCTGGAGAGTCTGGCCGCGAAATGGGACGTGCCCGTCTATGCCCATGCCGACGAGCGCCCCTATCTGGACGGCAGCGCCGCCTACCCGCCGCCCGACCCGCATGTGGGCGGCGGGCTGATGGCCCGCCTGTCGCCGCTCTACCCTCGCAGCCCCGTCGATGTCGGCGACCGGCTGCGCATCCTGTCGCCGGACGGCAGCCTCCCCACCATGCCGGGCTGGCGCTGGCTGCACACGCCGGGTCATTCCGCGGGCCACATCTCGCTGTGGCGCGAGGCCGACAGGGCGCTGATCGTCGGCGACGCCTTCATCACCACCGCCCAGGAGAGCGCCTATGCGGCGGCCACGCAGGCGCCGGAGCTGCACGGTCCGCCGATGTACTTCACCCATGACTGGCAGGCGGCGCGCGACAGCGTGCGCCGGCTCGCCGCATTGTCGCCGGAGCTCGCGGTCACCGGCCATGGTCGCGCCATGCACGGTGCCGCGTTGCGCCAGGGGCTGGAGAGCCTGGCGGCCCGGTTCGACGAGGTGGCCGTGCCGCGCGACGGAACCTATGTCCGCCACCCGGCGCGGGCGGCGGACGGGTCCGCCTATCGCTGAGCCTCGGCAGCCGAGGTCAGGCGGCCTGGGGGACGCGCCCCACCTCGTCCAGCTCGGCCACGACCTGGTCGGGCAGCGACAGCTCGCCTGCTGCCAGGTTCTCCCGCAGATGCGGCCGTGACGACGTGCCGGGGATCAGCAATATGTTGGGCGCACGGTGCAGCAGCCAGGCCAGCGCCACCTGCATCGGCGTCGCACCAAGCCTCGCTGCGACATCGGACAGGGTGGAGGATTGCAGCGGCGAGAAGCCGCCGAGCGGAAAATAGGGCACGTAGGCGATGCCCTTGGACGACAGATCGTCGATCAGCGCATCGTCGTGCCGGTGCGCCAGGTTGTACTGGTTCTGCAGGCAGACCACCGGTGCGATGGCGCGCGCCTCCTCCACCTGAGTGGGCGTGGCGTTGCTGATGCCCAGATGCTGGATCAGCCCCTGTCGCTGCAGCTCGGCCAGTGCGGTGAACTGCGGCGCGACCGGCCCCTCCTTGAGGCCGTGGTTCTCGCTCATCACACGCAGGTTGACGACATGGAGCGTGTCCAGGCCCAGGTTGCGGAGGTTGTCGTGCACCGCGCTGGTCAGCTCCTCGGCACTCTGCGCCGGGTTCCATGATTTGTCGCTGCCCCTCACGGCGCCCACCTTGGTGACGATGGTCAGGTTGTCCGGGTAGGGGTGCAGCGCCTCGCGGATCAGCTGGTTGGTGATATGCGGGCCGTAGAAATCGCTGGTGTCGATGTGATCGACGCCGCTGGCCACCGCCTCTCGCAGCACGGCCAGCGCCTCGGCCCGGGCGCGCGGCGGCCCGAACACGCCCGGGCCGGCGAGCTGCATGGCGCCGTAGCCCAGCCGCCGCACGATGCGGTCGCCGAGCTTGTAGCTGCGTGGTGGTGTGTTTTGGGACATCGAAGCCTCCTTGAAACGGTGACGCAAGATTGGGTGTTGTGCGGCCGTGCGATAACCGCAAAGGCTCCGCACAGTCTGTGCGGAATGACGAACAATGGCGAACGTCGCGGATCTGAACGCCTTCCTGGCCGTGGCACAGGCCCGCAGCTTTCGCGGTGGCGGCCGGGCCACCAATGCGAGCGCATCGGGCTTGAGCGAGGCGGTGCGCCGGCTGGAGGCGGAGCTGGGCGTGCGGCTGCTGAACCGAACGACACGCAGCGTGGTGCCGACTGAGGCGGGCGCGCGCCTGCTGGAGCGGCTCGGCCCGGCGCTGGCCGAGGTGGATCGCGCCCTGACCGTCGCACGTGATTTCCGCGACCGGCCGACCGGCACCTTGCGGCTGAATGTCCCTCTCAGCGCGGCGCGGCTCGTATTGCCCGCCATCGTGCCGGCTTTCCTGGCCGCCTACCCCGACATCAAGCTGGACGTGATCGCCGATGACAGCTTCGTCGATGTGCTGGCCGCCGGATGCGACGCGGGCATACGCTATGACGAGCGGCTGGAGCAGGACATGATCGCCGTGCCGATCGGGCCGCGCGTGCAACGCTATGCGACCGCCGCCTCGCCAGGCTACCTGGCCCTGCGCGGCCGGCCCGAACACCCGCGCGACCTGCTCACCCATGCCTGTCTGCGCGGCCAGTTCCCGAGCGGCGCCATGATCGTCTGGGAGTTCGAACGCGACGGCGAGACGGTGCGCGTGGAGCCGGCGGGGCCGCTGCTCGTGCGTGTGGGCGGCGCGGCGGATCTGGCGGTGGAAGCCGCGATTGCCGGCGTGGGGGTGATCCAGTTGTTCGAGGACTGGCTGCGCCCGCATCTCTCCGCCGGTACGCTGGTGCCGGTGCTGGAGGCGTGGTGGCCGCGTTTTTCCGGGCCGTTTCTGTATTATCCTGGGCGGCGGTATCTGCCTGGGCCGCTTCGGGCTTTTGTGGATTTTATTAAACAGTGAGAAAGAATCTTCTTTTCTGAAGAAAAGAAGCAAAAGACTTTTACTCATTGGGCGCGCGGTGGGGGGAGGCGCGCGCACAATAGATAGAAGTTTTTTGGTTCTTTTTTTCAAAAAAGAACATGCTTATGCTGCCGCCCATGCGCGCCCTAGCCCTCTGCCTCCTCCCCACCTTTGCCTTCGCCGCCGACCCCGCCCCCGTCGCCTCCCGCGGCGGCATGGTGGTCAGCGCGCAGCGCCTCGCGTCCGAAGTGGGCGCCGACGTGCTCCGCCACGGGGGAAATGCGGTCGATGCGGCCGTCTCCGTCGGTTACGCCCTGGCAGTCACCTATCCGGAAGCGGGCAATCTGGGCGGCGGCGGGTTCATGACGCTGCGCCTGGCCAACGGGCGCGTGACCTTTCTCGATTTCCGCGAAAAAGCGCCACTCTCGGCCTCGGCCAACATGTTTGTGGATGCGAGCGGCAAAATCGTGCCGGGGATGTCCACCGACAGCTGGGCCTCCGTCGCCGTTCCCGGCTCGCCCGCGGGGCTGGAATACGCGCGCGTGCATTACGGCACGATGCAGCGTGCGGCACTGATGGCCCCCGCCCTCCGCCTGGCGCGCGAGGGGTTCACGCTGACCCAGGGCGACACGGGCATCTTCGCCGTGGCCACGCCGCAACTGGCGCAGGACCCCACGGCGGCCGCGATCTTCCTGCGTCATGGGGCGGTGATGCAGCCGGGCGACCGGCTGGTGCAGCCCGACCTGGCGCGCTCGCTTCAGGCGATCTCGGACAGCGGGCCGGACGCGGCGTTCTATCACGGGGCGATCGGGCAGGAGATCGCCGAGGCGAGCCAAGGGCACCTCACCGCGGCGGATTTCGCCCGCTACAGGGTGCGCGAGCTGCCGCCCGTCGAGTGCGACTATCGTGGCTACCACATCGTCTCCGCCCCGCCGCCGAGTTCCGGCGGCGTGGTGCTGTGCGAGGTGCTGCAGATACTGCAGGGCTACGACCTGCACGCCATGGGCTTTCATAGCGCCGCGGAACTGCACGTGCTGGCAGAGTCGCTGCGGCACGGCTTCATCGATCGCAACAACCGCCTGGGCGACCCGGATTTCTTCCATAATCCTGTGGCCGAGCTGATCAGCCCCGAACACGCGGCGCGCGTGCGCGCGTCCATCGCGCCCGAACGGGCGACGCCGACATCGGACCTGCCGACGCCCTCGCCGGAGGGGACGCAGACCACCCAGTATTCAGTGGTCGATGCGGCCGGCAACGCGGTCTCGGTCACGTACACGCTGAACAACTGGTTTGGTGCCGCGCGCGTGGCCGGCCATACCGGCATCGTCATGAACGACGAGATGGACGATTTCACCAGCAAGATCGGCACGGCCAACATGTTCGGCCTGGTACAGGGCACGGCCAACGCGATCGCGCCGGGCAAGACGCCGCTGAGCTCGATGACACCGACCATCATCACCAAGGACGGCAAGCTGGCGATGGTGATCGGCTCGCCTGGCGGCAGCCGGATCATCAGCATCACACTCGAAGCGATCCTGAACGTCATCGATCACGGCATGACGATTCAGGAGGCGATCGACGCGCCACGCATCCACGAGCAGGGCACGCCGGACGTGGTGATGCTGGAGCGTGGCGCGCTGTCCTCCGATACGCGCGCCCTGCTGGAACAGCGCGGCTACACGTTCCGCGACATGGGTTACTGGGGCGTGGCGGAAGGCATCCTGGCCGGGGCCCCGGCGCTGACATCGCCGCTGGACCAATCCGGCCCGCTGCCGATCGGCGACCGCCCAGAGCCGGGCGCCCGCCTGTTCGGCGCGCATGATGTGCGCGGAGGCGCGGGGGCGGCTGTGGCGGCGGAGTAAGGAAGACCCAAAGAACTTTCGCTCATCGGCGCGCGCAGCGGCCCCAACGCGCGCCCCAATTCGAAAAAGTCTTTTGCTTCTTTTCTTCAGAAAAGAAGACCTTGCTTTCTTTCCCTTCATATGACACGTCCCCCACGGGCCACGCCCCCCCACCGGGGCGCTTCTCTTCTGAAAGGGAGAGCCGATGTCTCTCGCCAAGCCACACAACCCGCATTTCTCCTCAGGCCCGTGTGCGAAACGACCGGGCTGGTCGCTCGCCGCGCTGGAGCACGCGCAGCTCGGCCGCAGCCACCGCGCGAAGGCGCCGAAAGCGGCGCTGGCCGAGGTGATCGACCGTTCGCGCGCCCTGCTGGGCCTGCCGTCGGACTGGGTGCTGGGCATCATGCCCGGTTCGGACACCGGCGCGTTCGAGGCGGCGATGTGGTCGTTGCTGGGTGAGCGGGGCACGGACGTGCTGTCCTTCGAAAGCTTTTCCGAAGGCTGGGCCACCGACGCCGTCAAGCAACTCAGGATCGACGCACGCGTGCACGCAGCGCCGTACGGAGCCTTGCCAGACCTCACAAAACTGGATTTCACGCGCGACGTGGTTCTGTGCTGGAACGGCACCACAAGCGGCGTCTGCCTGCCCCACGGCGATTTCATCCCCGCCGATCGCGAAGGATTGGTGCTGTGCGACGCGACCTCGGCCGCGTTCGCGATGCGCCTGCCTTACGACAAGCTCGATGTGGTCACCTGGTCCTGGCAAAAAGTGCTCGGCGGCGAGGCGGCGCACGGCATGTTGGCGTTGTCGCCGCGTGCGGTGGCAAGGCTGGTCTCCTACAAGCCAGCCTGGCCGCTGCCCAAGATCTTCCGGCTGACCAAGGGCAGCAAGCTGATCGACGGCATCTTCGCGGGCGAGACGATCAACACGCCCTCGATGCTGTGTGTGGAAGACGCGCTGGATGGGCTGCGCTGGGCCGAGCAGTCGGGCGGGTTGGACGCGCTGATCGCGCGCAGCCAGGCGAACCTTGCCGCACTCTCCGAATGGGTCGCGAAAAGCGATTGGGCCGCGTTCCTGGCCGAGGATGCGGCGACCCGGTCGAGCACCTCGATCTGCCTGAAAATCACCGCACCCTGGTTCACGCGGCTGGACGAGTCGACGCGGGCGTCGGCAGCCAAGAAGCTCGCGTCGCTGCTGGAGAAGGAAGGTGTGGCGTACGACATCGCCGCCTACCGCGATGCGCCGCCGGGCTTGCGTATCTGGGGTGGGGCGACGGTCGAGACATCCGACATCGCGGCGCTGCTGCCCTGGCTGGACTGGGCTGCGGCACAGGTGGCGGCCGAGCATGCCAGCCTGGCGGCGGAGTGACCGCCATGCCGAAAGTCCTGATCAGCGACAAGCTTTCACCAGAAGCCGTCAACATCTTTCGCGACCGCGGCATCGACGTCGATGTCAAACCCGGCCTAACGCCCGCGGAGTTGCGCGAGGTGATCGGGCAATATGACGGTCTGGCGATCCGTTCGGCCACGAAGGTGACGCGCGAGCTGCTGGAGGTCGCGACGCGGCTGAAAGTCGTGGGCCGCGCCGGCATTGGCGTGGACAATGTGGATCTGAAATCGGCGACCGCGCGCGGCGTGATCGTGATGAACACGCCGCACGGCAACTCCATCACCACCGCCGAGCACGCGATCGCCATGATGTTCGCCCTGGCCCGGCAGATACCCGAGGCCACGGCGTCCACGAAGCAGGGCAAGTGGGAGAAGAACCGCTTCATGGGGACCGAGCTGACCGGCAAGGTGCTCGGCCTGGTCGGCGCCGGCAACATCGGCAGCATCGTCGCCGACCGCGCGCACGGATTGCACATGCGCGTGGTGGCCTACGACCCGTTCCTGTCCGAACGCCGCGCGCTGGACATGGGCGTGGAAAAGCTCGAGCTCAACGAACTAGTCGCGCGCGCCGACTTCATCACCCTGCACACGCCCATGACGGACGCCACGCGGAACATCATCTCCCGCGACGTGCTCGCCAAATGCAGGCGCGGCGTGCGCATCATCAACTGCGCCCGTGGCGGGTTGATCGACGAGGCGGCGCTGGCCGAGGCGATCGTCTCCGGCCAGGTCGGCGGCGCGGCGCTGGACGTGTTCGAGACGGAGCCCGCCAAGGACAGCCCGCTTTTCGCCTTGGAAAACGTGGTCTGCACGCCGCATCTGGGCGCTTCCACCAACGAGGCGCAGGAGAACGTGGCGCTGCAGGTGGCCGAGCAGATCAGCGATTTCCTGCTGACCGGCGCGGTGACAAACGCGATCAACACGGCCTCCGTCAGCGCCGAGGACGCGCCGCGCCTGCGCCCCTATATGGAGCTGGTGCAGCGCCTGGGCGCCTTCGCCGGACAGATGACGCGCGCCGCGGATGGGGTGATACGGCGCGTGTCGATCGACTATGAAGGTGCCGTGGCAGCGTTGAACCAGCGGCCGTTGACCGCGGCTGCCCTGGCCGGCGTGCTTTCGCCGGTGTTGTCGGGCGTGAACATGGTCAACGCCCCGGTCATGGCGCGTGAGCACGGGATCGACGTGTCGGAGACGACGCATGACCGGCCGAGCGAGTATCAAACCCTGGTGCGCATCACCGTCACCACGGATGGCGGCGCGCGCGCGGTGGCGGGTACGCTGTTCGCCGGCGCCAAGCCCCGGCTGGTGGAAATCAAGAGCATCAAGGTGGAGGCGGATTTTTCGCCGCACATGCTGTATGTGACCAACCAGGACAGGCCCGGCTTCATCGGCCGCTTCGGCGAGACCCTGGCGAGGCACGGCATCAACATCGCGACATTCCATCTCGGCCGCGCGGCGCCCGGCGGGGATGCGATCTGCCTGGTCTCCGTCGACGAGGATGTGAGCGAGGCGGTGCTGCGGGAGGTGCGGGCCCTGCCGCTGGTGGTGCAGGCGACGGCGCTGGCGTTCTGACCCGTGCGATCTCCGCTGGCCGCCCTGATCTTCGATGTCGATGGCACGCTGGCCGAAACCGAGGAACTGCACCGCCGCGCATTCAACGCAAGTTTCGCAGCCCACGGCTTGGATTGGACGTGGGATACCGAGTTGTATGCCAGGCTCCTGGCGGTGACTGGCGGCAAGGAGCGTATCGGCTTCTATATCGAACGATACGCGCCAGGGCAGGCTCTGGACCGCACGGCGATCGCGACCCTGCATGCCGACAAGACCGCGCTTTACGCCCAGCTCGTGCGGGAGGGAACGCTGGCACTTCGGCCGGGAGTTCAACGTCTGATTGAGGAAGCACAGACGGCGGGCCTCAAGCTCGCGATTGCGACCACGACCAGCCGTCCGAACGTGGATGCGCTGCTGCAAGCAACGCTGGGCCACGACCCGTTCGATGTGATTGCCGCCGGTGACGAGGTGCCCGCGAAAAAGCCGGCGCCGGACATCTATCTTGCAGCACTCGCCCGTCTGGCGCTGCCTGCCGCAGCATGTCTGGCGATCGAGGACACGGAAAACGGCCTGCGCAGCGCCGCCGCTGCGGGCCTTCCCTGTCTGATGACGACCAGCCTCTACGGCGGAACCGGGCCGTTCGAGGGTGCGCTGCGCGCTGTCGCCAGCCTGGACGATCCTCCGGTGACGGTGGATGTCCTGCGGGGCTGGCTGGCGCAATCCGCCGACCAGGAAACGTCCGGGCGCGTTGTCTAACTCAGGCTTGGACGGGGCCGGCAGCTTGCCGCATCAGTCTTGACGCCGCCCAGCGTATGGCGACTAATGACCCGCTTGGCGATCGACTTCGAGACCTGAAACCCGCGGTGAAGCACGGGAATTCGGGCACGCATCGACCACTCCGTGAGTGGTGGTGACGAGGCGATTGCGTGCGGGGAGGGCAGGGATGCGTGACAGAGGCGGTGTGGCCGCGTCGGATGCTGCTGCGGAGCGCCGCCGGCCTGGCCTGCTGCGAGCAAGCCGATGATCCAGCCCCGGTCCGACCCCAACACATCGCGTCGGGCGGACCGGCCGCCTTCCAACCGGGTTAGGCCTTTCGGCCGTGTGGCTCCGCAGACGATAATCGGTGCAGATACGTGCCAGCCGCGTGTTTGCCGAACCGGCATGATTTTTGGACCTGTTCAGGACTAGCATGCCATATCGCCGCACAACGTTCAGCAAATTCGTCATCGAGGATCTGCGCCGGGGCAGTGGCGCCCATGATCCCGAATTGGCCGCGTTGCTGAACGATCTGCAGCGCGCCGCAAAGCTGATCGGGGCCGCGGTCGGGCGTGGCGCGCTGGACAGCCCAGGCGCCACGGTGACCACCACCATGAACCTGCCCGGTGAGCCGCCGCGAAAACTGGCGGAGGTCGCGAACCTGATCATGCTGAGCGCATGCGAGTGGGGCGGCCAATTATGCGGCATGCTCTCCTCCACCCTGCCCGAGCCGCATGCCATCCCCGCGCAATACCCGCGTGGCCGTTACATGCTTGTCTTCGCGCCGTTGGACGGCGCCAGCAATTTGGACGTGAACCTGACGGTCGGCACGATCTTTTCGGTGCTGCGCGCGCCGGAGGGTGTCACGGACCCGACCCACGCCGATTTCCTGCAATCGGGGCGCAATCAGGTGGCGGCCGGCTACGCGCTGTTCGGGCCGGTGGCGATGATGGTCATAACCCTGGGTGCCGGCGTGCACGGCTTCACGTTGGACCGCGACGCGGGCGCCTACACGCTGACGCATCCCAACATGCGCATCCCCGAGCGCGGCTGCGAAATCGCCATCGATGCGGGGTTGGAACCGCATTGGGAGACGCCGATTCGCCGCTTCATCCAGGAGCAGACGGCGCAGGCCGGCGGGACGGACGGGCGCAGCTGCACGATACGCTGGATCGACAGCCTGGTGGCCGAAGTCCATCGCATCCTGCTGCGCGGCGGCGTATTCCTGCACCCACGCGACACGCGCGACACGACACGCCTCGGTCATGTCCATCTGCTGACGGAAGCAAACCCGATCGGCATGATCATCGAGCAGGCGGGCGGCGCGGCCAGCACCGGGCGGGCGCCGGTGCTGGATGTGATCCCCGATCATATCCACCAGCAGATACCGCTGCTGCTGGGCAGCCGCCCGGATGTCGAACAGTTGCAGGGATATCACCAGGCCTACGATCGCGGCGAGTCGATGGTGTTCGACTCACCCCTGTTCAAGCAACGCAGCATCTACCGGACGGCTTGACCGATGTCAGTCAAACACCCGATCGTGGCGATAACCGGTTCGTCTGGCGCCGGCACGACGACCGTGATGTGGACGTTCCAGCAAATCTTTCGCCGTGAAGGCGTGCGTGCCGCGGTCGTGGAGGGCGATGCGTTTCATCGCTTCGACCGCAAGCAGATGCGCGATCGCATGGCGGAAGAGCAGAACGCCGGAAACGGACATTTCTCGCATTTCGGGCCGGACAGCAACCTGTTCGAGGAGCTCGAGCAGCTGTTTCGCGACTATGGCAAGACCGGTGTCGGCCGCACGCGCAAATATCTGCACGACCACGACGAAGCCGCACCCTACAAGCAGGAGCCGGGAACGTTCACGCCCTGGGAAGATCTGGGGGCCGGCACCGATCTGCTGTTCTACGAGGGGCTGCATGGCGGGGTGAGGACGGACAAGGTCAACATCGCCGGCGAAGTCGATCTGCTGATCGGCGTGGCGCCCACCGTCAACCTCGAATGGATACAGAAACTGCATCGCGACAAGCGTTCGCGCGGTCACAGTCACGAGGCGGTCGTCGATACCATCCTGCGCCGCATGCCGGACTACGTGAACTATATCTGTCCGCAATTCTCGGAAACGCACGTGAACTTCCAGCGCGTGCCCACGGTCGATACGTCGAATCCGTTCATCGCCCGCGACATCCCCAGTGCGGATGAAAGCATGCTCGTCATCCGGTTCCGCGATCCCAAGGGCATCGATTTTCCCTACCTGCTCTCGATGCTGAAGGACGGCTTCATGTCGCGCGCCAACACCATCGTGTGCCCGGGCGGAAAGATGGCGCTGGCCATGCAACTGATCTTCACGCCGATGATCTGGCAGATCATGGACCGGAAAAAACGGGCGTTCTGATATCGAATAGAGGGGTCGGAAGCATGGCACTGGTGAGTATGCGGCAGCTTTTGGATCACGCGGCCGAGCATGGGTACGGCCTGCCGGCGTTCAACGTGAACAATATGGAGCAGATACAGGCCATCATGCAGGCGGCCGACGCCTGCAATTCCGCCGTCATCCTTCAGGGCTCGGCCGGCGCACGCAAATATGCCGGCGAGGCGTTTCTGCGTCATCTGGTGCTGGCGGCTGTTGAGACCTGGCCCAACATCCCGATCGCCATGCACCAGGATCATGGCGCCAGCGCCGCGGTCTGCCTGCGGGCGATCCGCTCAGGTTTCACCAGCGTGATGATGGACGGGTCGCTGCAGGAAGACATGAAAACCCCGGCAACGTACGAGTATAATTGTCACGTCACACGCTATGTCGTGGACATGGCGCACGATGTCGGTGTGACCGTCGAGGGCGAACTCGGCTGCCTCGGTTCGCTCGAAAGCGGTGAGGCAGGCGAAGAGGACGGATCCGGCGCCGAAGGCAAGCTCACGCACGACCAGATGCTGACCGATCCCGATCAGGCGGCCGATTTCGTGGATCGCACCGGTGTCGACGCCCTGGCGATCGCCATCGGCACCAGCCACGGCGCCTATAAATTCTCGCGCAAACCGACCGGAGACATCCTGGCCATCGACCGTATCAAGGCGATCCATGCCAGGATACCCAACACGCATCTCGTCATGCACGGCTCATCATCCGTGCCGCAGGAATGGCTGGCGATCATCCGCGAGCATGGCGGCGCCATCAAGGAGACGTTCGGCGTCCCCGTGGAGGAAATCCAGGAAGGGATCCGCCACGGCGTGCGCAAGATCAACATCGATACCGACATACGCCTCTCGATGACCGGCGCCATGCGCAGGATGATGGCGCAAAAGCCCGAGGAGTTCGACCCGCGCAAGTTCCTGGCCGCCTCGGTCACCGCGGCGCGCGACCTGTGCCAGGCACGGTTCGAGGCGTTCGGCTCGGCAGGTCACGCCGACCGGATCAAGCCGGTAAGCCTGGAAGCAATGGCGGCGCGATACGCCAAACCGGCGCGCCAGGCCGCCTGAGCGATGCGCACGCTGGTGTTCGACCTCGATGGCACTTTGACGGACTCGGTTCCGGATATCGCGGCGGCGGTCAATCGCACGCTGGCCGCACGGCTGCTGCCCGCGCTGGCCGAACGCGAGGTCGCGGCCATGGTGGGTGACGGATTGCAACCGCTGATCGATCGCGCCTTTGCCGCCGTAGCTTCCGTGCCGGACGCCAGTGCAGCCGCCGATTACCTCGCCGACTACGAAGCCAACGTTGCCGACGCGACGCGATTGTTCCCGGGCGTCGCAGACGCGCTCGACGAACTGCGCGGACGCGGCTGGACGCTTGCGGTCTGCACCAACAAGCCGGAACGCGCGGCGCGTCTGTTGCTGGAGGCGCTGGGCGTGTCGGACCGGTTTGCCGCGGTGGGCGGCGGCGACAGTTTCGCGGCCCACAAACCCGACCCGCTGCACGTCCGCGAAACGATTGCAGCGGCCGGCGGCGAACCCGAACGCGCGCTGATGGTGGGCGATCACCACAACGACGTTCAGGCCGCCGCCGGATGCGGCGTGCGGACGATCTTCGCCGGTTGGGGCTACGGGCGGCCCGGCATGGAGCAGGGCGCGGCCGGAACGGCACGAGACATCCCTGAATTCGTGCGCATGGCCGAAGCCCTGCTGCCTGCCTGACTCATCGACTCATGAACCGCATCCAGAGTCGAGTGGCGGCGAGTTTGACGCCAGCTTGAGCGCGAAGGCTGCGGCTGTCTGCCGTTGATTTGACGTGGCGATCAGGTGCGCGTTTTTGCCAGACGCGTCCGTGCGGCGTTGCGGCGGTTTGCGATACGGCCGAGGGCGATTTTGAGCGGTAGTTCCTCGATTTTCTCCGGATCGTACTCGTCGAGCCATTCGACGATTTCGGCGTGTTCGGGATGGTTGGGATCATCCCTGGCGGCGAGCATCTCGTAGAACCCTGGAATACCGCCACAATCCTCTGGCGGTGCTGCCCACTCGCCAGCCACATATCGCGGATAGGAGAGGTCAGGGTTCCCTTGGCGAATGTTGGTGACGATGAGCCGGTGCTCCCAGCTGTCACCCATGTCGTAGAGATAGTCGATCGTGGTCTTTCGCGGCTTCAGTACATCGCGCAAGCGAACCTTGATCGCTTCGGTTCGTGGGGCGATGCCCCAATCGTCGTCCATCGGCAATCCGTAGGTCCGGCGGTCAATCGTGAATTCCCACAAATGGCAGTCAAACCAGCCCATCACTATCTGGACGACGTCGTGCAGCACCTTCAGCGTAATCGAGGTCGGCACCTCGACTTCACGCCAGATCAGGGGGTCGGTGTGCCGTAACTCGATGCGGACGGAGCAGACCTCGTTGAAGCTTTCCTGCGCGTGAGCGCCGGCAGACTTCGCGGCTGCCTTTGTGGCATTTGGCGTTGTCGCCACGCTCTAGACGCGCTCCAGCAGCATCGCGATCCCCTGGCCGACGCCGATGCACATTGTGGCGATCCCCCGCCGGCCGCCCAACAGCTCCAGCGCGTTCACCGTCGTCAACGCCAGTCGCGCGCCCGACATGCCCAGCGGATGTCCGAGTGCGATCGCACCACCATGCGGGTTCACGTGCGGCGCGTCATCGGCCACGCCCAGCAGCCGGTGCACCGCCAAAGCCTGGGCGGCAAACGCCTCGTTCAACTCGATCAGGTCGATGTCGGTGATCTTGAGGCCAGTCTTCGCCAACAGTTTTTCCGTCGCCGGTGCCGGACCGATGCCCATGATGCGCGGCGGCACGCCGGCGGTCGCCATCGCCACGATCCGCGCGCGCGGCGTCAGCCCTGAGCGGGCGGCCATCGCTTCGGTGGCAACGATCAAGGCAGCCGCACCATCGTTCACGCCGGACGCGTTGCCGGCCGTGACGGTCCCGGGTGTCCGGAAGGCAGCGCGCAACTTCGCCAAACCCTCAAGCGTCGTGTCCGGCCGAAGATGCTCGTCCGTATCGACCACGGTCTCGCCGCGCTTGCCCGGCACCGCTACGGGCACGATTTCGCGCGCGAACACGCCGGCCGATTGCGCGGCGGCCGCCCGCTGCTGGCTACGAAGTGCGAACGCGTCCTGATCGGCACGGGACACATTGTAATCGGCGGCCACGTTCTCCGCAGTCTCCGGCATGGACTCCACGCCGTATTGCGACCGCATCAGCGGGTTGACGAATCGCCAGCCGATGGTCGTATCCTCGATGCTGGACTGACGTGAAAAGGCCTCGGCCGCCTTCGGCACAACGAACGGCGCGCGCGTCATGCTCTCCACGCCGCCCGCCAACACCACGCTTGCGTCGCCGGCGCGGATCGCGCGCGCAGCCGTGCCAACCGCGTCCAGCCCGGACCCGCACAACCGGTTGATCGTGGCTGCCGGCACAGAGGATGGTATGCCCGCCAGCAGCACCGCCATGCGCGCCACGTTGCGATTGTCTTCGCCGGCCTGGTTGGCGCACCCCATGTAGCAATCGTCGATGGCGCCCCAGTCCAGGCCCGGATTACGCTGCAGCAAAGCGCGCAACGCTGTGGCGGCCAGATCGTCGGCGCGCACATCGCGCAACGCACCGCCGAACCGGCCGATAGGCGTGCGCACCCCATCGCAGATAAACGCGTCAGCCATGGTTCGAACCGCGCGTGCCTCTACCGCGGCATCGACCGGGCGAGTTGCTTAGAGAACGGCTTGCGTCCGCGCTTCTTCTTGCCCGCATCCTCCGTTGGCGTCGCAGCCGGCTCGGCGGCCTTGGCAACGGGTGCCATTTCGTCCGGCTTCGCGGGAGACTTGGCCATCTCGGCCGGCGGCGCGCCCGCTGCGCGCGCACTGGCGGCCGCGGCCGCGGCGCGCGTGATATACGCGTAGGCATTCGCCAGGG